>NZ_JARD01000012.1:0-443641 GCF_000708345.1 Microbacterium sp. Cr-K32 | reverse complement strand
GAGCACGCCCCGGCGGCGGCGGTTTCGCCGGTCGTCCCGGTGGCGGTGGCGGTCGCGGCCGTGGTCCCGGCGGTGGTACCGCAGGTGCCTTCGGCAAGGGCGGCGGCAAGAGCAAGCAGCGCAAGTCGCGGCGGGCGAAGCGGCAAGAGTTCGAGATGCGGAGTGCTCCGGTCGTCGGTGGCGTCAACGTCACCCGCGGCAACGGAGAGATCATCCGCATGCGCCGCGGCGCATCGATCGCGGACTTCGCCGACAAGATCGAGACGCTGACCGGCTACACGGTCCAGCCCGGAACCCTCGTCACCATCCTCTTCAACCTGGGTGAGATGGCCACGGCCACCGAGTCCCTCGATGAGGCGACGTTCGAGGTCCTGGGTGCTGAGCTCGGCTACAAGATCCAGATGGTCTCGCCCGAGGACGAGGACAAGGAGCTCCTCGAGGGCTTCGGCCTCGACCTGGAGGCCGAGCTGGAGGCCGAGAGCGAAGACGACCTCGAGATCCGTCCGCCGGTGGTCACCGTCATGGGTCACGTCGACCACGGTAAGACGCGACTGCTCGACGCGATCCGTCAGACCAATGTGATCGAGGGTGAAGCCGGTGGCATCACCCAGCACATCGGTGCCTACCAGGTGTGGACCGAGCACGAGGGCATCGAGCGCGCCATCACGTTCATCGACACCCCGGGTCACGAGGCGTTCACCGCCATGCGTGCTCGTGGTGCGCAGGTCACCGACCTCGCGATCCTCGTGGTCGCGGCCGACGACGGCATCATGCCGCAGACGGTCGAGGCGCTGAACCACGCCCAGGCGGCGAACGTGCCGATCGTGGTCGCGGTGAACAAGGTCGACAAGCCCGACGCCAACCCTTCGAAGGTGCGTCAGCAGCTGACCGAGTACGGGCTGGTCGCCGAGGAGTTCGGTGGAGACGTCATGTTCGTCGACGTCTCGGCTCGTGCGGGCACCGGCATCCAGGAACTCCTGGACGCCGTGCTGCTCACCGCCGACGCCGGTCTCGACCTGACCGCCAACCCGAACAAGGCCGCTCGTGGTGTCGCCATCGAGGCGAAGCTCGACAAGGGCCGCGGTTCGGTCGCAACGGTGCTCATCCAGTCCGGAACGCTCCGGATCGGTGATGCGATCGTCGCGGGCACGGCGTACGGCCGTGTGCGTGCGATGGCGGACGAGAACGGCGAGCAGGTCCTCGAGGCCTTCCCGTCGCGTCCGGTGCAGGTGCAGGGTCTGAACTCCGTGCCGCGTGCCGGCGACGTCTTCATCGTCACCGAGGAAGACCGCATGGCCCGCCAGATCGCTGAGAAGCGTGAAGCGGTCGAGCGCAACGCCCAGCTGGCCAAGGCCCGCAAGCGCATCTCGCTCGAGGACTTCACCCGTGCGCTCGAAGAGGGCAAGGTCGAGTCGCTCAACCTCATCATCAAGGGTGACGTCTCCGGTGCCGTCGAGGCACTCGAGGAGTCGCTCCTCAAGATCGAGGTCGACGACTCGGTGCAGCTGCGCATCATCCACCGCGGTGTGGGTGCCATCACCGAGTCCGACGTGAACCTGGCGACGATCGACAACGCGATCATCGTGGGCTTCAACGTCCGTCCCGACACGAAGGCGCGTGAGCGTGCCGCCCGTGAAGGTGTGGACATCCGTTTCTACTCCGTCATCTACAACGCGATCGACGAGATCGAGAGCTCGCTCAAGGGCATGCTCAAGCCGGAGTATGAAGAGGTCCAGTCGGGTGTCGCCGAGATCCGCGAGGTGTTCCGCTCCTCGAAGTTCGGCAACATCGCCGGTGTCATCGTGCGGTCGGGAACGATCACGCGAAATGCCAAGGCTCGCGTCATCCGCGACGGCGTCGTGCTGGCCGATGGTCTCGCCATCGAGTCGCTGCGTCGCTTCAAGGACGATGTCACCGAGGTCCGCACGGACTACGAGGCCGGTATCGGCCTCGGCAAGTACAACGACATCCAGATCGGCGATGAGATCGAGACGACCGAGCTCGTCGAGAAGCCTCGCGGCTGATCACTTCGAAACACCTTCGGGCGTCTCCCTCTCCTGCTCCTTCCGAGCACGGAGACGGGGGACGCCCTGAGGGTTCCTGGACAGGGAGAGAACAATGGCAGGCGAAAGACAGGCCCGTCTCGCGGATCGGATCCGCGTGATCCTCGCCGAACGGCTGGAGAAGGGGCTGCGCGACCCGCGCCTCGGCTTCGTCACCATCACGGATGTCCGTGTGAGCGGAGACCTTCAGCATGCATCCGTGTTCTACACGGTGCTGGGGACCGAGGAGGAGCGCATCTCCAGTGGTGCGGCGCTCACGTCGGCGACCGGAATGCTGCGTAGCGAGGTCGGACGGCAGCTGAGCACTCGGCTGGTTCCGACGCTCGAGTTCATCCCCGACGCGCTTCCGGAGAACGCCGACCACATCGGGGCGCTGCTCCGTGAGGCGCAGCAGCGTGATGCCGACGTCGCCAAGCTCGCTTCGTCGGCATCCCATGCCGGTGACGCGGACCCCTACCGTACGGACGACGACGCGGAGTGAGCGCCGTTTGATACGCTCGGCTTCGCGGGACCGGCTCCCGCGAAGCTGAGGGGGATCGGCATCGAGGGTACGGGCACGTCTGGGGGGCCGTTCATCGCGCCCGCCGCCGTCGGTCTCCTCCTGGAAGAACTGCTCGCGCAGGATCTCGGCTGTGCTCCACATGTGCTCGCCCGGTTGGCCGGCGATCTGGATGCCGACGCTGCCACGATCCGCGCTGTCGTCGAGCGGTTGACTCCGCACCAACGCCATGGGCTCCGACCGTTGCCGTCGCCGTTGCCCCTGGTCGCGGCGATCTCACGCAGGTTCGAGGGACTGCTGCTCGACGAGCGGGATCGTCAGCTCCTCCTCGCGCTCGCGGTCTGCTTGGACGATTCATTGGGTCCGCTCCTGGAGTTCGACGGACGCACGGCGACCGAGATCGCCGCTGCCGCCGTCGGCGATCACTTGACCCTGCACGCCGGCCGCGTGCGTTTCGTCGACGCCCGACTCTCGATCTGGGTGCGGGCGACGACCTGCACTGCCGGGACCGCGCTGGTCCATGAGCGTCTGAGCGCGGTCTTCCTCGATCGTGGTGACCCGATGAGCGCGGACTGGCACCGGGCTCGGGCATCTCTCGAGGGCGACCCGTCGACCGCACGGGAGCTCACCCTCATCGCGCGGCAGCTGAGCGAAGCCGGACATCCGGAGCGTGCACTGATGCTGGCGCGCGAGGCGGCAGAACATGCAGTGGGCGAGGATCAGGACGAGGCGCGGCTCGTGGCCGGGGCGTCGGCGGTCGGTGCCGGGTTCGCGGTGGAGGCCGTCGCCTGGTTGGGGACGCTGTATCCGCACAGCGGTGAACGACACAGGTGGGCGGGGCTCGGGGCTCTGATCGTGGCGCAGACCTTCGTGCAGGGGGCTGTTCCCGGGATCGATCCGACCACCGTGCGGCCGGGATCCGCCGACGAGAGCGATTGGCGTCATTGGACCAGAGCAGCCGCTCTCGCCGCCATCCTCTGCGCCGAGCGAGGAGACCGGCGGGGGATGCGCCTGTGGCTCGATGCCCTCCGGGACGGTGCCGTGCGGATCGGTGCCGAGCAGGAGCTGAGGGATCCGGTCGTCGCGCTGGGGTGGCTCGTGGCCGGAGATCGCGATGCCGACATGGTGACGGAGTCGAGCTCGGTGAGCGGGGGGATGCTCCGAACTCTGCGCGCCGCGGTCGAGGGAGACATCGATCTGGGGCTGCGTCTGCTCGTCGTCGATGAATCGACGCCGTCCGGCGGTCCTGATCCTTTCGTGCCGGGCTACGAGCACAGCCCGGTCGTCCATGCGTATCGGTCGGTCGTCGAGGTCCTCCTGCTCGCGTGGCGAGGTGACATCGGTGTCGCGCGGGACAGGCTGATCCAGGCGGCGCTCACCCTTCCCATCGCGCTGCCCCTCGCCGGGCTCGGAGTCGTCCTCGCCCGACGCCTCGATCTGGCGGTGCACGGCGAACTCGGCCCGTTCGCCCGGTCGCTCACGCTCACCCTTCCGCCTGGCGCGAAGATGGATCTGCTCGTGGACCGTGGTGTCCGGTCCTTCCTCACCGGCTCCTTCGACGATGCCGCGGCCACGGTCCGGCTCTGGTCCGATCTCGGCGCCCCGCAGACGACGATGACCGTGCCGGGTCTGGACGAGCTGGCCTCGCCTTCTCCCGGAGTCCCGTTGGCGGCCGCGTCTCTCGAGCCTCCGGAGATCGCGCTGGCGCAGCAGCTGCGGACACGCATCGCGACGGCGGCGGACGGGCGATGGCGTGCGGACGGCGACGAGGTCGCGGAGATCGCGCGAACGTTGCGTTCGCCGTTCGAGCGGGCGCGCGTGGAGATGATGCTCGGAAGCCGGCATGCGATCCGCGACGATCACTCTGCCGCGAGGATCCATCTGCAGTATGCCGAACGACTGTTCGAGCTCTCCGGCGCGACGGCATGGGCGAAGTCGGTGCGCCGGAGGCTGGACCGACTCGAGGCGAGGGAGGGGAGCATCGTCCCGGCGGTCGGGCCGCTCTCGGCATGCCGCGCCGCCTGGTCGCTCCGGCTCACCGCCCGGGAGCTGGAAGTGGCGATGCGCGCGGTCCGAGGTGCAGCGAACCGCGAGATCGGCGAGGAGCTGAACGTCTCGGTCCGCACGGTCGAAGTCCACCTCGGCCGGATCTTCGCCAAGCTCGACGTGCGGAGCCGGGTCGAACTGACGGTACTTGCACATCGCACGGATCAACACGTCTGATTCGTCGTCGTCCGTGAACCGCCGTCGCGCGGGGCGCCGTCAGCGGGGCAGGAACAGGGTGGCCCCGTCGGCTTCGGCGAGTCCGTCGGCGATCAGCGAGTCGATCGCTCGGTCGCGCTGGCCGGTGTCGGGCCACTCCGGGAGTACGGCATCGAGCGGGACGGCATCGGGATCCTGGTTCCGCAGCAGACGCAGCACCGCGCCACGGGCCTGTCGATCGGATCCTTCGTACGTGGCCTGGCGTCGGCGTTCGTCGCCCGTGTCGGGCCGGCCGGCCGCCAGCCAGGCGCAGTTGCCGGCCAGGGGGCACAGCTCACATCGTGGTGCCCGTGACGTGCACACCGTGGCCCCGAGCTCCATCGCCGCCGCGTTGAAGACAGCGGCCTCGTCGACGTCATCCGGAAGCAGTGAGGCCATCAGATCGAGGTCACGGCGCGATGCGGGTGCCGGCTGCGCGCGGCCCTCGACAGCTCGGGCCAGAACCCGCCGGGTGTTCGTGTCCACCACGGGGTGTCGGTCGCCGTAGGCGAAGACCGCGACGGCGCGGGCGGTGTAGTCGCCGATGCCGGAGAGCGCCAGCAGCGCGTCCACGTCACGCGGAACGACTCCGCCATGACGATCCGTGATCTCGACGGCAGCGCGGTGCAGCCAGAGCGCGCGTCGGGGATATCCCAGGTTCGCCCATTGCTGCACGACCTCCGCCGTCGACGCCATCGCCATCGTGGCAGGGGTCGGCCACCGATCCAGCCATGCCTCGAGATGCGGAATGACCCTCGTCACCGGGGTCTGCTGCAGCATGAATTCGCTCACGAGAACGCCCCAGGCGCCGAATTCATCATGGAACTCGGATCGGCGCCACGGAAGGTCGCGTGCGGTCGCCCGATACCACGTCGGCAATGGCGACATCAGCTCGAGCGGGGCCGGCGGGAGAGGCACCCCTCCACTCTAAGCGAGCCCATGCACAGCGCGGACGGAGAGCGAGCAGGGCGACCGGGCGGCAGGTCGCCGGTCGCGCTCTCGGTAGGCTGGGGGGATGGTCTCGCCCGGCATCCTTCTCGTCGACAAGCCCGCAGGGCTGACCAGCCACGACGTCGTCGCCCGCACGCGACGAGCGTTCGGCACCCGCAAGGTGGGGCACGCCGGAACGCTCGACCCGATGGCGACCGGTCTGCTGGTCATCGGCATCGAGGGAGCGACCAGGCTCCTCACCTACATCGTCGGCGCGGACAAGACCTATGCGGCGACCATCCGTCTCGGGCAGACGACCAGCACGGACGATGCGGAGGGGGGGATCCTCACGACGGCGGCTCCCGAGGCATGGGAGTCCGTCAGCGATGAAGCGGTGTCCGCCGGAATCGCGAGGCTCACGGGCGAGATCTCCCAGGTCCCCAGCGCTGTCTCCGCCATCAAGGTGGACGGTCGCCGCGCGTACGAGCGTGTGCGTGCCGGTGAAGAGGTCGTGCTCGCAGCGCGCGACGTGGTCGTCTCGCGGTTCGATCTGCTCGGCCGTCGCGAGGGCGACGGGTACATCGATCTCGACGTCGTGGTCGACTGTTCATCCGGAACGTACATCCGTTCGCTCGCCCGCGACCTCGGCTCCGCTCTCGGCGTCGGCGGTCACCTCACCGCGCTGCGACGTACTCGTGTCGGGCCGTTCGATGTGACGGATGCCGTCGGCATCGAAGCGCTCGAGGGTGCACCGACCCTGACCCCCGGTGAGGCTGCAGGACGCCTTCTCCCGGTCCTTGCGATGTCGGTCGATGACGCGCGGGACCTCCGCCACGGCAAGCGTCTCGCAGGGCAGGCCGTCCGTCTCGAGAGCCGCCTCGGCGCAGCGATCGACGAGGACGGGGTTCTGATCGGGATCGTCGAGAGGCGCGGCGCAGACCTCAAGAGCGCCATGAACATGCCGGAGGGCGACCGATGATCCTGTGGTTCACGATCGTGCAGATCGTCGTCGCGGTCGCCGCGGGCGTGTTCTGTCTCGTCGCGGGGCTGATCGGCAGGCGACCGAGTGACTTCAGCGTCGGTGCTCTGGCCCTCGTCGAGGCGCTGCTCATCGTTCAGGTGATCGTCGCCATCATCGCGCCCTTCTCAGGAAACCCGCCGACCGGAGACCTGCTCGAATTCTGGGTCTACCTGGTCTCCGCCGTGCTCCTGCCCGTCGGCGCGGTGCTGTGGGCGCTCATGGAACGCAGCCGCTGGAGCACCGTGATCCTGGGCGTCGCCGCACTCGCGATCGCGATCATGCTCTGGCGGATGCAGGTCATCTGGGCCGTCCAGCTCGCGTGAGGCGAGAGGCCTGCGCGGAGACCGGCCGTCTTCCGCGGCTCTAGGATGGAATGCGCTATGAGCTCCACCGCCCCCTCCTCTCGGATGACCGGAATCGGTCGTGTCCTCGTGATCGTCTACGCCGTCATGGCGCTGGCCGCCACGGGACGCAGCTTCGTGCAGATCGTCCGTCGGTTCGACGAGGCGCCGCTCGCGTACTCGCTCTCCGCACTCGCCGCGCTCGTGTACATCCTGGCCACGCTCGCCCTCGTCCTGGCTCGTCGTCGCGGCTGGTACACCGTCGCCTGGATCGCGATCGTCTTCGAGCTCACCGGCGTGCTCGTCGTCGGGTTGCTGAGCATTCTGCTGCCCGAGCTGTTCCAGCATGAGACCGTGTGGTCGCTGTTCGGGCGGGGCTACCTGTTCATCCCGCTGGTCCTCCCGATCTTCGGCATCTGGTGGCTGCGCACGCATCGCCCCGCCGAAGTCGCGCGCCCTGTCGAGGTCGACGCGTGATCATCTTCCGAAGCCCGGATGAGGTGCCGGACGACTTCGGCCCGAGCGCGGTCGCCATCGGCAAGTTCGATGGGGTCCACGCCGGCCACCGCGCTGTGATCGCGCGCCTCGAGGAGGCGGCTGCTGCCACCGAGAGCCGATCGGTCGCGGTCACGTTCGATCGCAACCCGTTGGCCGTCATCCGCCCGGATCGCTGCCCCGAGAACGTCGTCACGGTCGACCGCAAGCTCGAGCTCCTCGGTGAGCTCGGGCTCGACGCGACGCTGGTGCTCACGTTCGACGAGGAACTCGCGGCCCGCAGCGCGGAGGATTTCGTCGTCGACATCCTCGTGGGAGCCCTCCAGGTGTCGACGGTCCTGGTCGGGCAGGACTTCCGGTTCGGGAACAGGGGAGCGGGGACGCCGGAGCTGCTGCGCGAACTCGGACCCCGCTACGGCTTCTCGGTCGAGGTCGTCGATGACGTCTACCTTCCGGGTTCTTCGCGGCGCGTGTCGTCGAGCTGGATCCGCGAACTGTTGATGGAGGGCGATGTCGCGACAGCCGCGACCGTTCTCGGGCGGTACCCGGATGTGCGCGGCGAGGTCGTGCACGGGCTCAAGCGCGGGCGGGAGCTGGGCTTCCCCACCGCGAATCTCTCGACCATCGTCGATGCCTTCGTTCCGGCGGACGGCGTCTATGCCGGGTGGCTCGTCGACCACGACACCGGCATCCGGCACCCTTCGGCCATCTCGGTCGGGACCAACCCCACGTTCGACGATGTCCTCGTGCGCCAGGTCGAGGCCCACGTGCTGGGCGAGACCGGCCTCGACCTCTACGGGCACGACGTCACGGTCGAGTTCGTCGACAGACTGCGGGGCATGGTGGCCTTCGAGGGCATCGACAAGCTGATGGAGCAGATGGGTGCCGACGTGAACGATGCCGCACGGGCCCTCGGACTGACGTCGTAGCGCGCGACCCGTTCGGCGGTTCGAATGGGCGGCTCGGCGTAGGCGATCGCGTCCACGCGGGCACGATGACATAGAATGGACATCGGCTCCCGCCGAACTTCGCGAATCTCGCGATCCCCGACGGGAAGAAGATCCACTGTTCGTACGGTCCTGGCTCACGCCACACGCGGACAACGAGAACGGCCCATGGCTTCCTGGGGAAGCCGGAGCCTTCACGCTCAGGAGGAGCATGCCGACTACGGCAACCGCCGCCACGCGGCGCAAGAAGACGTCCCGTCGTGACGACGAGGCACCCCTCATCCCGATCCTCGCGCGCAAGGTGCGCGAGATCGAGGCCAAGTCGCAGCGAGGGAAGCTCGGCCCCACGAATCGGGTGAAGTTCCAGGTGATCGCCTTCCTGGTGCGCGAAGAGCGCGCGCGTGTGAAGGCGGATGCCGAGATCGGTGATCCTGCTCGCGCCGAGCTGTTGAAGCGGCTCGACGGCGTCGCCACGATCCTCGCGAAGACGGCTGCGCGCGACACCTCGCTCATCCAGCTGCTGGAGGCCGACCAGGCGACATCGCCGGTGGCGAAGCGCATGCGCCGCGACTGGCTGCTCGAATCCGGCGCCGACCTCGCCCCGGAAGAGCTCATCATCGCCGACGCGGCACCGGTGCAGATCTCCACGATCCCGGCGGCGATCGCCGAGCGACAGGTCACCCCGCCGTCCGTCGAAGCTCGACAACTGGCCAATCCCTTCCTCGCTCCCGACCTGACGCCCCGTTCGAGCGCCACGCCGCGACGCCGCCTCGACGGCTGGGAGCTCATGGGGCCGCTGTACAAGGCCTTCGAGACCGGAGCCGGCGGATCCGCCGCGTCCATGGATCTGCCTCCGGCGCCGGAGTTCGACCACATCTCGCCCAAGGGCCTCGAGGTCATGGTGCACCAGTCCCGGTTCCTCGAAGCCGTGAAGGCGGGGCACCGCAGCTTCCTCCTCGCCGATGAGCCAGGACTCGGCAAGACCGCGCAATCAGTGCTTGCCGCTTCCGTGGCGGGCGCGTACCCGCTGCTCGTCGTCGTCCCCAACGTCGTGAAGATGAACTGGGCGCGCGAGGTCGAGCGCTGGACTCCACAGCGTCGTGCCACGGTGATCCAGGGTGACGGCGACGACATCGATGCGTTCGCCGACGTGTTCATCGTGAACTACGAGATCCTCGATCGGCACATGTCCTGGCTCGCCTCGATCGGGCTGCGCGGCATGGTCGTCGACGAGGCGCACTTCATCAAGAATCTCTCCTCGCAGCGTTCCCAGAACGTGCTGTCGTTGGCCGCCCAGGTGCGCGAGCGCACTCCCGGGCACGACCCCCTGATGCTCGCCCTCACGGGTACGCCGCTGATCAACGACGTGGAGGACTTCGACGCGATCTGGCGCTTCCTCGGCTGGACCACCGGTGAGAAGCCGGGGCCCGAGCTCATGGAGAAGCTCGATGCGACCGGATTCACCCCGGCGGACAAGGCCTTCTACCCTGAGGCGCGCGATGCGGTCATCTCGATGGGCATCGTGCGTCGCAAGAAGAAGGACGTCGCCGCCGACCTGCCCGACAAGCTGATCGCCGACCTGCCGGTGCAGCTCGACGATGAGTTCGGACGCAGCATCCGACAGGCCGAGCGCGAGCTGGGGGAGCGGCTCGCCGCTCGCTACCGGCGCATCATCGAGGCCCGCGGCGACCGTGGACTCGCACCCGGAGAGATCGACGACGACATCGTGCGGCTGGTCGCCCAGAACGAGCTCGAGGAGTCGAAAGCCGCCGGCACCGGGGGAGACAATGTCTTCACCATGGTCCGGCGCATCGGTCAGGCCAAGGCGCCACTGGCTGCCGACTACGCCGCTCAGCTGCAGCGTTCGGTCGGCAAGGTCGTGTTCTTCGCGAAGCACATCGACGTCATGGACCAGGCCGAGGCGCACTTCGCCGCCGCCGGCATCCGTTCGGTCTCGATCCGTGGGGACCAGACGTCCACGACCCGCCAGCAGGCGATCGACGACTTCAACGGCGACCCCGAGGTCGGCATCGCCGTCTGCTCGCTCACCGCGGCCGGTGTGGGACTCAACCTGCAGGCGGCGTCGAACGTCGTCCTCGCCGAGCTGTCGTGGACAGCAGCCGAGCAGACGCAGGCGATCGACCGCGTGCACCGCATCGGGCAGGACGAGCCGGTGACGGCGTGGCGGATCATCGCCGCGCACACCATCGACACCAAGATCGCCGAGCTGATCGACCAGAAGCAGGGACTCGCGGCACGCGCCCTCGACGGGGAAGCGGTCGAGGAGTCGGCCGGGGAGCCGGTGCAGCTGGCGGCGCTCATGCACCTGCTGCGACAGGCGCTGGGCGGGGCGTAAGCCTCAAGATCGGCTGTTCTTAACGCGGGATCTGGCGCGAAAGCCGGCGCCGGCGGGAAGTTCATCGATATCGGCGAATCGCCTTGTCAAGATCGGCGTTTTTCATCGAGCCCGAATGGCGCCCGGGTGTGCCGGGGCGCTAGTGTCGATCGAAGGCAGCGTCGCCTGTTCCCCCCATCTCCCGAACGTCTGAAGGCACCAGCATGAAGATCGGCATCCTGACGAGCGGCGGCGACTGCCCCGGCCTCAACGCGGTCATCCGCGGCATCGTGCTCAAGGGCACCACCTCGTACGACCTGGAGTTCGTCGGTATCCGTGACGGGTGGCGCGGACTCGTCGACGGGGACTTCATGCCGCTGACCCGGCACGAGGTGAAGGGGCTGTCGAAGGTGGGCGGCACGATCCTCGGCACCAGCCGCACGAACCCGTATGAGGGCGAGCGCGGGGGAGCCGAGAACATCGCCAAGACCCTCTACGGGCACAAGATCGACGGCATCATCGCGATCGGCGGTGAAGGCACGCTCGCAGCCGCCGACCGCCTCGCCAAGGACGGCATCAAGGTGATCGGCGTCCCCAAGACGATCGACAACGACCTGCAGGCGACGGACTATTCGTTCGGCTTCGACACAGCCGTGAACATCGCCACGGACGCGATGGATCGCCTCCGCACGACCGGTGACTCTCACCAGCGCTGCATGGTCGCCGAGGTCATGGGTCGGCACGTCGGCTGGATCGCCCTGCACGCCGGAATGGCTGCCGGTGCGCACGTCATCTGCATCCCCGAGGTACCGATGTCGATCGACGACATCACGGAGCTCGTCACCAGCGCCCACGACCGCGGTCGCGCGCCCCTGGTCGTCGTCTCCGAGGGGTTCAAGCTCCTCGGGATGGACGAGGCATACAGCGACAAGGGGCTCGACGCCTTCAATCGACCGCGCCTCGGCGGTATCGGCGACCAGCTCGCCCCCGAGATCGAGCGCATCACCGGCATCGAGACGCGTGCGACGATCCTCGGCCACATCCAGCGCGGTGGATCGCCGTCGGCCTTCGACCGCGTTCTTGCCACGCGCCTGGGGCTGCATGCGGCGGACGCGATCGTGGACGGCGCGTGGGGACAGATGGTCGCCATGCAGGGCACCGACATCGTGCGGGTGCCGTTCGCCGATGCGCTCGGCGAACTGAACACCGTTCCGCGCTACCGCTACGACGAGGCTGCGGCGCTCTTCGGCTGAGTCCGAGAGCGATCGGATCCATCACGCCGAATCAGGCGACCTCGCGGAATCAGGCGACTTCTCCTCCTGCGTGCCTGAAGCGGCGTGTTCGCCTGATCTCGCGTGCTCTATGTCGCGCGTCGAATCGCGCCCGGGTCGCGCGGTGAAACAGCCGCGGGTTCTCAGGTGTGCGTCTTGTGCCGGTGCAGACCCTGGACTGTTCTGACGTGATCGCCTGATGTGGCGCCCACGAACGGGCGCTCACACCAGGAGGTCCGGCGCTCAGGCGTCGGCGAGGCCGAGCGTCTCGAGGAGCCAGGCGAGTTCGAAGGCCCGCTCCTTCCAAGAGTTGTAGCGCCCGCTCACGCCGCCGTGCCCGGCGACCATCTCGCACTTGAGGAGCACGTCCTTCGCCCCGGCTTCGCGTAGACGGGCGACCCACTTCGCGGGCTCCACGTAGAGCACACGGGTGTCGTTCAGGGATGTGACCGCGAGGATCCGCGGGTATTCGACGCCGTCTCGGACATTCTCGTACGGGCTGTACGACTTCATGTAGGCGTAGACATCCGGGTCGTGGAGGGGGTCGCCCCATTCGTCCCACTCGATCACGGTCAGCGGCAGCGACGGGTCGAGGATCGTGGTCAGGGCGTCCACGAAAGGCACCCCGGCGAGGATGCCGGCGAAGAGCCCGGGCGCGAGGTTCGTCACAGCCCCCATCAGCAGGCCCCCGGCGCTGCCGCCCTCGGCCACCATGAGAGTCGGTGCCGTGACCCCGGTCTCGACCAGGTGCTCGCCGCAGGAGACGAAGTCCGTGAAGGTGTTGCGCTTGTGGAGGAGCTTGCCGTCCTCGTACCACTGTCGCCCCATCTCTCCTCCACCGCGGACGTGCGCCACCGCGAAGATCACACCCCTGTCCAGCTCGGAGAGGCGTGCGACCGAGAAGCCGGGATCGATCGAGTGCTCGTACGAGCCGTACCCGTACAGGTGCACCGGCCGTGCCTCGCCCCCGGGTTCGCCGAACGAGCGCTTCCAGACGAGCGAGATCGGCACGCGGACGCCGTCCGCAGCGGTCGCCCACTCACGCCTCTGCCCGTAGTCGGCGGGGTCGTATCCACCCAGCACCGGCACCTGCTTGCGCAGCACGAGCTCGCGGGTCGCGAGATCGAGGTCGTACACGGTCCCCGGCGTCACGAACGACGTGTATCCCAGGCGCAGGAACGGGGAGTGCCATTCGGGGTTCCCGCTCACTCCGGCGGAGTAGAGCGGCTCGTCGAAGGCCAGCTCGTCGACGACATCCGTCTCGTAGTCGAGCAGGCCGACGCGTTCGAGTCCTTCGCTGCGGTACTCCACGGTGGCGAAGTCGCGGAACGCGTCCACACCCAGCAGGCGTCTGCCCTGTTCGTGCGCCACCACCACGTGCCGCGATCCCCGGGGGTCCGCGGCGGCGACCGACACGAGCTCGAAGTCGAGGGCTCCGTCGTTGTGCAGCACGAGCAACCGGTCCTCGCCGCCCACGACCGCGTGCTCGACGGAATACTCGACGCCTTCGCGACGCGGCCAGACCAGCTGCGGCTGAGCGGTGAGCTCGCCGGTCAGATCGACGAGGTACTCCTCGCTCGTGATGCTCGAGCCGACCGCGATGACCAGATACCGGCGGCTGCGGGTGATCCCTGCCCCGAGCCAGAACTTCTCGTCCGGCTCGTGGAAGAGCCGCACGTCGTCCGACACCGGCGTGCCGAGGCGGTGCAGCCACAGGGTGTCGGGGCGCCAGGCCTCGTCACGGGTCGTGTAGAGCACCCCGGTGCCGTCGGGCGTGAAGAAGGCGCCGCCCGTGTTCGGGATCTCGTCGTCGAGCGTGGTGCCCGTGGCGAGGTCGCGCACGTGCACGGTGTAGAGCTCGTCACCCTCGAAATCGGTGGACCAGAGCAGCTTCGTGGCGTCGTCAGACGTGTCGAAAGCGCCGAGCGAGAAGAAGTCGTGTCCTTCCGATTCGACATTGCCGTCGAGGAGCACGATCTCTCCCGGAACCGCGACTCCTGGCTCGAGACGCGGGGGAGTCCAGTCGTCCGGGGCGGCAGCGGCGCGGCAGTGGATGCCGTACTGGGCTCCCTCCTCGGTGCGGCTGTAGTACCACCAGTCCCCTCGGCGGGTGGGGACCGACAGGTCCGTCTCCTGGACACGGCCCTTGATCTCCTGGAAGAGTCTCTCGCGCAGATCGGCGAGGTGCGCCGTCTCTGCGTCGGTGTGGGCGTTCTCCGCTTCGAGGTGGGAGATGACCTCGGCGGATTCCTTGGCGCGAAGCCATTCGTAGGGATCGTCGAAAGTGTCACCGTGATGGGTGCGAAGGGTCGAGCGGCGGTCGGCGGCAGGGGCGTCAGTCACCGTCTCACGCTATCCCAGGTCGAGTTGACCGGCACGGGGGAGGGTGGGAGAATTCACCGGGGCCGGTTAACGGAAGTCAAACCCACGGTGAACTCTTCGTTCGTCACGTCGATCTCGTCGACATCTCCTTCTTCCTCAAACGACCGAAAGCGAACGGTGGAAACCGCAGCCCTCATCGTCGTGCTTGTCATCGCGCTGGCACTCTTCTTCGACTTCACCAACGGCTTTCACGACACGGCGAATGCCATGGCGACGCCGATCGCCACCGGCGCGCTGAAGCCCAAGACCGCCGTCCTCCTCGCCGCAGTGCTGAACCTCGTCGGCGCCTTCCTGTCCACCGAGGTCTCCAAGACCATCTCGGGCGGCATCATCCGCGAGGATGCGATCATCTCCGCGGGAGCCGATCTGTTCCTCTCGTTGATCTTCGCCGGTCTCATCGGCGCGATCACCTGGAACATGCTCACATGGCTCCTGGGTCTGCCTTCGAGCTCGTCGCACGCGCTCTTCGGCGGACTCATCGGCGCCACTCTGGTCGGTGCCGGGATCGGGGGCATCGACTTCGGCATGGTGCTCTCGAAGATCGTGCTCCCCGCCCTGATCGCCCCTGTCACGGCAGGGTTGATCGCGTTCGCCGCGACGAAGATCGCCTACTCGGTCACCCGTCGCTACGACGGGAAGCCCGACGGCCGCGACGGCTTCCGATGGGGGCAGATCTTCACGTCGTCCCTCGTGGCGCTCGCCCACGGGACCAACGATGCGCAGAAGACGATGGGAGTGATCACCCTCGCGATGATCACGATCGGCTGGCAGTCCGGCGCCCATCACGAGCCCGAGCTGTGGGTCATCGTCGCGTGTGCCTTCACCATCGCCCTCGGCACCTACCTCGGCGGATGGCGCATCATCCGCACCCTCGGCAAGGGGCTGACCGACGTCAAGCCCGCGCAGGGCTTCGCTGCGGAGAGCTCGACCGCGGCCACCATCCTCGCCTCCAGCGCCCTCGGCTTCGCCCTCTCCACCACGCAGGTCGCGTCCGGTTCGGTGATCGGCTCCGGCCTCGGCCGCCGCGGGTCCACCGTGCGCTGGCGGACCGCCGGCCGCATCGGAGTCGGCTGGCTGCTGACGCTTCCCGCTGCCGGAGGCGTAGGCGCTCTCGCGGCGCTGCTGGTGGTCTGGCTGGGCAACTGGGGAGTGGCGATCGATGCCGTGATCGCCCTGGTGATCATTCTCGGCCTCTTCATGCGCTCGCGTCGCAATGCTGTCACCCCGGCGAACGCCATGAGTGACGTCGCCGAGTCCGGCAGGGCCGTCGAACTCCCCGATACGCCTCCGCCGACGCGCCGTCAGCAGCGCATCGAGCAGGCCAAGGCCGAGGCCAGGGCCCGTGCCGAGGCGCGCGAGCAGGCGAAGGCTCAGGCGAAGAAGGACGCCGAGAAGAAAGCCGAGAAGAAGAAGGCCAAGAAGGCGGAGGCCAAGGCCGGTGCCGGCTCCTCGAAGGCTGCGGCCTCGACGACGAAGCCCGACGCCGACCGGAACGGGGAGTCCGAATGAACGTCGTGATCGACTGGGTCGCCTTCCTCCAGGTGTTCGCGGCAGCCCTCATCGGCGCCGCCGCCATCGTCACGTTCTACGCGCTGGGACTCCGACTGCTCGTGCGCAGCGGGCGGGCCCCTGTGGTGAGTCCTGCAGAGTTCACGGACGCCATCACCGTGATCACGGAGAAGGAACTCAAGCGCGCCGAGAAGCAGGCGGCGAAGGCGGCACGCAAGAGCCCGCTGACCGAGGGCCAGAAGACGGTGGCCCTGGTCGGCGCTTACGGCTGTTTCGCGCTCTGCGCCGCTGCCGTGGTGAGCGGCATCCTGCTCCTCGTCGTCGGTCACTGACCTCGGAGGGCCAGCGCGGGTCGCGTCCGCCGCTGCCGGTGCGGCAATAGGCTGAGGCCATGTCCGCAGGAACCGGCAGTCCGTACGTCTTCGGCAGGCACGAGCCCGCGTCGCACGTGCTCATCCACGTCAGCGACCCGCATTTCCTCGCGGGGGGAGCGCGCCTGGGCGGACGCTACGACGTCGAGGCGAACTTCGACCGCACGCTCGACGCGATCCGCGCGGTGCATCCGCATCCGACGGCGATCGTCGTCACGGGTGACCTGGCCGACCTCGGCGAGCCCGACGCGTATCGCCGTCTGCGCGCGGCGGTCGAGCCGGTCGCGGCGGAACTCGGCGCCCCGGTGATCTGGGTGGCGGGAAACCACGACGAACGTCCGGCGCTGCGTGAGGGTCTGCTCGATCTGGCTCCGACCGAGGAGCCTGTGACCGGTGTCTGGGACCTCGACGGTCTCCGACTCGTGGCGCTGGACACGAGTGTCCCGGGCTGGCATCACGGGGATCTCGATGACGGTCAGCTCTCCTGGCTCGCGGAGGTCCTCGCCGAGCCGGCCCCGCACGGCACCCTGCTCGCAATGCACCATCCGCCTCTTCCGAGCCACCTCCCGCTGTTCGACATCCTGGAGCTGCGACATCAGGACGAGCTCGCCGCCGTCGTCCGCGGCAGCGACGTCCGAGGCATCCTCGCCGGGCATCTGCACTACTCCTCGCACGGCACCTTCGCCGGCGTGCCGGTGAGCGTGGCATCGGCGACGTGCTACACCATGAACGTCGCGCGCCCGTCTGCCGAGGTCAACGGAATGGACGCCGCTCAGGCGTTCCAGCTCGTGCACGTGTACCCCGACACGATCACCCACACCGTGGTCCCGGTGACCGGTGCCGACACCGGCGACTACTTCTCCGAGGCCTGGCTGGAGCGCATGGCGAAGCTCGACCCGGAAGGGCGACTCGAAGCCTTCTCCCGCAAACCCGCACGCTGAGCGGCGTAGACTGAAGACATCCCCCACCCTTCTCACCCGCCACGACCCACGAGGATGTGACATGGCTTCTGCCGCGCCTACCCTGACCCGCACCGAGACCGATTCGCTCGGGAGCATGGAGATTCCCGTCGACGCATACTGGGGGATCCACACCGCCCGCGCCGACGCGAACTTCCCGATCACGAAGCGGCCCATCTCGGTGTATCCCGACCTCGTGGTCGGCCTCGCGATGGTCAAGCAGGCCAGCGCCCGTGCGAACCGCGAGATCGGCGTGCTCGACCCGGAGCGGGCGGACCTGATCGACCGGGCGGCTCAGCGCGTGATCGACGGCGAGTTCCACGAGCAGTTCACGGTCGGCGTCATCCAGGGTGGAGCCGGCACGTCGACCAACATGAACGCGAACGAGGTCATCACCAACATCGCGCTCGAGATGGCGGGCCGCGAGAAGGGCGACTACGCCTTCCTTTCGCCGATCGACCACACCAACCGCAGCCAGTCCACGAACGACGTGTACCCGACCGCGGTGAAGATCGGCCTCTCGCTGACCCTGCGCTCGCTGCTCGAGGAGCTCGACCTGCTGCGGCTGTCGTTCCTGGGCAAATCGCGCGAGTTCCACGATGTGCTGAAGGTGGGGCGCACGCAGCTGCAGGACGCCGTGCCGATGACGCTGGGGCAGGAGTTCAACGGCTTCGCCACGACGCTCGGCTACGACCACACCCGTCTCACCGAGAACGCCTCGCTGATGTTCGAGATCAACATGGGCGCCACCGCGATCGGCACCGGGATCACCACCCACCCCGGTTACGCACCCGCCGTGCTCAAGCACCTGCGCGAGATCACGTCGCTCGACCTCCGCACTGCCGGTGACCTCGTCGAGGCCACCAGCGACACCGGTTCCTTCATGTCGTTCTCTTCGACGCTCAAGCGCAACGCGATGAAGCTGTCGAAGATCTGCAACGACCTCCGTCTCCTCTCCTCCGGCCCGCAGGCGGGTCTCGGCGAGATCAACCTTCCTGCCATGCAGGCGGGCTCCAGCATCATGCCCGGCAAGGTCAATCCGGTCATCCCCGAGGTCGTGAACCAGGTGGCGTTCGCCGTCGCGGGGGCGGACATGACGGTCACGATGGCGGCGGAGGCTGGACAGCTGCAGCTCAACGCCTTCGAGCCGGTCATCGCGCACTCGATCTTCCAGTCGATCACCTGGATGCGTCAGGCGATGTGGACTCTGCGAGTGAACTGCGTCGACGGCATCACCGCGAACCGCGACCGCCTCGGCGCGATGGTCGGTGCCTCGGTCGGAGTCATCACGGCGCTGACCCCGTTCATCGGCTACGCCGCGGCGGCCGCTCTCGCGAAGACCGCACTGCTGACCAACCGCAGCGTGGCCGACCTCGTGGTGGAGGCCGGTCTCATGTCGCGCGACGAGGTCGTCAAACAGCTCTCGCCTGCGCGACTTTCGGGACTCGAGACCATCACGGCCGCGATCCCGGTGATCTCACCGGAAGACCTGATCGAGATCTGATCTCACAGACGGATAGACGAAGGGGACGGATGCGCCGGCATCTGTCCCCTTCGTCTATCCGTGAAGTCAGTCGGTGATGCGGCAGTGGGTGGTGAGCTCGCCGATGCCGTCGATGCCCACCGTGACGGTGGACCGGTCGCGAAGGAAGATCTGCGGGTCGCGCGAGTAGCCGGCACCGCCGGGGCTGCCGGTCGAGATGAGGGTGCCGGGGAGCAGCGTGAGCGACTGCGAGAGGTGCGCGATCAGCTTCGCCACCGAGCGCACCATCTGATCGGTGCTCGCATCCTGCACGGTGTGACCGTCGACGACGGTCCAGATGTGCAGGTCCTGCGGGTCGGCGATCTCATCCGCGGTCACCGCGAACGGTCCGGTCGGGGTGAATCCGTCGAACGACTTGCAGCGTGACCACTGAGCCTCGGAGAACTGGATGTTCCTGGCGGTGATGTCGTTGACCACCGTGTATCCCCAGACGTGCGAAAGCGCATCAGCCTCGGCGACGTCCTTCGCAGGCGAGCCGATGAGCACGCCGAGCTCGGCCTCGTAGTCGACGGCCTCACTCAGCGTGCGCGGCCAGGATGTGGTCTGGTCGTGTCCGGTGAGCGAGTTCGGCCAGAGCGTGAAGACGGTCGGGGCGGCATCGGTCTTGAGACCGAGCTCACTCGAGTGCGCGGCGTAGTTGAGGCCGACGGCCAGGACCGCGGGCGGAGCGAGCACGGCCGAGGCGAACGCCCATCCCGCGAGCGGATGCCGCGGCGCGGTGGTGTCCGCCAGAGCGCGGCGCAGTGCGTCGAGACCATCGTCCCCTCTCTCGATCAGCTGCTGCAGCGTGGCAGGAGGGTCGGTCAGGAGATCAGAGACGAGGACGGCGTCCGAGCCCTCCACGACGGCGAGAACCGCGAGAGGGGAGTCGGGACGGCGCAGGTGAGCGAACCGCATGCTTCTACGCTACCGGGTGGGTGCAGGTCGCCGGGTGGAGGGGGTCGCCATATCCGGGTGCCCGGCGTTGTGCCCATAAGCTTTGCCTATGAGTTCCGGAGGACCGTCCCAGCCGCAGCAGCCCTCGCCGCCGCAGCCGGCGCCGTATGCGCCGCCTCCGCCGGCGGCATCGCTGCAGACCTCGCTACGCCAGGCACAGCCGCAACCGTTCGCGCCCGCACCGCACGCGAGCCCTATTTCGGCGCCCGCGGCCCGCCCCTCGGCGACGGGGTATGCATCGTCCCTCGCGCAGCCGACGCCCTACACGCCGCCGGCTCCCGTCGCCCCGTCGCCGGCGGAGTCGCTCCCGGCGCTGCCCGTTCCGACGAGGAACGGGCGCACGGTGTCGCTCTGGCTCTTCGGGGTGCTCGGCTTCCTCCTGATCGCCCTCGTCGGCTACTTCGTCTGGGCGCTCGGATCGTTCGCTTCCGTCGTGGGGCTGGTGCTCGCGCTCATCCCTTTGACCATCGTGTTCCTGGGCGTGCGCCTGATCGATCGGTGGGAGCCCGAGCCCAAGCGGCTGGTGGCGTTCGCCATCGCATGGGGCGCCGTCGCGGCCGTCGGGCTCACCCTTCTCGTCGACACCGCGCTGACCCTCCTGCTCGACATTCGCTCCGAGGAGTTCACCGCCGTCGTGCAGGCGCCTATCGTCGAGGAGCTCTGGAAGGGGCTCGGCGTCTTCCTCATCTTCCTGCTCGCCCGACGAGCGTTCGACGGCCCTGTCGACGGCATCGTGTACGGCGCGCTGGTCGGGGCGGGTTTCGCCTTCACCGAGAACATCCAGTACTTCGGGGTGAGCCTCATCGAGGGTGGCGGCGAGCAGCTGACCGTCACGTTCGTGGTGCGCGGGCTCTTCTCGCCCTTCGCTCATGCCATGTTCACCGCGATCACCGGCTTCGCGATCGGCCTCGTCGCTCGGCGTCACGGCTCCGCGAAGGCCGCGCTCGGTGCTGGCGCGGTGGGGGTGGTCGGGGCGATCCTGCTCCACGCCCTCTGGAACGGCTCGGCGACGTTCGCCGACTTCTTCGGTCTCTACTTCACCCTTCAGGTGCCGCTCTTCATCGGATTCATCCTGTGCATCGTCGCGTTGCGTCGTGAGGAGGCCCGACTCACCCGTGCCCGCCTCGAGGACTACGCCGCGGCCGGATGGTTCACGCCCGAGGAGGTCACCATGCTCGCCACGCCTGCCGGGCGCAAGGTCGGACTCGCCTGGGCGTCGCAGCTGCGGGGGGACCGTCGTCCGCTGATGCGCGCCTTCATCAAAGAGGCGACCGAGCTCGCCGCTGTCCGTCAGCGGGCGATCACCGGCCGCGACCCCATGGCCGTGGATGACGAGCGCGCGCTCCTGATCCGCACCAGGGCGACCAGGGCGGCCCTGCTGGCCTACTGACGCGACACGCGACGGCGTACCCTTCTCGGAGGGAAGGCGGTGGCGGATGAGCACCTTCGTCGTGATCCACGGTGGCGGAGATGTCGGATGGTCCTGGCATCTGGTCGCCGCCGAGCTGCGGGCGCGCGGGCAGGAGGTGTTCGCGCCCGACCTTCCCGCCGACGACGACACGCTCACTCTCGACGACTACGCCGAGGCGGTTGCGGAACTGGTGGGTGCGCAGGCGGGGGTGGTGGTCGTCGGTCATTCCTTCGGGGCCTTCACCGCGCCGCTGGTCGCCGAGCGCCTCTCCGCCGATCTCCTCGTCCTGATGGCGGGGATGATCCCGTCCCCGGGCGAGTCCCCGGATCAGTGGTGGGCGAACTCGGGATACGTCACGGCGTCTGCCGCCCAGTCGGCGCGGGACGGCGGGTTGACCGGGAACGACGACCCCCTCGTCAGCTTCTACAACGGAGTTCCGCACGAGCTGGCAGAGGAGGCGCTCCGACGGGAGCGGGCGCATCCGTCGCAGGCGGCGATGGAGAGGCCGTGGCCTCTGGCGGCGTGGCCCGACGTGCCGACGAGATTCGTGCTGTTCGCCGACGATCGCTTCTTCCCTGCCGCATTCCTGCGCGACCTCGCCGAGACCCGCCTGGGAGTGGTCGCGGATGAGCTGCCCGGCGGACACTGCGCGATGCTGAGCCGACCGGTGGAGATCGCCGAGCTCCTCGCAGGATACGTCGAGTGAGGGGCCGGGAATCGCTCCAGGACAAGACTCAGCGCCCGGTGCTGCGGCGATGCCTGCGAGTCTCCCGGGCGCTGAGTTGATCTGTAAACAGGGTGCACCCGGCCCTGCATGAGTGTCAAGAGCTTGTTGCCGAGGTTCGCCGGCGAGGGCGTGAGGTGTTCGCTGTGAGCAGGTGCGCGTGCGTTGACCGGGTCCGCCGGCCTCGGGTTTGATGGAGACATGACTGAACGCACAAAGCCTGAGTTCGAAGCCCCCAGCACTCCCGCTCCGGCGGAGCTCGTCGTCCGCGACATCATCGAGGGTGACGGCGCCGAGGCGAAGCCCGGCGACACCGTCACGGTCCATTACGCCGGCGTCGAGTTCGACTCCGGCGAGGAGTTCGACTCCTCGTGGGGCCGTGGCGAGACGATCCAGTTCCCGCTGCGCGGCCTGATCCAGGGGTGGCAGGACGGCATCCCCGGCATGAAGGTGGGCGGTCGCCGCGAGCTGATCATCCCGCCGCATCTCGCCTACGGCCCGGTCGGCGGCGGTCACTTCCTCTCCGGCAAGACGCTGATCTTCATCATCGATCTGGTCGCCGTCGGCTGACATCGGTCTCTTCCACGAGGCGTCTCTCTCCTCCGGGAGGGAGGCGCCTCGCGGCATGTGCGGGAAAAGTTTCTTCATTCAGGGGAATACATGCGAATGAATGTAAGTTGTCACAGTGGTCGCGGCGACGCGGCCCCTGTCCCTTGCCGCAGCAGCGGCTGAAGTCTCCAGAGGAGAAGCAATGACCAGCATCGACATCCCCGGCTACCGTCCCGGCACCTGGGTCCTGGACCCTTCGCACAGCGAGGTCACCTTCAGCGTGCGCCACATGATGATCTCGAAGGTGCGCGGCACCTTCGGTGTGAAGAGCGCGACCCTGATCGCTCCGGAGAACCCGTTGGACGCCAAGGTCGAGGCCACGGTCGACGTGACCTCCATCGACACCAACGACGAGGGTCGCGACGCGCACCTGCGCTCGGCGGACTTCTTCGACACCGAGAACTTCCCGACCATGGAGTTCGTCTCCACCGGTGCGCACGTCAAGGGCGACGACCTGTACGTCGACGGCGACCTCACCATCCGCGGCGTCACCAAGCCGGTCAGCTTCGAGCTCGACTTCGGCGGCTTCGGCACCGACCCCTACGGCAACTACAAGGCCGGCGCCTCTGCCAAGACCGTCATCAACCGCGAGGACTTCGGCCTCACCTGGAACGCCGCGCTCGAGACCGGCGGCGTGCTCGTCGGCAAGGATGTCACGATCAGCCTCGACCTGCAGGGCGCTCTGCAGCAGGACTGACCGCGTCGGAGAGCCACCGGAACCCCGGGCCCGTCAGGGCTCGGGGTTCTCTGCGTCGTAGTCGTGGAACCGGCGGTTGCGCTGCGCGAGCGCGGCGACGAGGGCGATGACCAGCACTCCACCGAGCAGGGGAGGGAACCAGAGGGTCGTGAGTGTCGCCAGCGTGCCCGCGTACAGCGCCCCGACGCGGGGCCCGCCGGCGACCACGACGATGAACAGGCCCTGGAGGCGTCCGCGCATCGAGTCGGGTACGGCGGCCTGCATCATGGTGTTCCGATAGATCGAGCTGACGTTGTCGGATGCACCGGACAGGGCGAGGGCGACGCAGGCGGCGACGATCAACCCGATGTGGGGAGCCGTCTCGGTCGCGGGTGACGAGAACGCGCCGACGAGCAGCACGATCCCGAACAGCAGGATCGACGCGCCATAGGCCTCCACGGCCCGGGCGATGCCACGGCCGTGCCAGCGGTACTGAACGACCCGGCCCGAGAAGAGACTCGAGGCGAACGTCCCCACGGCCACAGCGGCCGTGAGGATGCCGGTCGTGAGCGCTCCGCCGCCCAGCAGCACCGTGCCGAGCGCGGGGAAGAGGACGAGCGGCTGCCCGAACGTCATCGCGATGATGTCGATGATGTACTGCATCCGGATGTTGCCTGCTCTGCGGAGGAAGCGCCAGCCGTCCACCAGCGACTCGAGGCCGGGTCGGACGATCTCTCCCTCCGGCCGCAGCGCCGGGAGCGTCCACAGTCCCAGGAACATCGACAGCATGAGCACGACGTCGATCGTGTACGTCCAGCCGTAGCCGGTGAGGGCGACGAGGAGGCCCGCCAGCGCAGGTCCGGCCATGACCGTCAGCCCGAAGGCCACACCGTTCAGCGCGGATGCTGCGGCGAGCTTCTCACGGGGGATGAGCCGCGGCACGATCGCCGTGCGCGTGGCCATGCCCACCGAATTGGCGGCGGAGTTGATCATGCTCAGCGCGTACAGCCACCAGATGGTCTCCATGCCCGTCCAGGTGAGAGCCGCGAGCAGGGCGGTGGAGAGGAAAGTGATGGTCGCCGCGATCAGTGCCACCCGGCGTCGGTCGAACGCATCGGCGAGCATGCCGCCGTACAGGCCGGCGAGGATCATCGGCACGAGTCCGGCCACGGCGATCATCGAGACCGCGAAGGTGTTCTGCGTCAGGGCGAACACGTGCAGCATCACCGTGACGATGGTGAGCTGTCCGCCGATGCCGGCGAGTGTCGACCCGATCCACATCCGGGCGAACGCCGGACTGGACTTCAAGGGGGAGAGGTCGATCAGATGACCGCGGCGGGCGCTCACTCCTCGAACTTCTTCTGCACGTTTCGAGACTAGTTGACCCTGACGGACTCGCTCCGCCGCCGGTGTCACCGAGGGCGGTCGTCGGCTGGTAGACTCGTCAGGTTGCCGTTTGATCGGCCGCGGATAAAGAGAGCCCACGTATCAGGCGTCGGGCGCCGCGCAACAAGCAGAGAGGGGATCGAATCTATGGCACTGGAAGCAGACGTCAAGAAGGCGATCATCGAAGAGTACGCGACGCACCCCGGTGACACCGGATCCCCCGAGGTGCAGGTCGCAATGCTGACGCAGCGCATCAAGGACCTCACCGAGCACCTCAAGGAGCACAAGCACGACCACCACTCGCGTCGTGGGCTGTTCCTGCTCGTCGGTCAGCGCCGTCGTCTGCTCGGCTACCTCCAGGACATCGACATCGCGCGCTACCGCTCGCTGATCGAGCGTCTCGGACTCCGCCGCTAAGGCACTGCGATCCTGCGTTCAATCGCGCAGAACATTCTTGAGAAGGCCGCCCCATGGTGTGGGGCGGCCTTCGTCATGTCCGAGGGTTGATTCCCCACTCGCTTTCCGATAGGAAAGTAGAGAGCTTTCCACAAGGAAAGTGGGGGAGGCCCGACATGCAGCAGAAGCCGATTCCCGGTCACGACGCTCTCGTGCCGCCGGATGCCGACATCGCGCGCCGGTATCTGGCCGCAGCGGACGCGGTGGTGGAGCGCCGAGGCCGCGCCGTCGACCGACGTGCGCTCGCCGGGCTCCAGATCGCCAATGCGGTGATCACGGCCGGGTATCTCGTCGCGTTCGCGCTCGTCCTCCGGCAGAGCGATGTCCTCGCCTCCCAGGTGATCCTGTTCACCTTTCTGGTGTGGGGGCAGCTGGCGAGCGGGATGGCGCAACGCAATGGGATGCAGTGGCGCTGGAGCGCTTCCCGGTGGCCGCTCATCCTCGGCGAAGTCGTGGTTCTCGTCGGCGCTGTCGTCGTTTTCGGTCTCGTCGCGTTGGATCCCGGTCTCCCGGTCGGCGTCGTGCTGATCCCCGCGGGCATAGTCCTGGTGGGTATCGGCGGTTACGGCGTGCTCCAGCTGTTCCGCGCGGCCGGAGATGCGCGGTCCCCGCGGCCTCCGCGGGTCACCCTGCCCGCTCCGATCCGATGGGGGACCCTGCTCGTCGGCGTCGCTCTCGGCGTGCTGACCATGCTCGCGGGGGCGCCGGACGATGTGCTGCGCAGCGTGATCAGCCTGCTGGTGATGCTGGTTCTCCTCGCCTGGATCGTCGCTTTCAACACACCCGTCGGGCTTCCCGCCATCGGTGCTTCCTGGCGGTGGCCGCATGTGGCGGCATTCTTGCTCGCGGCAGTCATACCTGTGGCTCTCGTGCTGGGGGGAGGAGGGGGCAGCGCATCGGGGCTCGCCGGTGTCGTCGGAGGTGTCGTCGTGATCGTGCTCTTCGTCCTGGTGTCGTTCGTTCCGGGGCGGGAGGGTCGTGGCTGAGGCGGGGTTCCGGCCGCACCCGCGCACGCAGCTGGACGACAACTTCGCCTCGCCGATCCGGTTCTCGTTGATGGCCGCGCTCGGCGACGGCATGGAGTTCGACTTCCCGGCGCTCCGCGACATCCTCCAATGTGGTGATTCGCCGTTGAGTAAAGCGATCGCACACCTGCAGACCGCGGAATACGTGCTCGCGCGCAAGGGCGTCGTCGGGGGTCGCACGCGCACGTGGGTGCGTTCGACGAAGGCGGGCCGCGATGCTTTCGCGGCCCACCTCCAGGCGCTCCGGCAGATCGTCGCTCTCGGCGGCGGGCAGGAGTTGTGACCCGTGCGTCAGGCGGGCGCGTTCACGAGGTCGGCGTGGTGGATCGCGGCGACATCCGGGTGGGCGCGCAAGCGTGACTTGAGGGCGTTCTCGCCGTAGAGCGCGTGGATGGGATTGCTCGGGTCATCGGTCACCCCGTTCGCTTCGGCGGCCAGCTCCTCGGGCAGCTCGATCAGGGGCAGCCGCTTGTCGAGCGCGGGGTTGAAGAAGAACGGGATCGAGATCCGCTCGTCCGGTGCCTGCGGCGAGACCACGCGGTGGTTCGTCGCTTTGAGGTACCCGCCCGTCGCGTACTCCAGCAGCTCGCCGATGTTCACGACGAAAGCTCCGGGCACCGGGGGAGCGTCGACCCAGGTGCCGTCGCGTTCGACCTGCAGACCGCCCTTGCCCGGCTCCACCCAGAGGAGGGTGAGCACGCCGGAGTCCTTGTGCGCACCGACGCCCTGCTGAGGCTCTGGTTCGTGCGTTCCGGGATAGCGGACGATCTTGATGAGGGTCGACGGCTCGCCGAAGTGCTCGTCGAAGTAGGACTCGTCGGCGCCGAGGGTCTGGGCCCAGGCGCGCAGCAGTTTGCGAGCGACCTCGGACAGGGTCTCGTGCCACTCGGCCACGACATCCTGCAGCTCGGGCTGCGCCGACGGCCAGAGGTTCGGCCCGATGAGGCGGTTGAAGGCGGGGCCGTCGTCGACGGGTTCGCGCTCGGGGCCGATGTCGATCTGCTCGCGCCAGTCGACCTTCCCCTGGGTGCGTTCTCCGCCGATGCGCGTGTAGCCGCGGAAGTGCGGGCTGTTCACGTTCTCGATGGCCAGCTTGTCCTCTTCGGGGAGGGCGAAGAAGTCCAGGGCGGCCCGGTGGAGCCGTGCCTCGAGTGCGGGGGAGATCCCGGTGCCGGTGAGGTAGAAGAAGCCGACGTCGTGGGTCGCCGCCCGCAGGTCGTCGCGGAATCGTGCCGCGGCCTCGGGGCTTTCGTCGAGCTGGGAGAGGTCGAGAATGGGGAGCGAGAGTTCAGCCATGGACCGAGGCTACGTCGCGTCGACCGGGGTGGGATCCTGTGTTGCGCTCCGTTACTTCCGTCCCTCGTGTGCGGTGGAGGTCGATCTCGGTGCTAGAGTCTCCTCGGTAAGGGCTGCCTTACCTCAGTCACCGCCAGAGAGTGTTCTTCCGTGCTCGCCACTTTTCTCATCGGGCTCCGCGAGGGCCTCGAAGCCGCACTCGTCGTCGGCATCCTCGTCGCCTACCTCCGTCGTCTCGGACGGCAGGACGCTCTCCCGAAGATGTGGGCGGGCGTCGGACTCGCGATCGCACTGGCTCTCGGCATCGGCGCGGTGCTCACCTTCGGGGCCTACGAACTCACGTTCCAGGCGCAGGAGCTGATCGGTGGCGGCCTGTCGCTGCTCGCCGTCGCGATGGTGACCTGGATGATCTTCTGGATGCAGCGGGCCGGGCGCAGCATGAAGGCGACGCTGGAGGGTGGCATCGACCGCGCCCTCACCGCCGGCGGCCTGTGGGCGCTCATCGCGATCGGCTTCGTGTCCGTCGCCCGAGAGGGCATCGAGACGACGCTGCTGCTGTGGTCGATGGTCCAGTCTTTCGGCGACGCACCCTCGGCGCTGATGGGCGCCCTGCTCGGGCTCCTCACGGCCGTGGTCGTCGGATGGCTGATCTCCCGCGGTGCGCTGCGACTCGATCTGCGTCGCTTCTTCGCCTGGACCGGCGGGTTCCTCGTGATCGTCGCGGCCGGCGTGCTCGCCTACGCGCTGATGGATCTGCAGGAGGCCGGTGTGCTTCCCGGGCCGTTCACCGCGCTGGCACCGATCGATGCAGTGACCGGCGGCGTGGCTGTCGGATGGGCCGCCTTCCCGTTCGGGTGGGCGTTCGACGTCTCGGCGACGATCGCTCCCGGTGGCCCCCTCGCATCGATTCTGCAGGCGACGGTCGGCTTCATGCCCGCGATGACCTGGATGCAGGTCGTCGCCTGGGTCGCGTACATCTCCGTCGTCGGATGGCTCTACGTCCGCGGACTCCGCTCGAAGCGCCCGTCGAAGCCGCAGGACCCGACGGAGCCCTCGTCTGAATCTCCCTCCCTCTCACCACAAGGAGCAGCATGACCACCTCGCACCGGATCCTGGGGGCGCTGGCAGCCACCGGCGCCGCGGTTCTCGTCCTGAGCGGCTGCGTCGCGAAGAGCGACGCCGGAGCCACCGCGGCCTTCGACGTCTCCTCGACCGACAGCGACTGCGCGGTCTCCGCGGCGACCGCGAAGAGCGGGACCCTGACCTTCAACGTCAAGAACGACACCGCTCAGGTCACGGAGTTCTACCTCCTCGCAGCGGACGGCCTCCGGATCGTCGGCGAGGTCGAGAACATCGCGCCGGCCGCCTCGCGCACGCTCACGGTCGTCGCACAGCCCGGTGACTACTTCACTCTCTGCAAGCCGGGGATGATCGGCGATGGCGTGGGGAAGACCGCGTTCACCGTGACCGGGGATCGCGTCGCGGTGGAAGGTCCAGACGCCGAGCAGAAGCAGAAGGCCGTCGACCTCTACGGTGCGTTCGTGAAGGACCAGGTCGGGCAGCTCGTCCCCGCAGTCGAGGACTTCGTCGCCGCCTACGAGTCCGGTGACGACGAGACCGCGCGCACGCTCTTCCCGCAGACCCGCGCGTTCTACGAGCGCATCGAGCCGGTCGCCGAGGCGCTGGGTGACCTCGACCCGCGCATCGACTATCGCGAGGTCGATGCCGTCGCCGAAGGACTGGACTGGACGGGCTTCCACCGCATCGAGAAGGACCTGTGGGTTCCGGCGCAGGACGCGCTGAACGCCGACGGGGAGACCCCCGCGTGGCAGGACTGGGCGCCGTCCACGCCGGAGGAGCGCGCCGACTACGGCGATCTGCTGCTCGCCGACGTGCAGGAGCTCTACGACTACGTGCACTCCGACGACTTCACCACCGCCCTCGACGACCAGGGCATCGGCGGCATCTCGAACGGCGCCATCGCGCTGCTCGACGAGGTCGCGACCGGGAAGATCTCCGGGGAGGAGGACTGGTGGTCCGGGACCGACCTCTACGACTTCGCCGCGAACGTCGAAGGGTCGAAGATGGCGTTCTCGCTCGTGCAGGACTTCGCCGTCGCGCAGGGCGACGAGGGGAAGGCTCTGGTCGCGGAGATCGAGTCGGGTTACACCGCGCTCGAGGAATCTCTCGCGGCTCACGGCTCGCTGGCCGACGGCTTCGTGGGCTACTCGCAACTGACCGAGGCCGACAAGCGCGAGTTCACCGACCTGATCAACGCTCTGGCCGAGCCGCTCTCGCAGCTCACCAGCACGGTCCTCGACTGATCAGCCGCACGCTACGGGATACCATCACGGACGTGAACGAACCAGAAGCGGATGCCGCACCCGAAGAGTCATCGACGGGCGCGGCGTCCGCTCCTGCCGGTTTGAGCAGGCGGGGCCTGCTCGGCCTGGCCATCGGGGGCGGCGTCGCGGGCCTCGCGGTCGGCGCCGGTGCGGGTCTCGCCGGCGGCGTCGCGCTCGGGCGGGCGCGTGCGGCGGAGGACGCGCATTCCGCATACGCGTTCTTCGGCGATCACCAGGCAGGCATCACCACTCCGGTGCAGGACCATTTGCATTTTGCCAGCTTCGACATGATGCCGCGCACGGATCGCGACGACCTCATCTCGTTGCTGCAGGACTGGTCGTACGCGGCCTCCCGCATGGCGCAGGGCCTCGAAGTCAGTGCGACGGGTGCGGTCGGTGGGCCGGCCGAAGCGCCGCCGGACGACACGGGGGAGGCGCTGGGGCTTCCCGCCGCCGGGCTCACGATCACGTTCGGCTTCGGGCCGGGACTCTTCGAGAACGAGGACGGCGACCGCTATGGGATCGCCGCGCAGCGTCCCCCGGGGCTGGAACGGCTCCCGGCGTTCCTCGGTGACGATCTCGATCCGCAGACCTCTCACGGCGACCTGTGCATCCAGGCCTGCGCCGACGACCCGCAGGTGGCGGTGCATGCGATCCGCAACCTCAGCCGCATCGCCTTCGGCCGGGCTCGGCTGCGCTGGTCGCAGCTGGGATTCGGCAAGACGTCGCGCACGACGGCGACGCAGGCGACGCCGCGCAATCTCTTCGGGTTCAAGGACGGCACCGCGAACATCCTGGCCGATGACACCGAGGCGCTCGGCGATCACGTCTGGGTATCGGAGAAGGACGAACCGGCGTGGCTGTCCGGCGGGTCCTACCTCGTGGCCAGGAAGATCGCGATGCTCATCGAGACCTGGGACCGCGTGCGCCTGTCGGAGCAGGACACCATCATCGGTCGGGACAAGGGCGAGGGCGCACCGCTCTCCGGCGGAGACGAGTTCACGGCACCGGACTTCCACAGCAAGGCGATCGACGCGAACAGTCACGTGAGTCTCGCGCATCCGGAGAAGAACGACGGCATCCGCATCCTCCGCCGCGGCTACAACTACGTCGACGGGAACAACACGCTCGGACGCCTCGATGCCGGGCTCTTCTTCCTGTCGTACCAGCGCGATCCTGCCCAGTTCATCTCGCTGCAGCGTCGGTTGTCGACAGATCTCATGAACGAGTACATCCGCCACGTCGGTTCGGGCATCTGGGCGGTGCCGGCGGGGGCGAAGCCGGGGTCCTACGTAGGGGCCGGGCTGTTCGCCTGAGCGGTCACGGCTCGTGTGTGCTCGTGAGCGCCTCCACCGCGAACGCGGCGATGGCATCCGCGCCGAAGTGATCGTCTGCCGTGATCGTGACCACCGCGTCGTCGAGGAAGATGAGCAGCTGGCCGTAGGCGCCGTGAAGTCTCCACGCCGGCCCCGGCCCGCCCCACCCTGCAAGGGCGTAGCGATCGTAGCCCGCGCTCTCGCCGGCGACCCGCCATTCCGTGTGCATCGCGTCGATCCATCCTGGGGCGATCAGCTGTCGGCCCTCCCACACCCCGCGATCTCTGATCAGGAGTCCGAGACGGGAGAGCTCTTCGGTGCGCAGAGAGAGCCCGCCTCCGGCGACGATGCGACCCTGAGGGCTGCGCTCCCACTCCACGTCGATGATGCCGAGCGGGTCGAAGAGACGGGGGACGAGATAGTCGCCGATGTCTCCGACTAGCGCGGCCAGCGCCGTCATCGCGGTGTACGTGCTCGCGTTCGAGTACTGGAACGACCGTCCGCCCGACGGGCGTCGCAGGAACTCGCGGGCGAGGTCCGGCCAGTCCGTCATCAGCGTCTCCGACCAGGGCAGATCGATCCCGCTGGTCATCGAGAGCAGGTGCCGCAGCGTGACGTCCTCGACGCCAGCTCCCAGCTCGAAGCCGGGGAGGTACGTGCCGACGGGCATGTCGAGCGACACCGCACCCTCGTCGGCGGCCAGTCCCGCAGCCAGAACGCAGACGCCTTTCGCGACGGAGTGCACGTCCTCCCGCACGTCGTCGGTCCAGCGGTGGTCGGCGGTCTCGGTGGCGACGCGGACGTGCAGCCCGTGAGCGCCGAACCCCGTCTCCTCGATGCGTTCGACGATGCGGTCTCGAACGGTCTGTGCGCGGCTCACACCTTCGAGGTTATCGTCCGGTCTGGCGCGGGCGCCGCGAGCCCGTCGGGTCGTTCCGGCGCCCCTCCTTGGAGGCGAGCGCCGGGTCGGCGAAGAGCCACCCTGGGCGGGGTTCCACCAGCGGGCGGAAGACCCACCTGACCGGCTTCGTCGCCAGCGCGAGGGCGATCAGCACTGACGCCACGGTGACGAGGGGGAGCCAGATCCAGGTCGGCTCGAGGCTCTGCAGGATCCCGCTCTCGCGGAAGGGGTACAGCACGAACGAATGCAGGAGGAACACGTACATCGTGTACTGGCCGAATGCCGTCCACCAGTGGGCGCCCCGTGGGATGAGGGCGAAGAAGGCGGCGCTGAGCACGACGGCGAGCAACATCAGGAGTATCCGCACCCCGCCGGCCCACCACTGCTCCCCGCCCAGGTCGGCATAGGAGTCCTCGTAGAAGAGCCAGTGCCGCAGGTCGGACGCCTGCCACAGCGGAAGCCAGTTCCAGGCCGCAAAGCCGGCCAGAGCGAAGATCGCGACGGCGCCGCCCCGGATCCACCAGGGGCGGAAGTCGAGGAGGCGGAACCTGTCGACGATGTCGTGCTCGCGCAGCCACCAGCCCAGCGTGAAGAAGGGAAGGAGCCCCAGGGTGCGGGACAGCGAGAACGTGCTGTCGACGTTCGGCAGGTATCCCACGCCGACCGAGATGACCACGGTCCACAGCAGTGGCCACCGAAGAAGTGCGAGGTACGGGAGCACGAGCCGGAAGATCCCGAGCGCGAGGAGGAACCACAGCGTCCAGCTCGGTTTCGTGATGTTCGGATCGACCTGGCCCTCGACCAGCCATTTGGTGAGTGTCCACAGCGTCTCGAAGATGACGTAGGGGAGCAGGATGTCCGTGATCACCCTGGCCATCTGCGTCTTGGAGGGCGAGCCGGACTTCGAGAAGTAGCCGGAGATGATGGCGAACGCCGGCATATGGAACGCGTACAACGCGAGGTAGAACGCGAAGGCGATGTCGGAGTCGTACGTCAGGCGCTGGATCGCGTGACCGAGCACGACGAGCACGATGCAGACGTAGCGCGCGTTGTCCCAGAACGGCACACGTCTCCGCCTGCGGGGAACCGATCCTGTGGTGGGCCCTGAGATGTCGGCGCCGGCACTGCTCATCGTTCGAGGCTACAGGCCGGGAATAAAGTTGAAGTGAGCGCGTTGACACAGATACATTCAAATGAATAGAACGGGATGCGAGTCGTCCGGTTCGGAGACACGGAGCAATCATGAGCGAGCAGTCAGGCGCGCAGGCGATGCAGTTCGGCATCATGTCGGTCAGCGACATCACCCGCGATCCCACCACCGGGATCACCCCCAGTGAGCAGGAGCGCATCAAGGCGACCACGGCGATCGCCGTGCACGCCGAAGAGGTCGGACTCGACGTCTTCGCGATCGGTGAGCACCACAACCCGCCGTTCTGGTCCTCCAGCCCCACGACCTTCCTCGCGGCGCTTGCTGCGCAGACCGAGCGCCTGATCGTCTCCACGTCGACGACGCTCATCACCACGAACGATCCCGTGCGCATCGCCGAGGAGTACGCGATGCTGCAGCATGTCTCGGACGGCCGCATGGACCTCATGCTCGGTCGTGGCAACACCGGTCCGGTGTATCCCTGGTTCGGTCAGGACATCCGCCAGGGGCTCCCGCTCGCGATCGAGAACTACGCCCTGCTGCACAAGCTGTGGCGTGAGGACGTCGTCGACTGGGAGGGCAAGTTCCGCACGCCGCTGCAGGGCTTCACGTCGACTCCGCGCCCCCTCGACGGGATCGCGCCGTTCGTATGGCACGGATCCATCCGCACCCCGGAGATCGCCGAGCAGGCTGCGTACTACGGTGACGGCTTCTTCGCGAACAACATCTTCTGGCCCAAGGAGCACTACCAGCGCCTCATCGAGCTGTACCGCCAGCGCTTCGAGCACTACGGCCACGGCACACGGGAACAGGCGATCGTGGGTCTGGGCGGACAGGTGTTCATGGCCGCGAAGTCGCAGGACGCGGTGGACCAGTTCCGTCCGTACTTCGACAACGCGCCCGTCTACGGTCACGGGCCGAGCATGGAGGACTTCACCGAGATGACTCCGCTGACGGTGGGTTCCCCGCAGCAGGTGATCGACCGGTACGCCGCGATGCGCGAGCACTACGGCGACTACCAGCGGCAACTCTTCCTGATCGACCACGCGGGTCTGCCGCTCAAGACGGTGCTGGAGCAGCTCGACATCCTCGGTTCCGAGGTCGTGCCGGTGCTCCGCAAGGAGCTCGCGAAAGACCGCCCCGCCGCCGTGCCCGACGCGCCGACCCACGCGGCACGCGTCAGGGCCGAGTTCGGCGACGGTCCGACCCGTCAGGCGCGCCCCGGTGCCAACCGCGGTGACAACCTGACAGGCGATTCGCCCTACCAGGACAGCCCGGCCCCCGCAGGCGCAGCCTTCGGGCTCGGCCGCACGGAGGCGTGACATGACCGTGCGTCGTATCGCCGTGGTCTCCGCCGGCCTGTCGAACCCGTCGTCCACGCGGATGCTCGCGGACCGACTCGCGGCCGAGACCGTGAAAGCCCTCGCCGAGCACGACATCGAAGCGAGCGTCGACGTGATCGAGCTGCGGGACTATGCGCACGACATCACGAACAACCTGCTCACCGGGTTCGCGCCGCCGGCCCTGGAGACGGCGATCAACACGGTGGTCTCCGCCGACGCGCTGATCGCGGTGACACCGATCTTCTCGACGAGCTACTCGGGGTTGTTCAAGTCCTTCATCGACGTGCTCGACCCGGATGCCCTCACCGGCACGCCTGTGCTGATCGGTGCGAACGCCGGCACCGCGCGGCATTCGCTGGCGATCGACTACGCGATCCGCCCGCTCTTCGCCTATCTGCATGCGGAACCCGTCTCGACCGGGGTGTTCGCGGCGTCGAGCGACTGGGGTGGGGCGGGAGACGACGTCGCGCCGCTCGCTAAGCGCGTCGAGAAGGGGGCCAGGGAGTTGGCGGAGGCGATCGCCCGACGCGAGGCGACCGCCGTCGCCGACCCGTACGATCCGGCGACGTACCTGGGAGAGGGGCGTTCCTTCGGCCACATGCTCGGCGGTCTCGCGGGCGAGTGAGCGGCGCATGACGCCATCGACGATGTCCGAGGGATATCGTACGGTGGCGTCATGCCCACACACCCCGCGCTCGTCGCGCTCCAGGAACGACTCACCGGCACCTTCCTCCTCCCCGAAGACGACGCTTACGATGCAGCGCGACAGCCGTGGAATCTCGCGATCGAGCAGCGGCCGGATGCGGTGGCGATACCTGCCGACGTCGACGACCTCCGTGCACTGCTGAGTGCGGCACGCGAGTCCGGCACGCCGCTCGCGATCCAGCCGAGTGGTCATGGCGCCTCCGGATCCCTGGCCGGCACCGTGCTCGTGCGCATGGGTGCTTTCGACGATCTGGAGGTCGACCTCGAAAGCGGCATCGTCAGAGTCGGTACCGGCGTGCGCTGGGGAGCTGTCGTCGAGGCGCTCGAAGGCACGGGGTGGGTCGCTCCTGCCGGAACCAGTCCCGTGGTGAGCGTCGCGGGGTACACACTGGGTGGCGGACACTCGTGGTTCAGCCGTACGGCGGGTCTCGGGTCCGACAACCTGCGCGCGGCGTGGGTGCTGCGCACCGACGGCACGCACGAGCGCGTCGACGACGACACCGATGCCGACCTCATGTGGGCGCTGCGGGGCGCCGGCGGCCTCGTCGGGATCGTGACCGCGACCGAGATCGATCTGGTGCGGGCACCCGCCGTCTGGGGGGCGAACCTCACCTTCGACGTCGCTGATGCCCCAGCGGTGGTCCGTGCCGTCCGCGACCTCGCAGCCTCGGCTCCGTCGACGCTCAACGTCTTCCTCAACTCGATGCGCATGCCGGACGCCCCGCAGCTTCCGGAGGAGATCAGGGGAAGGAGCTTCCTCACGGTCCAGGCGCTGTCGGCCGACGGGCCGCAGGAGGAGCTGATCGACACCATACGGCGGGCAGGGACGGTGCGCAGGGAGATCACCGGGCCGACGTCGCCGGCGGCACTCGCGGCCGCCTCGAACGAGCCGACGGATCCCACGCCGGGGCGTGGGGCATCGATGGCGCTCAGCGTGCTCGACGATGCGACCATCGACGCCCTCCTCGAATTCCGGGAGCTGCCGGAGCAGTGGCCGATCATGGGCATCGACATCCGTATGCTCGGCGGTGCTCTCGATGCACCGCGGCGTGAGGGCTTCGCCTCGCTCGAATCCGTGGGCTGGCTGTTGCACGCTCTCGTGCCGGTGATCCCGGGAGTGCCCGCAGAACCGGGAGAGATGAGTCTCGAGGCCTTCCGAGAGCTGCTGGGACCGAACGAGGCATCGCAGACCGTGGCGACCTTCCTCGAACCGGAACAGACCCTCGAGCGCTGCGGGTCCGACGACGAGATCGCCCGGCTTCGTGATCTGCGTGCGCGCTTCGATCCGCACGCGGTGCTGCACGACGGACGGCTGCCGCGCTGACGGTCAGGTCCCCGGGCCGGGTCGCCTCTTCCAGCCGTACTCGGTCTCCGGCCGTCCGCGGGTCCCGTATCGCGCAGACCTCGTGAGCACGCCTTCGGCGACCAGGTGCTCCAGGTAGCGACGCACGGCGACCCGCGACATGCCGAGACGCTCGGCCGCCTCGCTCGCCGAGAGCGGCCCGTCGGTGCGCAACTCGGCGGTGACCCTGTCGAGCGAGGCCGCCGAGAGCCCCTTGGGGAGGGGGATCGTCGCGGTGGAGCGCCCGAGCAGGGCGTCGATTTCCGCCTGCGTCGCTTCGCCCTCGGTGCTCCGCGCCTGTTCGCGGTGCGTACGGTACTGCTCCATCCGCTCGCGGAACACCGCGAAGGGGAACGGCTTGATCAGATACTGGAAGACACCGAGTGCGGCCATCTGTCGAACGGCGTCGGCGTCGCGGACGCCGGTGATGGCGATCACATCCACGGCCGCGGATCGCCCGCGAAGCGTGCGGAGCACGTCGATGCCGGAGCCGTCCGGCATCGTGATGTCGAGCAGAACCAGGTCGAACGCATCGGGGCGCTCGAGCACGGCCCTCATGGCGGCTCGAGCCCCCGTGCACTCGCCGGCGACGACGAACCCGTCGAGGCGGGCCATGTAGTCGCGATGCAGTTCGAGGGTCAGAGCATCGTCATCGACGATGAGTGTGCGGATCATGCCGGAGACCTCCGTGGCCCTGCTGCGGGGAGGACGACCCGGAACGTCGTCGGATCGTCACTCACGGTCACAGAACCGCCGGCGCCGGTGACCACGGAATGGACGAGCGCGAGCCCGATGCCGCGACCCTGCGCGTCGGCGGGCTTCGTGGAGTAGCCCTGGTCGAAGATACGCTCCCGCAGGGAAGGCGGGATGCCGGGGCCGCTGTCCGAGACCTCGAGCATGATCCCGGCACCGTGCGGGCGGAGCGAGACCTGAACCCAGCGGTCGTCGGACTCAGCGGCCGCATCCATGGCGTTGTCCACGAGATTGCCGAGCACCGAGACGGCGTCCACCGGGGACAGCGGTGTGCGAGGTGTGTCGGGTTCGATGCGCACCCGCCAATCGATGCCGCGTTCCTTGGCCTGGGAGGCTTTGCCGAGAAGGAGAGCACCCACGGCGGGATCCCCGTGTCGTCGTGCGGTCACCTGGTCGACGAGCGACTGGCTCTGTCGAGAAGTCTCGGTGAGGATCTCGATCGCCTCGTCCCGGCGCCCGAGTTCGAGCAGAGCGACGGCGGCGTGCATCCGATTCCCGTGCTCGTGGGTCTGCGCGCGCAGGGCTTCGCCCAGAGTGCGGATCGATTCGTAGGAAGAGACCGCGTCGCGCACCTGACCGGGCGGCAGATCGCCCGCGATGCGGCGGGTCACGCGTCGGGCGATCACGGCACCGCCGGCACCGAGGGCGACGAGGCCGATCGTGATGCCGAGGGTGAGAGGCAGGCGGCGGATCAGGGTGTCGGTGATCGACTCTGTCGTCACGCCGGCCGAGACCCAGCCGATCAGCGCGCCGTCCGTCGTCGTCACCGGCGCGATGGTGCGCACCGAAGGGCCGAGAGTGCCGGTGAACTCCTCGGTGAGTGGAATGGGCGACGACGGGATCGTTCCTAGGTAGTGTCCGCCGATCTGGTCGGTGTCGGGGTGCGTGATACGCGTGCCGTCCGGCGTCATGACCGTGATGAAGTCGAGTCCTGCACTGGCGATCACCGCGAGCGAATAGGGCTCGAGCACCGGGGTCGCGGAGCCTGGATCATCCCCGCGCAGGCCGTCGATCACCAGGGGCGAGGAGGCGAACGCGGCGGCGGTGGCCGCCGTCACCCGTTCGGCCTCGGCGCGGATCGACCGCTGCGCCTCGACCACCAGGTAGACGGCCACCAGCGCGCCGATCACGACGGCCGCGACGAGCAGCACCGCGAAGACTCGGGATGCGGCGCTGCGTGCGCGGGAGGTATGCGCCATCGCTTCCTCCGATCGTCGATGCTCCGGTGCCGTGACCAATACGACCACAACTCGCCTCCGTGCGCGAAGTCGGAGACCGTGAGATCTGATCGGCGGCGACGCAGCCGCCCACCAGACGAAGACGTCGATGATCGAGGAGGACGCGATGGCGCTCACAACAGGATTCTCACTGCCGAAATTCAATTGGCGGCGAGGGAAGCAATCGTGGGACCGGCACACCTGGCTGTATGTGTCCGTGCTGCTGGCGGTCGTCCTCGGCGCCGTCGTCGGTCTCGTGTGGCCGGAGGTCGGCCAGGCGTTCGAGCCGCTGGGCAAGGGGTTCGTCGCTCTGATCAAGATGATGATCGCGCCGATCATCTTCTGCACGATCGTCGTCGGGGTGGGATCGATCGCCAAGGCGGCCACCGTCGGCAAGATCGGCGGACTGGCGCTGTTGTACTTCATGATCATGTCGACCTTCGCACTCGCGATCGGCCTCGTCGTCGGCAACATCATCCACCCCGGTGCCGGTCTCGACATGGCCTCCTCGACCTACGATGCGGTCGAGACCGAGGCCAAGACCACGCAGGAGTTCATCCTCGGCATCATCCCCACGACGTTCTTCTCGGCCTTCACGGGGGAGAGCGTGCTGCAGGTGCTGTTCATCGCGCTGCTCGTCGGCTTCGCCCTGCAGGGGCTCGGCGATCGCGGTGCCCCGATCATGGAGGCTGTCAAGCAGCTGCAGAAACTGGTCTTCCGCATCCTCGGCATGATCCTGTGGCTTGCGCCTCTCGGAGCCTTCGGCGCCATCGCCGCGGTGGTGGGCAAGACTGGTGTCGCCGCCATCTGGAGCCTCGGAACGCTGATGGTCGCGTTCTACATCACCTGCATCCTGTTCATCGTCGTGATCCTCGGAGTGCTGCTGTGGACGGTCACGCGGGTGAACATCTTCTCCCTCATGAAGTACCTCGCCAGGGAGTACCTGCTCATCGTCGGCACCTCGTCGTCGGAGTCAGCGCTGCCTCGGCTGATCGCGAAGATGGAGTTCGTCGGCGTCTCCAAGCCTGTCGTCGGCATCACCGTACCGACCGGATACTCGTTCAACCTCGACGGCACGGCCATCTACCTGACCATGGCCTCGCTGTTCATCGCCACCGGTATGGGGCAGCCGATGACGATCGGCGAGCAGATCGGCCTGCTGGTGTTCATGATCATCGCCAGCAAGGGGGCAGCGGGTGTCACCGGTGCCGGTCTCGCCACCCTCGCCGGTGGTCTCCAGGCCTACCGCCCCGATCTGGTGGACGGTGTCGGCGTGATCGTCGGCATCGACCGGTTCATGTCCGAGGGCCGCGCGCTCACGAACTTCACCGGCAACGCGGTGGCGACGCTCCTGATCGGCACCTGGACGAAGCAGATCGACCGCGACCGTGTGCGGCGCGTGCTCAGCGGCGAGCTGCCGTTCGACGAGTCCCTGCTCGACGGCGTCGACGCCCACGGAAACGCGGACGCTCCGCAGGCTGCGGACATGCAGGAGCTGCGTGAGGCGGCGGTCACCGAGATGGCGGCGAAGGAGGAGCGGGCCAGGCTTCGCGCCGATCGCGCCTGACGCGAGATCGCGCACGACGAGAGGGTGAGGGATGCGGGAGGCCGGCCGAGCCGGCTCCCGCATCCGCGCGGTCAACCGCTCTTGCGTCGGAACTCGCGCCGGGTCTGCGGGGCGTTCGCACTGTGCACGGCGGAGTCGCCGTCGAGGTGTGCCTCGCCCTGCCGGTGGTGCGCGTTCTTCTTCTCGAGCGCTTCCTTGAACTTGCGCTTCATCTCCTCGGACGAGGAGGCGCCTTCTTCGGTGCTCATGCCCCGAGCCTAGAGCAACCGGTCCGGCCGGTCATCCTCTGGTGCGGCGCACGCACAGGTCGATCACCGCTCCGAGTCCGATCGCGAGCACGATCGACACCGGCACCGCGACAAGGGGGCCGCCGGGAAGGATCGCCGCAACGGCTGCACCGACCGCTGCCTGGTAGAGCGCCCACCCGGTCGCGGCCAGGGCGACGAGAGCGAGATAGCGGGGAGGATGGATGCGCGATGCTCCGGCGACCAGGTTGATCGCCAGGCGCGCGAACGGCACGAACCGGGCGGTGAACAGCACCGTCGCCATCCCGCCGTCCAAGCGGCGTCGGGCCCACACCAGAGCCTGCTGCACACGGGGCATCCTCATCCACCGCCAGCGCTCGGTTCCCACCGAACGCCCGATGAGGTAGCAGCAGGCGTCTCCGACGGCCGCGGCGACGGCGGCGCAGATGACCACGGCCCAGAGCGGCGGGGAACCCGTGGTTACGGCGACGGCGCCGAGCGCCGTCACCGCGACCTCACCCGGCACGACGACGAAGAAGGCATCGCCGACGACGAGCAGACTCATCACCGCCAGGCTCCACGGGCTGGCGAGCGATGCGGTCAGCAGATCCGTCGGCACGTCGCCCACTGTGCCCGCGACGGGTGAACGGGAACCAAAGACCGGATAGCCGGTGACCCGTTCTCCAGCATCCGGTGAACATCTGGTGCAGGGGAGCGTCTCCGGCGCATGGAGCTCCCGAGTCCCGTCATCCTGGTGCTGTGAGAGTAGCGATCGTCACAGAATCCTTCCTTCCGCACATGAACGGCGTCACCGGCTCGGTGCTGCAGATCCTGCGGCACCTCGAGCGGCGAGGGCATGAGGCACATGTCGTCGCCCCCGCTGCGGTCGGCGTCCCCGCCGAGGTGAGCGGGGCACGCATCGAGGCGATTCCGAGCCTCGCGCTGCCGGGGTACCGTCATGTGCGGGTGGGCACGTCGAGCGCTCGCCGGGTCGCGTCCTCACTCGCGCGCTTCCAGCCCGATGTCGTGCACCTCGCCTCCCCGTTCGCTCTGGGATGGCGGGGGGTGCTCGCAGCCGAACGCCTCGACCTGCCTGCCGTCGCCGCTTACCAGACCGATGTCGCCGCATACACCGAGCGCTACCGGATCGCGGCGACCACCGGCATCGCCCAGACTCACATCGCCCGCTTACACAGGCGCGCGACCCTGACCCTGGCGCCTTCGGCTGACTCGGCCGGGCAGCTCGCCGCGCTCGGCATCGATCGCGTCCGGCGGTGGGGGAGAGGTGTCGATGCCGAACGCTTCCAGCCCGCGCGGCGCCAGTATGCGCTCCGCTCCGAGTGGGGCGCCGACGTCGTGATCGGCTATGTGGGACGCCTCGCTCCTGAGAAGCAGGTCGAAGACCTCGCCGCGCTCCGCGACATCCCGGGCACGCGACTGGTGATCGTCGGAGACGGACCCAGCAGGGCACGGCTGCAGGGCCTGCTCCCCGACGCCCTGTTCCTCGGCCACCTCGACGGCGGTGAGTTGGCCGCGGCGATGGCGTCGTTCGACCTCTTCGTGCACCCGGGCGAGAGTGAGACCTTCGGGCAGACCCTGCAGGAAGCGCACGCGAGTGGCGTACCCGTCGTAGCCACGGGGCGTGGCGGCCCGCTCGACCTCGTACGCATGGGAATCGATGGTTGGCTCTACCGGCCGGGCGACCTCGACGATCTGCGGATGCGCGTGGCCGATCTCGCCGGAGATGCGCGCAAGCGACGCGCGTTCGGCGATGCGGGGCGCGTAGCCGTGCAGGAGCGCAGCTGGGAGAGCGTGTGCGATCAGCTCCTCGGCCACTTCGACGAGGCTCGGATGCTGCAGAGGGCCGATTCCGGGGCGCGCTCCCGCCGCGTCGTGCGACCGGAACCGTCCGCGCCGGTCACCGCCCGTCGATGGCACCGCTACGTCGCTCTCGGCGACTCCCTGACGGAAGGACTGTGCGACCCGGCACCCGACGGTGCCCTCCGCGGGTGGGCCGACCGCCTCGCCCTGCTGCTCGCCGCCAGAGGAAGCCTGCACTACGCGAACCTGGCGGTCCGGTCCAAGCGCGTGCGCGACCTCACCGGCCAGCAACTGACGCGAGCACTCGAACTGCGCCCCGACCTCGCGTCGATCCTGATCGGGGCGAACGATCTCGTGAAGCGCCGTGTCGACGTCACAGCGCTCGCCGCGGAGCTCGAGGGGGCGGTGCGACAGTTGCGGGGGATCGGTGCCGACGTGCTTCTGGTGACGCCGTTCCTTCCCGGGCGCCGCGCGGCATCGCTCTTCACGAGGAGGTTCTCCGCCTTCGCGACCGCATTGACCGGTATCGCGGCTCGCACCGGAGCGATCCTGATCGACACGGACCTGCATCCCTCATTGGGCGAGCGCCCGAACTGGGGCGAAGACCTGGTGCACCTCAGCAGTCGAGGGCACCGTTTCCTCGCCTATCGCGCCGGCGAGATGCTCGGAGTGCCCGATGCGGACACACTGGGAGTGCTCGATGCCGCGATGCACGAGCATGAGCCCATCGGCGCGGGGGTATGGTGGCGCCGTCACGCGCTGCCCTGGGTCTGGCGTCGGCTGCACGGGCGGGCGGCGGGCGACGGGCGGCTCGCGAAGCACGACGACTACGTCTACCTCGGTCGCTCGTCCGCAGCGAGGACGGCCTTCGCCCGCTGACCTCGTGCTCCGGTGGAGTGTTCGGTGCCGCCCCTGCCGTGGGTGCCTCAACGCCGCCCCATGCCGTGGTACTGCCAACCGGCAGCACGCCAGGAGAGGGAGTCGAGACAGTTCCGTCCGTCGATGATGATCCGTCCCCGCACGAGTGCGCCGGCGTGCTCGGGCGAGAGGTCGCGCCGGTACTCGTCCCATTCGGTGACGACGACGACGGCGTCGGCCTCCCGCAGCGCCTCGTCGCGGTCACGCGCGTAGCCGAGCTGAGGATGCGCAGCCGCGGCGTTGTCGACGGCAGCCGGGTCGGTCACGACGACATCCGCGCCCAGCCCGCGCAGTCGCACGGCAACGTCCAGGGCCGGTGAATCGCGGATGTCGTCGCTGAACGGTTTGAAGGCGGCGCCCAGCATGGCGATCCGCCGGCCGAACACGAGCCCGCCCAGCGCGTCGACCACGAGCTGCACCGCCCGATCACGGCGACGGTGGTTGATGCTGTCGACCTCGCGCAGGAACCCGACCGCTTCGCCGCGTCCCAGCTCTTCGGCCCGTGCGGCGAACGCGCGGATGTCCTTAGGAAGGCACCCTCCGCCGAAGCCGATGCCCGCGCCGAGGTAGCGTCGGCCGATGCGGGTGTCATGCCCGAGCGCGTCGGCGAGCAGGGCCACATCGGCACCGGACGCCTCGGCGATCTCGGCCATCGCGTTGATGAACGAGATCTTGGTGGCCAGGAACGCGTTCGCCGCGCCCTTGACCAGCTCGGCCGTCGCGAGATCCGTGACGAGGAAGGGTGTCCCCGCGTCGAGGGCCGGGGCGTACACCTCCCGCAGGACTCCGACCGCGCGCTGACCCGCCGCATCGGCCTCGGCGCCGACCACGACGCGGTCCGGGCTCAGAGTGTCGTGCACGGCCCAGCCTTCGCGCAGGAACTCGGGGTTCCACACGAGCGTCGCTCCCGTGACGGCGATGCGCCCGGCCACCGCGACGGCTGTACCGACCGGCACGGTGGATTTGCCCGCGACGACGTCGCCGACGCGCAGATGGGGGAGCAGCCCGTCGACTGCCGCATCGACGTGACGCAGATCCGCGGCATGCCCACCCGGCATCTGCGGAGTGCCGACGGCGAGGAAGTGCACGTCCGCACCCGCGGCGTCCGCCATCCGGTCGCTGAAGCGGAGCCGCCCCGAGCGCAGGCCATCCGCCAGCAGCTCCGGCAGCCGTGGTTCGAAGAACGGTGCGGTGCCGGAAGCGAGGGCCGCGATCTTCTGCGCGTCGACGTCGATGCCGATCACGTCGTGTCCGATGGAGGCCATGGCGGCGGCGTGTACGGCACCGAGGTAGCCGCAGCCGATCACTGACAAGCGCATGGACTCCACCACAGCGGACGCCCGTCGCTTCGCGGAGTCCGCACGGTGAACGGGCTGTGGACGCGAGATGTCGGATCCGCGATGCGCGACGAGACGCAGGATTCGAGGTCAGCGCTGGTAGGGTGGATGAGGTTGACGTGTGTCAACCGCACAATTTCATATCGACTCATGGAGCGATCGGCGGAGAAGCTGGTCCCCTGTGGTGGGTTCCTCGGCGGATGTCGGGTGGCTTTCTACTGGTGGCCAGCGCAGGCGAGATTCGCGGGAGTGCCCGCGCGCCCGAACCCCTCTGTTCCGCTCCTTTGAACACGCTCGCGCGTCACATGGATTCGCGAGTCTAAACAAAGAAGGAGAGACCTCTTGGAAGGTCCTGAAATCACCGCCACCGAGGCCGTTCTCGACAACGGCCGCTTCGGCACCCGCACCATCCGCTTCGAGACCGGCCGCCTCGCGCAGCAGGCTCAGGGCGCCGTCGCCGCGTACCTCGACGGCGAGACCATGCTCCTCTCGGCCACCAGCGCAGGCAAGCACCCGCGTGAGGGCTTCGACTTCTTCCCGCTGACGGTCGATGTCGAGGAGCGTTCCTACGCTGCCGGCAAGATCCCCGGTTCGTTCTTCCGTCGCGAGGGCCGCCCCTCCACCGAGGCGATCCTGGTCTGCCGTCTGATCGACCGCCCGCTGCGTCCGTCGTTCGTCGACGGCCTGCGCAACGAGGTCCAGATCGTCATCACCGTCCTGTCGATCGCACCGGGCGAGTTCTACGACGCTCTCGCGATCAACGCCGCTTCCGCGTCGACGCAGATCTCGGGTCTGCCGTTCTCGGGTCCCGTCGCCGGTGTGCGCCTCGCGTTCATCCCCGGCCAGGGCGAGCACGCCGACCAGTGGGTCGCGTTCCCGACCGCCGAGCAGGTCTCGGAGGCCGTGTTCGACCTGATCGTCGCCGGTCGCGTCGTGACCAAGGCCGATGGCACGGAAGACGTCGCCATCATGATGGTCGAGGCCGAGGCCACCGAGCACAGCTGGAACCTGATCAAGGCCGGCGCCACCAAGCCGAACGAGGATGTCGTGGCCCAGGGCCTCGAGGCCTCGAAGCCCTTCATCGCGCAGCTCGTCAAGGCTCAGGCTGAACTCGCAGCGACCGCCTCGAAGGAGCCGGGCGTGTACCCGGTCTTCCCCGCGTACAGCGACGAGGTCTACAGCTTCGTCTCGGAGCGCGCATTCGCCGAACTCAGCGACGTGTACCAGATCGCGGACAAGGTCGAGCGTCAGACCGCTGACGATGCGATCAAGGACCGCGTCAAGGCAGAGCTCATCGAGGCCACCGAGGCGGGTTCGCTCCCGGCCGCGGCGCCGCTCGAGTTCTCCGCCGCATACAAGTCCGTCACGAAGAAGATCGTGCGCGGACGGATCCTCACCGAGGGCGCCCGCATCGACGGTCGTGGTCTGGCGGACATCCGTCCGCTCGACGCCGAGGTGCAGGTCATCCCGCGCGTGCACGGCTCTGCGATCTTCCAGCGCGGCGAGACCCAGATCCTCGGTGTCACCACGCTGAACATGCTCAAGATGGAGCAGCAGATCGACTCGCTGTCGCCTGTGACGAGCAAGCGCTACATGCACCACTACAACTTCCCGCCCTACTCGACCGGTGAGACCGGCCGTGTCGGTTCGCCGAAGCGTCGCGAGATCGGGCACGGCTTCCTGGCCGAGCGCGCCCTCGTGCCGGTGCTGCCGAGCCGCGAGGAGTTCCCGTACGCGATCCGTCAGGTCTCCGAGGCGCTGAGCTCCAACGGCTCCACCTCGATGGGCTCGGTCTGCGCGTCGACCCTGTCGCTGCTGAACGCGGGTGTGCCGCTGCGCGCCCCCGTCGCCGGCATCGCGATGGGCCTCGTCTCCGACGAGGTCGACGGCGAGACCCGCTACGCGGCTCTGACCGACATCCTGGGTGCGGAAGACGCTCTCGGTGACATGGACTTCAAGGTCGCCGGTACCAGCGAGTTCGTCACGGCGATCCAGCTCGACACGAAGCTCGACGGCATCCCGTCGTCTGTGCTCGCCGGCGCGCTGACCCAGGCCCGTGAGGCTCGTCTGACGATCCTCAACGTCCTGAACGCCGCGATCGACGCTCCGGACGAGATGGCGCCCACCGCGCCTCGCGTCATCAGCGTGCAGATCCCGGTCGACAAGATTGGCGAGCTGATCGGCCCGAAGGGCAAGACGATCAACGCGATCCAGGACGAGACCGGTGCGCAGATCTCCATCGAGGAGGACGGCACCGTCTACATCGGCGCGACCGACGGCCCCTCGGCCGAGGCCGCCCGCGCCCAGGTCAACGCGATCGCCAACCCCACTAACCCGGAGGTCGGGGAGCAGTTCCTCGGCACCGTCGTGAAGATCGCCACCTTCGGTGCGTTCGTCTCGCTGCTCCCGGGCAAGGATGGCCTCCTGCACGTCACCGAGGTGCGCAAGCTCGCCGGTGGCAAGCGGGTCGAGAACGTCGACGACGTGCTCTCGGTCGGCCAGAAGATCCTCGTGAAGATCACGAAGATCGACGACCGCGGCAAGCTCTCGCTCGAGCCCGTCCTGGACGACGCTCCTGCCGCTGACGCAGCACCTGCCGAGGACGCTGCAGCCGAGTAAGCGCAGTGTTCCAACGGAACCCGGGTCTCTCCGTCAGGGAGGGGCCCGGGTTCCGCGCTGTCACGGTGTGACCAAATCGTTATCGGGCGTTTCCGCGCCGTTCCCCGGATTGGTCAGGACGTTCGCTGAATTCGCTTACCCTCGAAGTACGCACCGGGGGGTGCAGATCGAGCAGGTACGCAGGTCGGCACGCACCGATCGACGCGGGGGTGAGAGAGTATGCGGTTGTTCAGCGTAGGCGCAGGAGCGTCTGAGGAACGTGCCCAGCAGGGCGTCGCCGAGCATCCCTCTGCGCCCATCCCGATCGTCGGGCCAGGGATAGGGGAGACGATCCGCACCGCTCTCGGCGAGACCGGCTACGAGACCTTCCCGTTGATGCTGGGAGCTGCGGAGTTCGGCTGGAACGTCGACCTCGAGACCAGCCACGGCATCCTCGACCGCTACGTGGAGTTCGGCGGAAACGCGATCCACACGGCTGACGGCTTCTCCGGGGGTCGCAGCGAGCACATCATCGGGCAGTGGCTGCGTTCACGCGGCCAGCGCGACCGCAGCATCGTGAGTGTGCGCATCGGTGCCCACGCCGACAACCCCGGTCTGGGCTCGGTCAATCTCGTCCGCGCGGTGGAGGGGTCCCTGACGCGTCTCGACGTGGATCGCATCGATGTCGTCTACCTCGACGCCACCCTCGATGCGACCACGAATCTCGAAGACACGTTGGCGACCGTCGAATGGTTGACGGAGGCCGGAAAGATCGGTGCGCTCGGTGCGTTCGGGTTCGCGCCGGAGCGACTCGTCGAGGCGCGCATCCTCGCGTCGGCCGGCTACCCGCGCATCAAGGTGATCGATGCGCCGTACAACCTCGTCCGTCGCCAGCCATTCGAGGGTGATCTCCGGCTCGTCGCGGGTGCGCAGAACCTCGCGGTCACGCCATCGCACGCGCTCGAGCACGGCTTCCTCTCCGGGCGCCACCGCAGCAAGGCGCTCACCTCCCGCGGCGTGCGGGGCGAGCAGCTGCGAGGGCACCTCAACCGCCGGGGCATCAAGATCCTGCGCGCTCTCGATCAGGTCGCCGAAGAGGTGAGCGCTCCGGTCGCGGCGGTATCCGTGGCTTGGCTGCTCGCCCAGCGCACGGTCGCCGCGCCGATCGTCAACGCCTTCGCCAGCGATCACGTCGATGAACTCATGCAGGGAGCGGGCGTCTCGCTTTCGCGCAGCCAGGTCGCCGAGCTCACCCGGGCGGGAAACTGAGTATCCCTTCACCCGTGACATAGGGTGGAAGGGAGGCCCGGCGGATGCTGGCGATGAAGCGAGCGAGTTGTGACGCACTACATATATCTGGTCAGACACGGTGAACATCAGGATGCCGAGCATGGTCTCGCCGACGGACCCCTCTCTCCGAGAGGCCAGCGTCAGGCGGAACTGATCGCCGACCGTCTGTCGGGGCTTCCTCTCGATGCCGTCTGGCATTCACCGTTGCTGCGCGCGAACGAGACGGCGCGGGCGATCGCGGCGCGCCTTCCGTCGGTCGACCCCGAGCCGACCGCTCTGCTCTTCGATTGCGTTCCCACGGGGATGACCGAGGAGACTCCCTCGGTGTTCGAGCCGTTCTTCGGATCCGTCACCGAGGCGGAGATCGAGGCGGGGCGGGCGCAGATGTCGGATGCCGTGAACGAGTTCCTGGTGCGCAAGACCGGCGATGTGCACGAGGTGCTCATCACCCACAACTTCGTGATCTCTTGGTTCGTCCGCGAGGTGCTCTCCGCCCCCGAGTGGCGGTGGATGACCCTCAACCAGTCGCACTGCGGTCTGACGGTGATCGCGCAGAAGCAGGGGCGACCATGGACGCTGCTCACGCACAACGACACCGGCCACCTTCCGGTGGAGCTGCGGACCGGGATCCCCGACGCGCTCCTGGTCTGAGCCACCTGCGCAGGCGCAAGATGGTGCGTCCGGCCCGCGCGCCCCGGGCCGGACGGCGTCACCCGCGAAATAGACTGGACGCATGACCACGCAGGTAGCACTCGTCGGCGGAACCGGGAAGCTCGGCACGATCATCGGTGCGGTGATCGACGAGCTCGAGGGCTTCGAGGTGAGCCGGGTGCTGACCTCATCCAGTGATCTGTCCGAACTCGACGGCGCCGACCTCGTGGTCGACGCGTCGACGCCGCAGGTCAGCATCGACGTCGTGCGCGCCGCCGTGGAGCGCGGCATCAACGTGCTGGTCGCGACCTCCGGCTGGTCGGCTGAGCGCATCGCTCTGGTGCGTCCTCTCGTCGAAGCGGCGGGCACCGGCGCGGTGTTCATCCCCAACTTCTCGCTGGGATCCGTTCTGGGTTCGGCGCTGGCCGCCGCGGCTGCGCCCTTCTTCGGCTCGGCCGAGATCATCGAAGCCCATCGTGAGACCAAGATCGACTCGCCGAGTGGAACCGCTGTGCGCACCGCGGAACTGATCGCCGCCGCCCGTGCCGAGCAGGGGCCGGTCAGCGCACCGCACGCAGACCAGCGCGCCCGCGGGCAGCAGGTCGGCAGCGTGCCGATCCACTCGCTGCGTCGTCCCGGTGTCGTCGCCAAACAGGAGGTCATCCTCTCCGGTCCCGGCGAATCGCTCACGTTCACGCACGACACGATCGATTCGGCGCTCGCCTATGCCCCCGGCATCCGGCTCTCGGTGCCGTTCGCGGTGCAGGCCACCGGTGTGTTCGTGGGTCTCGAGCACATGATCGACATCGGCATCCGGTCGTGATGTCGCGCATCGGCGTCGCGCTGATGGCCGCGGCGCTTCTGGTCTACCTCGCGGTGGCGATCTGGCTCGCCGTGATGTTCATCTCGGTCGGCACACCCGTGTCGACCGGTATGGGGATCACGCTCCTCGTTCTGGCGCCGATCGGAGCATGGGCGCTCATCCGCGAGATGATGTTCGGATTCGGTGCCGACCGCCTCGGGCGACTTCTCGATGCGGAAGGCGGGATGCCGCCGGTTGAGACCGAACTGACCCCCAGCGGCAGGATCGCCCGCGCCGACGCGGATCCGCTCATCGCGCGGTACGCGGCCGAAGCGGATGCGGCAGGCGAGGACTGGCGGGCGCGCTACCGGTTGGGCGTGGTGCAGGATGCGGCGGGCCGCCGCAAGGACGCCAGGGCCAGCATTCGCGAGGCCATCCGTCTCGCGCCACGCCGACCCTGACGACGCACTCAGGCGAGCGTGGCCTCGAGGGTGATCTCGATTCCGGCGAGCGCCTGCGACACCGGGCAACCGGTCTTGGCGCCGTTCGCGATCTCCTGGAATGCCTCGGGCGTCAGGTTCGGGACCGTCGCGTTGACGTTGAGGTGGCTGCCGGTGATGCCGACGCCGGGCTTGAAGGTGACCGAGGCCGTCGTGTTCACGCGCTCCGGCGGGGTGCCGTTCTCGGCGAGCGCGTGCGAGAGCGCCATGCTGAAGCAGGAGGCGTGCGCGGCGGCGATGAGCTCTTCCGGGGTGGTCGTCGTGTCGCTGCCTTCGCTGCGGGCCTTCCAGTTGATCGGAAAGGTGCCGAGGTTCGACGACGAGAACGCGACGGTGCCGGATCCCTCCATGAGCGATCCGGTCCACGTGCTGGCGGCTTCGCTGGTGACGGGCATGATTCCTCCGGTTCTCGAGCTGCGGGCGCAGCGTCGACTCGTGGTCAGCCTAGCGAGCGTCCTGCCGACGCGGAACCGCGGTCAGGCGGGGGTGGCTTCGCGACCGACGACGCCCGCGCGCTGCAGCAGGAGGTAGAGCTGGCAGCCCAGGCAGAAGGCGAAGGCGGCGTTGAGGAATGCGGCGACGAATGCCGCGGACGTCGCGATCGGCAGCGCCCACGGAACACCCAGGAGGTGCAGGACGAGGCCGACACCCACGACGAAGAGCCCGACGCCCTGCGAGAACCGCGGCGGCCGCGGGTCTTCGAGCTCCGTCGGAGCGGCGAGGCGTGGACGGATCGCTGAGCGGAACAGCGTGGCCCAGGGGGCCGTCTGCGGAGAGACCAATCCCCAGAGGAACAGGAGAGCGATGACGACCGTGAGGAGGAACCCCGGGTCGAGAGCGCGCTGCAGGAGCGGGGCCGAGGAGATCGCCCACCCGGACGGAACGAATGTGGCATCGGCGAGGGGCTGGTAGGCGAACCAACCGAACGAGGCGATTCCGGTCCGGAGAGTCGAGATCCCGATCAGGGCGAGGAACGTCGCCACCAGCAGCAGGACCGCGGTGATGGCGGCGGCGAAGCGGGGGCCTCGGGGGTCGATGCCTGCGGGGGTGCTCATGGGGCGCTCCGGTCTTCCGGCTCAGACGGCGGTGAGGGCTTCGGTGAGGGCGTGCCTGGTCGGCACTCCGTGGAATCTGGCGCGGACGGCACCGGCACCGTCGACCACGAAGGTCGTGGGCGTCTGGAGCACCTTGTAGCGCGCGGAGAGATCGGGCCGGTGCGTCAGATCGACCTCCACATGGGCGAGACCGTCGTGGTCGTCGGCATACGAACCGAGCAGACGTCTCACCTGTGGGCACCGCGCGCACATCTCGGTGCTGAACTGCACGAGAGTCGCGCGGGACCCGAGCTCCGAGGTGACCGCGTCCGCCGGATCGAAGCGGAGAGCACCGCCGTCCCGCCGTCGTCCGTCTCGCCGGCGCAGCACGACGCCGATGCCCGTCGCGAGCACGAGGAGTGCTGCGGCGATACCGAGGGCGAGCGCGGGTGACATGGGTCGAGGATATGTCGTGTCGAAGCGGGATCGGGTCGATGTTTCCGACGATGACGGAGGGCCCACGCGCGGAAGCGGTTCCACCCGAGGAGGCGAGCGTGACGGTATCGTGGCTGCCATGAGCGCAGCCGTCCCGACTCCTTATGAAGACCTGCTCCGCGACGTCCTGGAGACCGGCACGCATAAGTCCGATCGCACCGGGACGGGGACGACGAGCGTCTTCGGGCGTCAGATCCGCTTCGATCTGTCGAAGGGCTTCCCCCTCATCACCACCAAGCGCGTGCACTTCAAATCCATCGCGTACGAGCTCCTCTGGTTCCTGCAGGGTGATTCCAACGTCGGGTGGCTCCGCGAGAACGGGGTCACGATCTGGGACGAGTGGGCCGATGAATCCGGCGACCTCGGCCCGGTCTACGGGGTGCAGTGGCGTTCGTGGCCGACGCCGGACGGGGGGAGCATCGACCAGCTCTCCGACGTGATCGAGCAGATCCGACGCTCGCCCGACTCCCGTCGGCTCATCGTGTCTGCCTGGAACCCGGCCGACATCCCGGACATGGCGCTCGCGCCCTGTCACGCGCTGTTCCAGTTCTACGTCGCCGACGGCAAGCTCTCGTGTCAGCTGTACCAGCGCAGCGCCGACATGTTCCTCGGTGTGCCGTTCAACATCGCCTCCTACGCATTGCTGACCATGATGATCGCCCAGCAGGTCGGCCTCGAGCCCGGAGACTTCGTCTGGACGGGCGGAGACTGCCACGTCTACGACAATCACGTCGATCAGGTGCGGGAGCAGCTCAGCCGTGAGCCCTACCCCTACCCGACGCTGCGTTTCGCGCGGAAGCCCGAATCGATTCTCGACTACCGCTATGAGGACTTCCTCGTGGAGGACTATCAGCACCACGCGCCGATCAGGGCGGCGGTGGCGGTATGACCTGGGTCGGGTTGATCTGGGCCGAGGCGCACGGAGGGGTCATCGGTGCCGAGGGTGGCATGCCCTGGCACGTGCCCGAAGACCTGGCGCACTTCAAGGAGGTCACCCTCGGCGCTCCCGTGGTGATGGGGCGCAAGACCTGGGACTCGCTGCCCGAGCGATTCCGCCCGCTCGCCGGACGGGACAACATCGTGGTGACCCGGCAGCAGGACTGGTCCGAAGAGGGCGCGCGGCGTGCATCCACCGTCGCCGAGGCCGTTCGCGGACTCGACAGGGTCTGGATCATCGGTGGGGCGGAGATCTTCCGACAGGTGATCGGCGACGCCGATCGGCTGGAGGTCACCGAGCTCGATCTCGACGTCGCCGGCGACGCCTACGCACCGGCGAAGACCGGGTGGCGCCTCATCGACGAGGGGGAGTGGCTCACGTCGCGCACGGGAGTGCGGTACCGCTTCCTGGGATACGAGCGCTGATGCCCACCGCACTGATCACCGGAGCCAGCGCCGGACTGGGCGCCGAGTTCGCGCGTCAGCTCGCGCGGCGACGTGCCGACCTCGTCCTGGTGGCGAGATCAGAGGACGCGCTGGAGACGCTGGGCGCCGAACTGCGGAGCGAATACGGGGTCGCGGTCGAGATCATCCCCGCCGACCTGGCGGATGAGGCCGGCGTCGAGAAGGTCGCCGCGCGCCTGCGCGACACGGCGGACCCCATCGACCTCTTGGTGAACAACGCCGGGTTCGGTCTTCCGCTGCAGTTCGCCGACAACGACATCGACGATGAGGTGCGTCATCTCCGTGTACATGTGGAGGCGTCGATGCGGCTCATGCACGCGGCACTGCAGTCCATGCGTGGTCGTGGCGGTCGCATCATCAATGTGGCTTCCGTGGCCGGCTTCATCTCCCGGTCGACGTACTCCGCCTGCAAGGCCTGGCTCATCGGATTCAGCCGCTGGGCGAATGCCGAGTACACGCGCGATGGCGTCTCCGTCACGGCGTTGTGCCCCGGGTTCACGCACACCTCCTTCCACGAGCGCATGGGGCTCGCGGTGGGCCAGGAGGGCGTTCCCGGCATCATGTGGTTGAACGCGCGGGACGTCGTGCGCGTCGGCCTGCGCGATGCCGCCCGTGGCAGGTCGGTCTCGGTGCCGTCGCTGCGGTACAAGGTGATCGTGGCGCTGACACGCCTCCTCCCGAGCACGCTCACCTCCCGCGTGGCGCGCCGAGGCCGCGTCTGACCGGCAGCGGTCATCTGATCGGCAGCGGTCAGTGGAACCTGCCGAGCAGGATCCCCGCCTTGGCGATCGCCGCGATGGTCTCTCCGTCGGTGATGTCGCCGTCGGCGATCATGCGCAGCACGTGCGCGAAAGGTACCCACGAGACGGCCTGGATGCCTTCTTCGGCCTGGCTCTCGGCGGCGTCGCTCCCGTTCTCGGCGTCGTCCTCTGCGACCGGGCGCAGAGCGCGTGCGAGGAAGACGTGTTCGGGCGCCTCGGCGATCCCGTTCAGAGCGTGCATGGTGCCCAGGGCCGTCCACTCACCGGCTTCGAATCCGGTCTCCTCCCGGAGCTCGCGTCTCGCCGCGAGCAGGGGGTCTTCCCCGTCGCTGCCGCCAGCGGGGACCTCGATGGTCGTCCCCACGGTGTAGCGGTCGATCGTGACGAGACACACACGGTCTTCCTCGTCCACGGCGACGATGAAGACCGCCGGGTGCTGCATGGTGACGACACCATAGATGCCGTCCGCGCCCGCTGGTCCTGTGACCCGGTCCTCCCGCACCCGGATCCACGCGTTCTCGTACTTCGTCTCGGTGCCTCGTGTGACCCATGCCATGCTTCGAGCGTAGATCGGCGACGTCTCGCGCGTCACCGCGTCCGCATGAGCGGCAGCCGAACCGATACGCTGGGTCTATGACGCACTCGGGCAACCCATTCGGGCAGGTTCTCGTCGCGCTCGTCACTCCGATGACGGCCGACGGCGAAGTCGACTGGCCCGCCGTCGAGAAGCACATCGATGACGTGATCACCGCGGGAGCGGACGGCATCGTCGTGACCGGGACGACAGGCGAGACCTCGACCCTGACGGACCCCGAGAAGCTCAAGCTCGTCGAGGTGGGCAAGTCCGTCTCCGCGGGGCGGGCCAAGATCATCACCGGCGGAGGCTCCAACGAGACAGCGCACGCGATCGAGCTCTACAAGGCCAGCGAGAAGGCCGGCGCCGACGGCATCATGATCGTCACGCCCTACTACAACAAGCCCACGCAGGCCGGCATCCTCACGCACTTCCGTCTGGTCGCCGATGCGACCGACCTCCCCGTGATCCTCTACGACATCCCGGGACGCACGGGTGTGCCCATCAAGTACGAGACCATCCTGCGTCTCGCGAAGCACCCGAACATCCTCGCCGTGAAAGACGCCAAGGGCGACTTCTCCGAGGTGAGCCGCGTGCTGAACCAGACCGATCTGATGTACTTCTCCGGAGATGACGCGAACGTGCTGCCGCACCTGGCGATCGGCGCGACCGGTCTCATCGGCGTGACGGCGAACGTCGCAGCGGCGCCGTACCGCACGATCATCGACGCGGTGAACGCCGGCGACCTCGCCACGGCGACCGCCGAGCACAAGCGCCTCGAACCGCTCGTTCGCGCTGTGATGACCCACGTGCCCGGAACCGTTGCGGCCAAGTACATCCTGCACGGACTCGGTCGCATCTCGAGCCCGCGCGTTCGCCTTCCCCTGGTCGGTCCCGAGGAATGGGAGGCCGCGCTCATCGAGGATGAGCTCGACCTCGTGCAGAACGTTCCCGGAGCCGATTTCTCGAACTTCCGACCCGACCGCAACGCGGCTGCGGGTGGTGCCCTGCCGAAGGTGCACGGCACGACGCGCTGAGTCGCGTCGCCATGAACGAACGGACGCGCGGAGTGTCCGACTGAGGAGACAGCATGTCCATTCCCCTGGTAGAACCGACCGCTCTCGACGAAGGGACGCTGCGGGTCATCCCGATCGGCGGACTCGGCGAGATCGGTCGTAACATGACCATGTTCGAGTACGACGGGAAGATCCTGATCGTCGACTGCGGTGTGCTCTTCCCCGAGGAGCACCAGCCCGGTGTCGATCTGATCCTTCCCGACTTCGAGCCCATTCGCGACCGGCTCGACGACATCGTCGGCGTGGTGCTCACGCACGGTCATGAAGACCACATCGGCGCGGTTCCGTATCTGCTCCGGCTCAAGAGCGACATCCCCCTGATCGGCTCGGGCCTCACCCTCGCATTGGTCGAGGCGAAGCTCAAAGAGCATCGGATCAAGGCCTTCACGCTCACGGTGAAAGAGGGGCAGCAGGAGCGGGTCGGTCCGTTCGACCTCGAGTTCGTCGCCGTCAACCACTCGATCCCCGATGCACTGGCCGTCGCCATCCGCACACCCGCAGGAATGGTGCTCGCCACCGGTGACTTCAAGATGGACCAGCTGCCGCTGGACGGTCGGATCACCGACCTGCGTGCGTTCGCCCGCCTCGGTGAAGAGGGCGTGGACCTGTTCCTCGTCGACTCGACGAACGCCGACGTCCCCGGCTTCACCCCGACGGAGCGCTCCATCGGTCCCGTGCTCGACCAGGTGATCGCGAAGGCGCCCCGTCGCGTCATCGTCGCGAGCTTCTCCAGCCACGTCCACCGCGTGCAGCAGGTGATCGACGCCGCGCACGCCAACGGCCGCCGTGTCGCGTTCCTCGGCCGCAGCATGGTCCGCAACATGACCATCGCCGAGCAGCTCGGCTACCTCAAGGTGCCGGACGGGGTGCTGATCGACTTCAAGAAGGCGCGCGACCTGCCGGACGAGCAGATCGTCTACATGTCGACGGGCTCCCAGGGCGAGCCGATGGCCGTGCTCAGCCGCATGGCGAACATGGACCACGCGATCGAGATCAGCGAGGGTGACACCGTCATCCTCGCCTCCAGCCTCATCCCCGGCAACGAGAACGCCGTGTATCGCGTCATCGACGGACTGACCAAGCTCGGCGCGAACGTCGTGCACAAGGCGAATGCGAAGGTGCACGTCTCCGGGCACGCCGCCGCCGGTGAGCTGATCTACTGCTACAACATCCTGAGGCCGAAGAACGTCCTCCCCGTGCACGGCGAGTATCGGCACCTGATCGCGAATGCCAAGCTCGCGCAGGACACCGGTATCTCCGAGGAGAACACGATCATCGCCTCGAACGGCACCGTGATCGACCTCAAGGACGGCGTCGCGAAGGTCACCGGGCAGCTCGACCTCGGATTCGTTTACGTCGACGGCTCCACCGTCGGAGAGATCACCGATGCCGACCTCAAGGATCGCCGCATCCTCGGCGAGGAAGGCTTCATCTCCGTGATCGTGGTCGTGGACGCCGGCACCGGACGCATCATCTCCGGTCCCGAGATCCACGCGCGCGGTGTCGCCGAGGACGACTCGGTGTTCGACGACGTCACGCCGAAGATCGTCGCTGCGCTCAAGGAGGCGTCGGGCAACGGCGTCCGCGACACCCACGCACTGTCGCAGGTCGTGCGACGCACGATCGGTCGCTGGGTGAACCAGCGGCTGCGTCGCCGTCCGATGATCGTGCCGCTCGTCATCGAGGCATGACGACAGGCGAGTCGTCTCGCACTCACGGGTGAGCGTCATCCCGATGTAACACCGACGTCCTATGCTCGCGTCATGTACAGGGACTTCTCCCTTCGCAGGGCGGCGCAGACGGATGCGACGTTCCTCGGCGACATGCTCGTCGAGGCCGCCAATTGGCGCGCCGGGGGAGTGCGTCCCCGTCATGAGGTGCTGACGTCGCCCGACCACCGGCGCTACCTCGCGGGCTGGAAGCGCATGGCGGACGACGGACTGGTGGCTGCCGGCGACGACGGTACACCGGTGGGTGCGGCCTGGTACCGGGTGCTCCCGCAGAACGATCCCGGGTTCGGTTTCATCGGTGTCGCGGTCCCGGAGCTGATCATCGGTGTGCACCCGCTCTGGCGTGCCCGAGGCGTCGGGCGGGCGCTGCTGCGCGGCGTCGTGCACCTGGCGGGCTCGCAGGGGCATGCCCGGATCAGCCTGAGCGTGGAACGGGACAACTTCGCGCGCAACCTGTATCGAGCCGAGGGTTTTGCCGTGGTGAGTCAGGGCGCGACCCGCGACACGATGGCTCGCGGCACGGCGTAATCGCGCCCCTCGGATCCATGGAAAGCCGCGTCATTACGCGGAGATGTCGGCTGTTGGACGTAACGTGAGAGCATGGCCAGGAGTACCACGAAGACAGAGAGCGCGTCGACCAGCGCACCGTCGCGCCCCAAGCGGCAGACGGCTCCCAAGGCCCAGCCCGCTCGCAAGGCGCAGCCCGCTCCCAAGAAGTACATCGACGAGGCAGACAAGCCGCCGGTCGCCGTCCGGGCCTGGGTCGGGCTGGCGCACGGCGTCGGCGGACTCTTCCGCGCGTTCGGCCCCGAGACTCTCGAGAAAGACGATCGTCGCGACGGTTTTCCCTTCCTCCTCGTGCTCCTCGCCGTGCTCGGTGCGATCAACGAGTGGTTCTTCATCGGCAACGAGGTCGCTGCGAACATCAGCGCGTATTCGGTCGGAGGACTGATCGGGCGCGTCGCATTCGTGATGCCCGTTCTGCTGCTCCTGCTCGCCGGATGGCTGTTCCGCCACCCCTCGTCGGTTCACGACAACGGCCGCATCGGAATCGGTTTCGGATTGTTCGTCCTGACGCTCGCCGGCTTCTGCCACGTCGCGGGCGACGGCCCTCAGCCCAAGGAGGGCATGCTCGCACTGAGCGAGTCCGGCGGACTCTTCGGATGGATGCTCGGCCAGCCGCTCAGCTACCTCACCGACATCCCCGCGTACATCGTGCTGTCGCTGCTGGCGGCGCTCAGCATCCTCATCCTCACCAAGACTCCGCCGAACCGCATCGGCGCCCGTCTCGGCGATCTCTACGCCTGGATGTTCGATGCCGAGCGTCCGGAGAAGTCGACCAAAGACTCCGCGGCGATCGACGACACCGACAAGGTCGACGATCCCGACGTGCTGCCGTGGTGGCGGCGCAACAAGACCGGCCGTGAAGAGGACCCCGACGAAGGCACGCTCGGCTCCGACGACATCACCGCACTGCTCACGACCTCCGACCCGACTCCCGCCTACGATCAGGCCGTCGTCGTCGAGAACCCGTACGACGCCGCCACCGAGGTGCTGTCCGACGTGAGGTCCGTCGCCGATTCGCTCGCGGAGCAGCAGACCACGGCACTGCTCGACGACTCCTCCGACACCGGAGAGGTACCGGAGCTTCCCGGCCTCGACGGCTTCGGCACCGAGGGGCCAGGCGACCGCGGGCCGCAGGCGCCCGTGACGCCGTACATCCTGCCCTCTCCCGGTCTTCTGGTCGAAGGGCCGCCTCCGGTGATGCGCTCCGAGGCCACCGACAAGGTGATCGAGCAGATCACCAGTGTGCTGTCGCAGTTCAAGGTGGATGCGAAGGTCACCGGCTTCTCGCGCGGCCCGACGGTCACCCAGTACGAGGTCGAGGTCGGCCACGGCGTCAAGGTCGAGAAGATCCTGCAGCTGAGCAACAACTTCGCCTACGCGGTCGCCTCGAACGACGTCCGCATCCTCTCGCCGATCCCGGGCAAGAGCGCGATCGGCATCGAGATTCCCAACGCCGACAAGGAGATGGTCGCACTCGGCGACGTGCTGCGTTCGCCCGCCGCGCAGAAGAGCACGCATCCGATGACGATCGGCGTGGGCAAGGACGTCGGCGGCAACATCGTCATCGCGAACCTCGCGAAGATGCCGCATCTCCTGGTGGCCGGTTCCACCGGCTCCGGTAAGTCGAGCTTCGTGAACTCCATGATCACCAGCCTGCTGATGCGGGCGCGGCCCGCCGATGTGCGCATGGTCCTCATCGACCCGAAGCGCGTGGAGCTCACCAGCTACGCCGGTGTCCCGCACCTGATCACGCCCATCATCACGAACCCCAAGAAGGCGGCCGAAGCGCTGCAGTGGGTCGTGAAGGAGATGGACATGAGGTACGACGACCTCGCGTCTTTCGGCTTCCGTCATATCGACGACTTCAACCGTGCCGTGCGCGCCGGGGAGGTCGAGCTGCCGGCGGGCAGCGAGCGCGTTCTGAAGCCGTACCCGTACCTCCTGGTCGTGGTCGACGAGCTCGCCGACCTCATGATGGTCGCCCCTCGCGACGTGGAGGACTCGATCGTGCGCATCACGCAGCTCGCGCGAGCCTCCGGCATCCACCTCGTCCTCGCGACCCAGCGGCCGAGCGTCGACGTCGTCACCGGACTCATCAAGGCGAACGTCCCGTCTCGACTGGCCTTCGCCGTCACCAGTGTCACCGACAGCCGCGTCATCCTCGACAGCCCCGGGGCGGACAAGCTCATCGGTCAGGGTGACGCGCTGTTCTCGCCGATGGGCTCGTCGAAGCCGTTCCGTCTGCAGGGCGCGTGGGTCGACGAGAAGGAGATCGACGCGGTCGTCAAGCACGTCACCCGCCAGGCTCGTCCGGACTATCGTCCCGACGTGCAGGAGGCGATGGAGCCGACCAAGAAGAAGGAAGTCGACGAAGACATCGGCGACGACCTGGAACTGCTGCTCGCGGCTGCCGAGCTCATCGTCTCGTCGCAGTTCGGATCGACCTCGATGCTCCAGCGCAAGCTGCGGGTCGGCTTCGCGAAGGCCGGTCGCCTCATGGACCTGCTGGAGTCACGTGAGATCGTCGGCCCGTCCGAGGGCTCCAAGGCGCGCGACGTGCTGGCCACGGCCGAGCAGCTCCCACAGGTGATGGCGAAGCTGCGCGGTGACGACGTTCCGACGTCGCCGCCCGCTTCCGCCGCCCCTGTCGCTCCGCCGGTGCCACCCCTGCCCCAGACGCACGATCCGATCGCTGCCCAGTATGAGGGGCTTCCCGAGGTGGAGGCCGAGGGCGACGAAGACGCCTGGGGCCTGACGGGACGCGACTGATGGCCATCCCGCGGCAGCTGCCCAACGCCATCACCGTCGCGCGCATCCCGCTGGCGGTCGTCTTCTTCGTCCTGTTGCTGCTGGGCGGAACCTACGGCCTCGCCGAGCCCGGCCTCCGCTGGGCGGCCGCGGTCATCTTCATCGTGGGGATCTCCACGGACTGGGTCGACGGCTACCTCGCGCGCAAGTACGACATCGTCAGCGATTTCGGCAAGCTCTGGGATCCCATCGCCGACAAGATGCTCACGGGGGCCGGGTTCATCGGACTCGCCATCCTCGGCGAGGTCGGCTGGTGGATCGTCGCCCTCATCCTCGTGCGCGAGTGGGGGATCACAATCCACCGGCTCATGGTCGCCAGCGAGCATGTCGTCGCTGCGGCCTGGATGGGCAAGATCAAGACGGCGTTCCAAGGTGTGGCGCTCGGCTGGGCGTTGCTTCCGCTGCACTATCTCGTCGGTCTCGATGCATGGACGTTGATCACCTTCATCCTCATGCTCATCGTCCTGGTGCTCACGGTCGCGAGCGGTATCGACTACATCGTGGCGCAGGTCCGCGGCTCGCGCCGGAAGTCGTGAGCGACGCGGCTGCTGCCGTCCTCGCGGCGCTGGGTCGACGGGGATGGACGCTCGTAGTCGCGGAGTCGCTGACCGGCGGCGCCCTGTGCGCCGACCTGGTCTCGGTTCCCGGCGCGTCCACGGTGTTGCTCGGCGGGGTGGTGGCGTACGCGACGCCGGTGAAGGCGTCGGTGTTGGGCGTCGACGCGGATCTTCTCGCCGTGCACGGGCCGGTGCATCCGCAGGTCGCGCTGCAGATGGCAGACGGAGTGAGGAGTGTCGTGAGCGTCGGTGGCTCGCCGGCCGATGTCGGGGTGTCGACGACGGGAATCGCCGGTCCGGATTCCCCCGACGGGCAACCGGTCGGCACGGTGCACATCGGCGTGGCGACGCCGGCGGCGATGAGGACGACGGCCTTCCGTTTCCTCGGAGATCGCGACTCGATCCGCGCGCAGACGGTCGCGGCAGCGCTCGAAGAACTGTGCGCGATGCTGGCGGAATAGCAGGACCGCCGGGGTGGTTATCTCTGATGTGCTCACACTTAAACCACAGAGTGCAGGGGTAGATTCTGTGCATGCCAGGGGTACTAGACTGGCTGTCTCATCGGGGGAGACCTCGAACGATCACATGGGGAGGAGGTTCCGATGATTCTTGTACGACAGGAAATCGGCGATGTGCTGAGGGACTTCCGCCTGCAGAAGGGGCGCACGCTCCGGCAGGTCGCAAGCAAGGCGTCGGTTGCGCTCGGCTACCTCAGCGAGGTCGAGCGTGGGCAGAAGGAGGCGTCGAGCGAGATCCTCGCTTCCGTCGCCGACGCGCTCGACGTTCCCATTTCGACGATCATGCGCGAGGTCGGAGACCGCATCTCGGTGCTCGAGGGCATCCAGGTCTTCCCGGACGTCGTTCCCGACGACCTCGTCGCGTCGATCGAACCTCAGCTTTCGCTGCACTGATCCCCGGTCGGGGAAGCCATGCGTCGTAGCGAATTCCTTCGCGCCGTCGAGACCGAGTTTCAGGCACGCGCGTCCTCTCTGGTGAACGACCTGGCGCTCAGCGCTGTCGGCGGTCGAACAGCGCGCGAGGCGCTGGCCGAGGGAACACCGCCACGCGACATCTGGTTGGCCCTGTGCGTCGAGATGGATGTTCCGGAGAACAGGCGACACGGCGTCGGTCGGCAGGAGCCGCGCGGACGCTGAGTCGTTCGTCGATCTCCGATGCCTACGGGACACGACCTGAGATCCACGGCGTGTCGTCGAAGATCTGTTCGAAGCGGGCGTAGTCTTCTGCACAAGTGGTTCAGGGAATCTGTTCTGCACGGTATGTGAGCTCTCCGCATCGATGTCGGTGGCCTCTCCTACGGTGGAAAACAAGCCGAAGAGCCATTACGCCTTGTCGGAGAGTTTCTCCCAACCGGGAGAGCCGCGACAGCCTACAGGCGGCATCACGCGCGCAGAAGGAGCACATCATGCCATCACCCGCCGACCGCGAGAAGTCCCTCGAGACCGCCCTCGCCCAGATCGATCGCCAGTTCGGAAAGGGCTCGGTCATGCGGCTGGGCAGCGATGAGCGCGCCCCCGTGGCGGTCATCCCCACCGGCTCCATCGCCCTCGACGTCGCTCTCGGCGTCGGAGGCCTCCCGCGTGGTCGAATCGTCGAGATCTACGGACCGGAGTCCTCGGGTAAGACGACCCTCACCCTGCATGCGATCGCGAACGCTCAGCGCGCAGGCGGAATCGCCGCGTTCATCGACGCCGAACACGCGCTCGACCCCGACTACGCCGCGAAGCTCGGCGTCGACATCGACGCGCTCCTGGTGTCGCAGCCCGACACCGGTGAGCAGGCCCTCGAGATCGCCGACATGCTCGTGCGCTCGGGAGCCATCGACCTCATCGTCATCGACTCCGTGGCGGCGCTCGTGCCCCGCGCCGAGATCGAGGGCGAGATGGGCGACTCGCACGTCGGTCTGCAGGCGCGACTCATGTCGCAGGCGCTGCGTAAGCTCACCGGTGGCCTGAACCAGACCAACACGACGATGATCTTCATCAACCAGCTTCGCGAGAAGATCGGCGTCTTCTTCGGCTCGCCCGAGACGACCGCCGGTGGTAAGGCGCTGAAGTTCTACGCCTCGGTCCGCATGGACATCCGTCGTATCGAGACCCTCAAGGACGGAACCGACGCCGTCGGAAACCGCACCAGGGTCAAGGTGGTCAAGAACAAGATGGCGCCGCCGTTCAAGCAGGCCGAGTTCGACATCCTCTACGGCGTCGGCATCTCCCGTGAGGGCAGCCTGATCGACTTCGGCGTCGAGCACGCCATCGTGAAGAAGTCGGGCTCGTGGTACACCTACGACGGTGACCAGCTGGGCCAGGGCAAAGAGAACGCGCGCACCTTCCTGTTGAACAACCCCGATATCGCGCTGGCGATCGAGACGCAGATCAAGCAGAAGCTCGGTATCGGCGGCCCCGCTTCGGTACCGGCAGCTGCAGACGAGCTCGCTGAGCGTCGTCCGGCCTGATGAACGACACGCGTGGGGGCGATCCCGACCGGATCGCCCCCATCATCCCCCTCTTCGGCGGTGGGTCGAAGAAGCAAACGCACACGCCGCCGCCTCGCCTTGCGGAAGGCGACGACCAGTCGACGGACGATCCCCGCGCCAGCGACGCGGCGGTCTGGCGCACGACCTGGGATGCCCCTCCGGACAGTGCCTCGCACATCGACGCGTCCGACGCGGGTACTCCCAGCGATCGTCATCCCGCGCGGGGGATCAGGGGCAGTTCCGCCACAGCGTCGACGCGCCCGACGAAGTCCGCTCCTCATCTTCGCGCACTCGGCGGCGGAGAGAGCGACGATGCCGGCGCCGACGAGAAGGCATCGCCGGACGAGGTGCGTGTGGCCGCGGAGGAGTCTCTCGTCCGTAAGCTGCGGGCGCGATCGTTGTCCATCTCGGAGGCCCGACAGGTCCTGCGAGGCGTCGGCCTCGACGGTGGGGTCGTCGACGACGTGATCGATGACTTCTCCCGCCGCGGCTATCTCGACGACGCCGGCCTCGCTGCCGTGCTGGTGACATCGGGCGTCGAGCGGAAGGGACAGGGACGGGTCGCGTTGTCTCGCGCACTCGCGCAGCGCGGCATTCCGCGCGATGTGATCGACGGCGCTCTCGACGAGTTGCCGGACGACGATGACGATCGCGCGCTCGAGTTCGCTCGCGGCAAGGCGCGGTCGATGAGTCGGCTCGATCACGACACGGCTCTGCGGCGGCTGGTGGGCCAGCTCTCACGACGCGGCTACAACGGAGCCGTGGCGATGAAAGCCGCAAAGGCTGCGCTGCGGGAGAACTCCTTCGGAGGTTCCACGTCCGGGGTCCGATTCGTCGACTCGGACTGACGCCAGGACGCCACGACAGCTCAGCAACGGCTCGTACAATGGGGAGATCATGACTATCCCGCGCAGCGAACCGACGATCATCGGCGCGTCGTCGGCAGCCGTCGACGACGACGGACGACAGCGATCGTATGAAGTGCGCACCTTCGGGTGCCAGATGAACGTGCACGACTCCGAGCGGCTCTCGGGCTCGTTGGAGAGCGCCGGCTATGTGAGAGCCGTCGACGGTGACGAGGCCGACGTGGTGATCATCAACACCTGCGCCGTCCGCGACAACGCGGCAGGCAAGCTGTACGGCACCCTCGGGCACCTCGCTTCCGTCAAGCGTCGCAAGGAAGGCATGCAGATCGCCGTCGGCGGCTGCCTGGCGCAGATGGACAAGCAGGCCGTGCTCGACAAGGCACCCTGGGTCGACGTGGTGTTCGGCACGCATAACATGGGCTCATTGCCGGGTCTGCTCGAGCGCGCGCGACACAACGGCGATGCCGAGCTCGAGATCCTCGAGTCGCTCGAGGTCTTCCCCTCGACGTTGCCGACCAAGCGCGACTCGGCACACAGCGGCTGGGTCTCGATCTCGGTCGGCTGCAACAACACCTGCACCTTCTGCATCGTTCCGAGCCTGCGCGGCAAAGAGAAGGATCGTCGCCCCGGCGACATCCTGAACGAGATCCGTCTCCTGGTCGAAGACGGCGCGATCGAGGTCACGCTTCTCGGCCAGAACGTCAACTCCTACGGGGTCGAGTTCGGTGACCGTCAGGCCTTCGGCAAGCTCCTGCGCGCGGCCGGCGACATCGAGGGGCTGGAACGGATCCGGTTCACGAGTCCCCACCCCGCGGCGTTCACCGATGACGTGATCGACGCCATGGCCGAGACGCCGAACGTGATGCCGCAGTTGCACATGCCGCTCCAGTCAGGGAGCGACCGCATCCTCAAGGCGATGCGCCGCTCCTACCGGAGTGAGCGTTTCCTCGGGATCCTCGAGCGGGTTCGTGCCCGCATCCCGAATGCCGCCATCACCACGGACATCATCGTCGGGTTCCCCGGCGAGACCGAAGACGACTTCGAGGACACGATGCGGGTGGTCGAGCAGGCGCGTTTCTCCAGCGCGTTCACCTTCCAGTACTCGATCCGCGAGGGCACACCCGCGGCGACGATGGAGGATCAGGTCCCCAAGGAGATCGTGCAGGCCCGCTACAACCGCCTGATCGCTCTGCAGGAACGTATCTCGCTGGAGGAGAACCAGAAGCAGGTCGGCCGTGAGATCGACGTGCTGGTCTCGACCGGCGAAGGCAAGAAGGATACCGAGACACACCGCCTCACGGGACGCGCCGAAGACAACAGGTTGGTGCACTTCGAGGTGACCCCGGGGTCCGAGCTGCCTCGCCCCGGAGACGTGGTGACCGTGACCGTGACACACGGCGCCCCGTTCCATCTGCTCGCCGACGATCCTACGGGCGCGCCCCTGAAGATCCGTCGGACCCGCGGCGGCGACGCGTGGGATCGATCGCAGTCGGAATCGTGCGCAGTCCCCGCCTCTGTCGGCGACGGTGCGCCGAAGGCCGTGTCGCTCGGTCTGCCCACGCTGCGCGTGGGCGTGTGACCGGACGGAACGTGCCAGCGCCACGTCTCTGGGCGATCGTCGGGGCGACCGGCACCGGTAAGAGCGATCTCGCGATCGAGCTGGCCGAGACGCTGCGTGCGGAGGGAAACCCCGCCGAGGTCGTGAACGCCGATGCCATGCAGCTCTATCGCGGGATGGACGTCGGCACCGCGAAGGTCTCGATGACGGAACGCCGGGGCATCCCGCACCACCTCTTCGACGTACTCGACGTCGACGAAGATGCGGCTGTCGCGTGGTACCAGCCGAGAGCTCGTGAGGCGATCGAAGAGATCCACCGCGGGGGAGGAGACGCGATCCTCGTCGGCGGATCCGGTCTCTATGTATCGAGTGTCGTCTACGACTTCCAATTCCCTCCGCGCGACCCGGAACTGCGGGATCGTCTCGAACAAGAGCTCGAGACCCGAGGGACCGCGCATCTGCTCGAACGTCTGCGAACTCTCGACCCGCAAGCGGCTACTCGCGTCGATCCACAGAATCCGCGCCGCATCATCCGTGCGCTCGAGGTCCTCGAGCAGGGGAGCGAGACGCACGGTGCCTCGCTTCCGGAGAAGCCTGTCCTGTGGCATCCGCATACTCGTCTCATCGGTCTGCATGTGGACCGCCCCTCTCTCGTGGAGCGGCTGGACTCCAGGGTCGAGCGCATGTGGAAGGGCGGCCTCCTCGCCGAAGTCGAGGATCTTCGTGCGCACGGGCTCGAGCGTGGAGGAACGGCTCCTCGCGCGATCGGGTACGCGCAGGCCCTGGCCCAGCTCGACGGCGGCCTCACGGAGCGTGAGGCGATCGCACAGACCCAGGCGCTCACGAGACGCTATGCGCGACGCCAGGTGTCCTGGTTCAAGCGGTATCCCGACCTGGAGTGGTGGGAGGCTCCGGTGCGGGCCGTGACGCTTCTCCACGCCTGATCTCGATGTCGGAGGGTGCTGCGAAGCTGGCCGGATGACGACGCACTTCTACACGGCCTCCAGCCTCGACGGGTTCATCGCCACCGAGGAGCACTCATTGGACTGGTTGCTCACACAGGACATCGACCAAGACGGACCGATGGCGTACACGGGTTTCGAGCGGAGCATCGGCGCTCTGGCGATGGGGTCCTCCACCTACGAGTGGGTGATGCGCCATGAAGAGGGCCGCTGGGGGTACACCCAGCCCACGTGGGTGTTCACCCACCGTCGACTCGACCTCCCGAAGGAGGGCGATGTCCGACTGACGCAGGCCGACATCCGCACGGTGCACGCGGAGATGGCGCAGGCGGCGGGTGGGAAAGACCTCTGGGTCGTGGGCGGCGGAGACCTGGCGGGGCAGTTCGCCGACGCCGGCCTGCTCGATGAGGTGTGGGTGCAGTACGCACCCGTCACACTCGGCTCGGGAGCCCCGTTGCTTCCGCGCAGACTCGACCTCGAGTTGATCGAGGTGGCGCGAAACCGGAACTTTCTCTGCGGTCGGTACCGGCTCGCGCGGGACGGAGAAGTCCGCGACGATCTCTAGACTGGACCCATGGTCGCATTCACCAAGGGGCACGGCACGGGCAACGATTTCATCATCATCGCTGACCCGGACGGTGAGCTCGACCTCACCGTCGAGCAGGTCGCCGTGCTCTGCGATCGTCACTTCGGCATCGGTGCAGACGGAATCCTCCGCGTGGTGAAGTCGTCGGCGATTCCCGACGGTGCGGCTGCACTCGACGAAGAGCCGCAGGCGGAATGGTTCATGGACTACCGCAATGCCGATGGATCGGTCGCCGAGATGTGCGGGAACGGCGTCCGCGTGTTCGCCCACTATCTCGTGCGCTCCGGCCTTGCGGCGATCGAACCCGGCTCGACCTTGCCGATCGGCACGCGGGCGGGAGTGCGCGATGTCACCCGAAGCGCGACGGGATATCAGGTCGACCTCGGCCGGTGGAAGCTCTCCGGGGACGACCCGCTCGTTCGAGTGGACGGCCTGTCTGTCACCCGTCCAGGTCTCGGAATCGACGTCGGGAATCCGCACGTCGTGGTGGCGCTCGCGTCGGAGGCTGAGCTCGCGTCCCTCGAGCTCCACCGTGCGCCCGGCCTCGACCCGCTGCTGCCCGCGGGAGCCAACATCGAGTTCGTCGTACCCGGCGAACCGCTCGTGCGCGACGGTATCGGACATGTGAGCATGCGTGTCTATGAGCGCGGGGTCGGAGAGACTCTGAGCTGCGGCACGGGCGTCGCGGCGACGGCCCTGGCAGTGCGCTACTGGGCGGGCGAGAACGCTCCGAGCAACTGGCAGGTCGAGGTGCCCGGGGGGACGCTCGGCGTTCGAATGTTCCCGGCGGAAGACGGTGAGCACGTCGCTCTCTCCGGGCCGGCTCAGCTCGTGTTCCAAGGCGAGGTCGACCTCGCCTGAGGTCCTGACCGTCGGCTTCGTCAGGCCCGCATCGGCCTCATCCGAGAATGATCGGCTCCGTCGGCGGGTTTCCGTGCTTGCGCACTTTCAGGATGCGATAGCCCTTGCCCGTAGCGGTGCGGAAGACGCTGTAGCCGGGCTGGAAGGTCGATCCGATCCACCGCTGGAGCGAATCCGCACCGAGATTGCGCTGCACGACCAGCCAGGCATCACTGCGCTCGTCGAGGCGCGGGATCCATCGCTCCAGAAGGCCGTGGAGTTCGTTCTTCCCGACGCGGATCGGCGGATTCGATCGGATCGTGCGGAATGAGACGTGCTCGGGAACATCGTCGGGCAGGGATGCGTTGACATTGGTGAGCCCGAGAGCTGCGGCGTTGCGACGCACCAGATCGAGGGCACGCTCATTCACGTCGACGGCCCATACCGTCGCATGGGGAGCGGCCAGGGCCATCGACAATGTCACCGGACCCCAACCGCTGCCGAGGTCGAGAAGATCGCCGCCCGGGGGTACCGGGGGCATGTTGGCGAGGAGCACTGCAGTGCCGGCGTCGAGACGATCCGGGCTGAAGACCCCACCGGCGGTGGTGACTTCGAGCTCTCGACCCGCGAGTGATACGCGGATCTTACGCAGATTCTCGGGGCTTGCCGGGGCCGCAGTGAAGTAGTGATCTGACCCCATACGGTGAGCGTACCGGACAGCGCGGGCTAAGGTTAAGGCTCGCAACAAATCCCAGAGACAAGGAACGGATGACGGAGACCACCACACCCTCCACCGACGACCACACGGTCGATCGTGTGCTCGCGAACGCGGAGAAGCGCTCGGACGTCCACGTCTTCGGCGCCGCACAGGCGCTGCAGGACGAATCGACGGCATCGCACGCGAGTACGGACGGCGCGCAGTGGGATCTCGAAGACCGACACGCTCTTCGACGCGTCGGTGGACTCTCGACAGAGCTCGAGGATGTCTCCGAGGTCGAGTACCGGCAGTTGCGACTCGAGAACGTCGTACTGGTGGGGGTTTACCCCCAGGGGGCGCAGGAAGATGCCGAGAACTCTCTGCGGGAACTCGCTGCTCTGGCGGAGACCGCCGGCGCCGTCGTGCTCGACGGTGTCCTGCAGCGCCGCCCGCACCCCGACGCCGCGACATACCTCGGCCGCGGAAAGGCCCAGGAGCTCAAAGACATCGTCGCCGCTGTCGGGGCTGACACCGTCATCGCCGACACGGAGCTCGCGCCGAGCCAACGACGCGCTCTCGAGGACGTCGTCAAGGTCAAGGTCATCGACCGCACCACCGTGATCCTCGACATCTTCAGCCAACACGCGAAGAGCCGAGAAGGTAAGGCCCAGGTCGAGCTCGCCCAGCTCGAGTATCTGCTGCCTCGTCTTCGCGGTTGGGGTGACTCGATGAGCCGCCAAGCCGGTGGTCAGGTCGGCGCCGGCGGCGCAGGCATGGGCTCGCGCGGTCCCGGTGAAACCAAGATCGAACTCGATCGCCGACGGATCCGCACGAAGATGGCTCTGCTTCGACGCCAGATCCGAGACTTCGGCCCTGCCCGCGACGCCAAGCGCGCCGAGCGCAAGCGGAACACGATTCCTTCCGTCGCGATCGCCGGATACACGAACGCCGGCAAGTCGAGTCTGCTCAATGCGCTGACCAGCGCTGGCGTCCTGGTCGAGAATGCCCTGTTCGCGACGCTGGATGCGACCGTGCGTCGTACGGAGACCGAAGACGGTCGCGTCTACACGCTCACGGACACCGTCGGGTTCGTGCGCAATCTCCCGCATCAGCTCGTCGAAGCGTTCCGGTCGACCCTGGAAGAGGTCGGCGAGGCCGACGTCGTGCTCCACGTCGTCGACGGTTCGCATCCCGACCCGGCGGGTCAGCTGCAGACCGTGCGCGACGTGCTCGGGGATGTCGGCGTCCGTGACCTTCCGGAGATCGTCGTCTTCAACAAGGCCGATCTGATCGCGGAGGACGAGAGGCTCGTGCTCCGAGGCCTTCAGCCGCACGCCCACTTCGTGTCGTCGCGGTCGGGCGAGGGAATCGCGGAACTGCGCGCAGCCGTCGAAGAAGCGCTCCCGAAGCCCGCCGTCGAGGTGCATGCCGTGATTCCGTATGACCGCGGCGATCTCGTGGCAGCGATCCACGAGTCGGGCATGCTCCTCTCCGTGGACCATCGAGAGGATGGCACCGCGGTGCATGCACGCGTGTCAGAGCGTCTCGCCGCGGAACTGGCTCCTTTCACCGCCCACGGCTGAACGCGACTATCGCGCGAGGAACCGCGCCTCCACCGTTGCGGAGATGACGATCTCCTCGGGCTCGTACTCCATGGCCGGTGCCGAGTCGGCGGCGAACGCCACACCTCCACGCGCTTTGAGCATCGGAGCCCCAGGTGACGGCTGTCCGCTGGAGATGAGGCCGGTATCGGCGATCTCCAGCGGCGTGACCTCACCGAGGCCGAGCGCGCCCGCGTAAGCCTCGGCCCGGGTCACGGCGACACCGACAGCGTCCGCCGCCACATCGCGCTCGATCCGCGTGCGTGTCTCGGGCGTGAGGTGCCAGTCCACCCCGCCGACCTCGACGCCGTCCCAGGGGGAGATGTCGGAGACCCACAGCGAGAGCTCGGATGCTTCCGCGAAGGTGGCGGTGTAGTCGATGCTGGCGTAGTAGACGGGGGCGAGGCGCTTGCCCTCGCTGCTCCAGGGGCGTTCGGCGCGCACCGAGAGCCGCTTGCTGGTCCAGTCGACGACGCTGCCGGCGTCTGCGCGCTCGGTGATGCTCGCGCGCACCGGCTCGGCGAGCCGCATCACGTTCTCGACGACCGTGGTGCGCTCGGGGCCCTCGGCGCGTACCCCGACACGGATGGTGGCGCGCTCCGGCGCGACTCGCGCTTCATGCTCGCCGCGGACGGTGACGGTGACTTCGCTCATGGGGCGACTCTACGCCAGCGGCTGGACCCGCCGTGGAATGGCGTGGCGGCGGAGAACGTTGTAGTCTGTGATGCTCGGGTGTTCCTCACCCGGGATGGTAATTCCACAGTGTGACAGCGGCTCCTTCGAGAGAAGGACCACGGGGCTGATCGGTTTCGACAGCGCCTGTGAATCCACGAGAAGCGGGCCGAGGATGCAGAGTTATCTCGTAAACGCTCTCTGCAAAACAATAGTTGCCGAAACCAAGCGCAACGACTTCGCCCTCGCTGCATAAGCGAGCCCGATAGTCCGTCAGGCCGTATGTGATTCCGATACGGATCCTGGCGTCATCTAGGAATCTTGCTGCGTGATGGCGTCTGGACGTCACGTGGGACTCTTCCCAGGCTGGGCTCGTCGACTTAGGTGTCTGTGACAAAGGTCGGAGCCGAGCAGAACGTCTTCACAGACTGCGCCCGGAGAAGGCGTGGAGACTCAGCGTTGGACGGGGGTTCGATTCCCCCCAGCTCCACCATGTCGCTGTCACACAGGAATGAGGCCCGCCTCCCCAGTGATCACTAGGGAGGCGGGTCTTTTCATGTCCGCTCAGACGCCTGGGTACCGATGTCGTGGACCTATATTGAAGTCTGTGGACACGACCCCCGCAGACGTCTCAATCGGTCTCACGCAAGCTCAGGTCTCCGAACGCGTCGCCGCCGGAAAGACGAACGCCTTCGTTGCCGACACGAGTCGCAGCGCCTGGAGCATCGTGCGCGCGAACGTGTTCACGCTCTTCAACGGCATCGTCTTCGCCTGCTTCTTCGTGCTGTTCCTGGTCGGACGCTGGCAGGACGCACTCTTCGGACTCGCCGCGTTCGCGAACGCGATCATCGGATGTGTGCAGGAGTTCCGGGCGAAGTCGGCGCTCGATCGTCTGGCGCTGATGAACGCGCCGCGTGCGCTGGTGCTGAGAGACGGCGAGGAGGCGGAGATCGCCCCCGGCGACGTGGTCCTCGACGACGTCCTCGTGCTCCGCGCCGGCGAGCAGGTGCCGGCCGATGCGCGGGTTCTCGCGTCGCGCGGGCTCCAGATCGATGAGTCGATGCTCACCGGGGAGTCGGACCCGGTCGAGAAGCAGCCCGGCGACGATGCGCTGTCCGGAGCCGTGGTCGTCGCAGGGGAGGGGACCGCGATCGCGACCCGCGTGGGCGCCGATTCCTACGCGAACCACTTCGCCGGGGAGGCGAAGCGTTTCTCCCTCGTCTCGAGTGAACTGCGCACCTCGGTCAACCGGGTGCTGAAATGGGTGAGTTGGATCATCGGCCCCGTCGGCCTGCTCGTCCTGAACGCGCAGATCATCGTGCTCGGCGGCTACACGACCGTGTTCTCGAACGGCGCGTGGGTACAGGCGGTGGTGAACACGATCGCGTCGTTGACGGCGATGATCCCGCTCGGCCTGGTACTCATGACGAGCATCGCCTTCGCCGTCGGAGCCTCACGACTCGCACGCCGGCAGGTTCTGGTGAACGAACTACCGGCTGTGGAAGGCCTCGCGCGCGTCGACGTCATCTGCCTCGACAAGACCGGCACGCTCACCGTCGGGGAGATCGGCTTCGACGAGGCACATCGCCTCCACGGCCTCGCCCCGGAACAGGCAGAGGACGCGGCGGCGGCGCTTGCCTGGTATGCCGCGGCGCCCGATGCGAACCCGACAGCACGGTCGATGCGGACGGCCTACCCGGTCGCCTCGCCACTCGTCGTGTCGGGGTACATCCCGTTCTCATCTGCACGAAAATGGAGTGCGGCGTCTTTCACCGGCATCCCTGGGACCTGGGTGATGGGAGCACCGGAGATGGTGTTCGGCGATGCGGCCACATCGGCGGAGACGGAGCTGGGGCGCACCGTGACGGCACTCGCCGAGACGGGCCGCCGCACTCTCGTGCTCGGCCACGCGCACGCGACGCTCTCGGACGCCGACGTCGACTCCGAGCGGCTCCCTGACGGACTCGCGGCCATCATCGTGCTGACCTTCCGCGAGCAGGTGCGCCCCGACGCCGCTCAGACACTCGCCTATTTCGGGCGCCAGCAGGTGGGCATCCGCATCATCTCCGGCGACAACCCGCGTACGGTGGCGGCCATCGCCCGAGAAGTCGGTCTCGACGTGGCCGACGGCTTCGATGCCAGAGAGCTTCCCGATGATGACGCCCAGCTCGCCGACGTGCTCGACCAGCACACGGTGTTCGGGCGCGTCACCCCCGAGCAGAAGAAGCGCATGGTGACGGCGTTGCAGAGCCACGGACACACCGTCGCGATGACCGGAGACGGTGTCAATGACGCCCTCGCGATAAAGTCCGCGGATATCGGCATCGCGATGAACTCGGGCTCGCCGGCCACGAAGGCCGTTGCGAGGCTCGTGCTGCTTGACGGACAGTTCTCGCACCTGCCGGACGTCGTCGCCGAGGGGCGCCAGGTCATCGCGAACATCGAGCGCGTGTCGATGCTGTTCCTGAACAAGACGGTCTACGCGACACTGCTCGCGATCATCTTCGGGGCGTTCCTCCTCGAGTTCCCGTTCCTGCCGCGACAGCTCTCCATCACGGACGGCCTCACGATCGGCATCCCCGCCTTCTTCCTCGCGCTCATGCCGAACGCGGCGCGCTACGTGCCGGGTTTCCTCCGACGGTCTTTGAGTTTCGCGATCCCGTCGGGCATCGTCGTCGCGCTCGGGCTGACCTGGTACACGTTCGTCGCGCGTGGACTCGGTGTGCACGAGGAGCAGCTGCGCACGGGCGCCACCGTGATCCTGGCCGTCGTCGGCATCTGGATTCTGGCGGTCCTCGCCCGCCCGCTCAACCGGTTCAAGGTGGCGGTCGTCGGGGCGATGTTCATCTTCCTCATCGCAGTGTTCACGATCCCGCTCGCTCGCGAGTTCTTCGTGCTCGTCGACCCGGGGGAGGACCTCGCCGTCGCGCTCACCGGGATCACGATCGTGATGGTCGCGGCCATCGAAGTTGTGCGCTTCGTGCATCGCCGTCTGGTGCTGACGGTGCCGACGAGGAACGCTCCACGCGTGACGACGTCCTCCTCCACGGTGCCCGTCTCCTCGTCGGCCCCCGTCGCCACGGTGATCACCACGGTGGTCGCCGTGCTCGCATACGTCTTCGGCGCGCTGGCGACGGGCTTCGGGATACTGGTGTTCCTGGGACGCTACGACCCGGACGTGAGCGCCTCGGCCTTCTCGCTCACCGGTGCCGCCATCGCCCTGTTCGGTCTTCTGGTCTTCGCCGTCGCCGCCGGGGTCCGCCGCGGAAGCGGGCTCTCCCGCCTCATGCTCACGATCTTCCTCGGCATCGCGATCGCGTTGAGTGCGGTCGTCCTCGTGTTCGGAGACCGCTGGGACTGGGGAGCGGCCTTGACGGTCGCGTTCGCGGCCGCGATCATCGTGCTGCTGTGGACGCCACCGGTCTCCCGCACCTTCGGGCGGATACTCGAGAGTTCGATGGGGTCGGGTCGCCCCTGACGGAGATCGACCCCGACGGGAGTCGACGAGGGATCTAACGCGGCCACTCGATCAAGATGAGCCCCTGGCGCGTGTCCGCGAGGCGCACCCATCCGTCGCCGAAGAGATACGTCATGCCGTAGCCGTCTTCGTCCGTGCCCATGGCGTATCGGGCGTCTTCGGTGAAGTAGACGCCGTCAGGGCCGTCTTCCCGTTTCCAGCCCTCGGCGAGGAGTGCGGCCTGTGCCGCTGCGGCATCGGAGTCGTCGATCGGAGACCAGCCGTACAGCTGCCCATGGTCGGATCCGACGGTGTAATCGGCCCAGAAGCACAGCAGCCCCTCGGTCAATTCGACACCCCCGACGACGAACTCCTTCGTCTCGGCGGTCCAGCCGGCATCGGCGAGAGCGGTGACCGTGCCGGCCGAGATCATCGACTCGCAGGTGAGTTCCGTTTCGGCCGGCTCCGGCGTCGGCGAGGTCACCGGCACGGAGGACGGCGTCGGCTGCGGACTGCCGGCATCAGGCGTGGGCGACGTACGCGGCTCCGGAGCGGCGCACGCGGTGAGGGCTCCGACGAGCAGCAGGACGCCCGCGGCTGCGGACATGATGCGGAAATTCATCGCGGGGGCCTCGTGGTTCGATCAGTTCTGCATCAGGGTGAGGAAGTCGTCGTGAAGGGTGCCGTTGGTTGCGAGTGTCGAGCGGGCGGAGATCGTCTCGACACCGTCGACGTCGGTCATGCGCCCGCCGGCCTCGCGGACGATCGGGACGGCCGCTGCGATGTCGTACTCCTTGACGTCGAACTCGGCGACCATGTCGATGCGTCCTTCGGCGAGGAGCATGTACGAGTAGACGTCCCCATAGGCCCGGTCTCGCCAGACACGCCCGGCCACGGCCAGCAGGGTGTCGAGGCGCCCCGCCTCCGACCACTGCGCGATGCTCTGGAAGCTCACGCTCGCGTCGTCGAGAGAGGAGACCGACGACGTCCGGAGCCGACGCGGTTCGCCCTCGAGCGTGGTCCAGGCGCCTCCGCCGGCCGATGCCCACCAGCGCCGTCCGAGCGCCGGCATGCTCACCACTCCCACCTGGGGGACGCCGTCGATAGCCAGCGCGATCATCGTGCCCCACAGCGGGACGCCACGAAGAAAATTGGCCGTTCCGTCGATCGGGTCGATGATCCACTGACGCTGGGTACTGCCCTGCGCGCCGAACTCCTCGCCGAAGATGCCGTCTTCCGGCCGCTCGGTTTCGAGGATGCTGCGGATCGCACGTTCCGTCGCGAGATCGGCGTCCGTCACATGGGAGTTGTCGGCCTTCGTCGAGATCTCGAGGTCGGACGCGTCGAACCGGGGGAGCGACTGGGCATCGGCGGCATCGGCCAGGCGGAGTGCGAGGTCGAGGTCGTGCCGCAGGCTGTCGGGGGAGGTGGTCACGGTCTAAGAATACTGGCCGGATCGGCGGGGCCGGAGGGCCGAAAGACCATGTTTCGCTGCCCGCCCGGCGGCGGCGCGCCCGGGTGCCGGTCTCGATTTCACATGGGACCGGTCGGCTGGTAATGTAATTCCTCGGTCGGGGTTATCCCGGGCCACGCACCTCTAGCTCAATCGGCAGAGCAACTGACTCTTAATCAGTGGGTTCTGGGTTCAAGTCCCAGGGGGTGCACGGAACAGCCTCAGTAGATCTCGCCATCTACCGAGGCTTTTCTGTTTTCCCGGTTGCTCCCCGATGGGGCGAACCTTTCCGCCCGCTTCTCCTCGACGTGTCGGCCGTGCTCGCCCCGCGTGACGACGGCGATGTCATCGTGTGTCCGAGCGACGAGCGCGACGGATTCTGCGGTATCGCGTAATGGATCGAGCCCGCCGCCGTCTCTCATATGGGGACACATGCCTCGCGCCCTCGGACGCCTCACTGCTTCGCAGCAGCGCCGACGGGATGGGCTACATCAAGAACTGGGGAAGATCTTGTACGAGAGAAACGGTGGCGCCGTCGTGCGCCGGAAGACAACCGCGATCATCGCCGCTGCGGCCGCAGCGCTGGGCGCCGTGATCACACTGGCCGGTGCGGGAGCCGCCTCAGCTGCGGAGTACGACTATCCCGCGGCCATCGATCCTTCGTCGATCACCGTGACCACGGTCGGGGGCGGCGGAGCGGTCTCGCAGTGGGACCAGGTGCGGGTCGACGCCGAGTGGTCGGTGCCGGACGGCGCGGTCGGTGGACAGACCTTCGGGTTCACCCTGCCGAAGGAGTTCGCCCGGGCGGGGACATCCTTCTCGGTACCCTCTGCGGAGGATCCGAGCAAGACGATCGCCGAGTGCACCGTGAGCACCGACGCCGCACCGGTCGTCACCTGCACGCTCACCGACTACGTGAACGGGCGCACCGGGGTCAGCGGCTCCCTGTGGTTCGTCGCCTCCGCCGATGAGCAGACGACCGAGAGCACGGTGGAGTTCACCGTCGATGGCACCATCACGCCCGTCGAGATTCCCGGCGGCGGCATCGGACCGTCGTCGCCGCTGCCCACAGAACCGCAGAAGTGGTCGTGGCAGACGGATGACGGCAGGATCGCGTGGCAGCTGGCGCTGCCGGGTGCGAGCTTCGCGGGCGCGGAGTCGATCGTCGTCGACGACACCCTGACCGGGGCGGGCGACGGATTCGCCGAACATCACAACGAGGATGAGCAGCTCGAGGTATGGAGCACGACAATGCAGGATCGGGATCCGCAGTCGATCACGAACTGGACCGGATCATGGAACGACGGCGGCACGGCCTTCCACCTCGTGATCCCCGGCCCGATCGACCCGACGCGGATGTACTTCGTCAAGTACTTCACGGTGCCGAGCTCGCAGGTCGACGGTGCCACCTACGCCAACACCGCCGACGTCAACGGGATCAAGCTCCAGGACAGGGAGGTGTGGTCTGTCACCGGTGGGGGAAGCGGAGACGGCGACGCCACCGGCGCATTCACCCTCACTAAGGTCGTCGGCGGCTCCGGTTCGTCTGAGGTACCGGCCGATGCCGTCTACACCGTGCGCTACAGCTATGGCGACCCGGTCGTCGAGCGCACCGTCACGGTCACGGCGGGGGCGACCGCACCGCTCATCCAGCTGCCCACGGGGACCGTCGTCACACTCGTGGAACTCACGCCACCGGCGGTCGAGGGGGTCGACTGGGGTGTTCCCGTGTTCTCGGGACCCGATGTGCACTCCGTGGCCGACGGCGGAGCGCAGTTCACCGTCGGCTCCGGTACGACACTCGCGGTCACGCTCACCAACACCGCGACGACGACGCCGCCCGTGATTCCGCCGACGACACCGCCGACACCGCCCACCGCGGTCACTCCGCCCACCGAGCTGCCACTCACGGGTGGGTCGTCGCTGGCCACCACCGGTGGCTATGTGCCCGCCGCGATGCTCTGGGGCGGCGCCGCTGCGCTGCTGGTCGGCATCGCTCTGACCGTTCTCGGAGCGGTCCGGGCGCGCTCGCGCGCGGCCCAGGACTGATCCATCGGACGACTGATCCATCGGACGACTGGTCCATCGGACGACTGATCCACCGGACGAGGCCGGTGCCGAGGAGTCTCCTGCTCCGCGGTACCGGTTTCGTCGTACCGGCTTCGTCGCGCGCGGGAGAGCAAAGGCTCTCCGGTCTTCCGCGAGATCCTTCTCCGTGAGGTCGTTCCCGGGAGTCAGACGACGGCGATCACCGTCGCGTCCGTGATACGGCGGAGCTCGTCGAACGTCAGTGGCATGACGGTGTGCGGATGGCCCGCGGCCGCCCACAGCTCTCGATGGTCCCGCAGTGCTTCGTCGATGAACGTGCGGAGCGGCGCGGGGTGCCCGACAGGCGCGACGCCGCCGATCGCCTGGCCGGTCGCCGAGCGGACCACGGATGCGGGCGCCATGGACACGTCGTCCGCGCCGATGCTCGCCCGCAGGGTGGAGAGCTCCACGCGGTGACCGCCGCTGGTCAGAACCAGGACGGGGACGCCATCGGCGAGGAACACCAGACTGTTGGCGATCGCCGCGACGTCGCACCCGATCGCCGCAGCGGCCTCCACGGCTGTGCGTGCGGAGTCCGGAAGCACACGGATCGCTGTCTCGACGCCGGCGTCCACGAGATGCTCATGCACGAGACGGCTGCGTTCGGGGAGGGAAGGCGTTTCGCTCATCGCCCCACGATATCCAAGGCGCAGGCTGCCGGATCCAGAGGGTGCAGGCTGCGACGCCGGAGCGGGCTCCGCTGGCCGTTCCGACGTCGCAGGTCCGGTTCAGGCGGCGTCGCCCACGAGGATAGCCGCGGCGTCCTCCGTCGTCGCGTCCGCAGGCTCGTCGTCGATGTGCGCGAGCACTCGGCGTCCCAGGAACACCGTGAGTGCGGCCAGCAGCACCGAGGCAGCGGCGAACAGGTAGGGAACCGTCGCGTTGAACGCGTGCCACAGCAGCGCCGCGATCGGAGGAGCCATCGCACCGCCGAGGAATCGCACGGCGGAGTACGCCGAGGAGGCGACGGAGCGCGGAAGATCCGTGGCCTCCATCACGGCCTCCGTGAGCACGGTGTTCATGACGCCGAGCAGGAGCCCGCCGATGACGATGCAGGCGACGAGAGCAGCGGCGTTCGCGACCAGGAGGCCGGCGGCGACGAGGTCGATCGCCAGGAGGGGGAGCACGACGAGGATGATGCGCGTGCGGGGCATCCGGCGCATCAGGATCGGCGCGACCCACACGCTGGTGACGGCGAGTGCGACGCCCCATCCGAAGAACGTGAAGCCGATTCCCATCGCGCCGAAGCCGAGGGGGAACGGCGAGAACGCCAGCAGCACGAAGAAGCCGATGTTGTAGAACAGCGCTGTGATCGCGAGGACCGCCAGTGCGGGACGCCGCAGCGCGGCGAACGGCGCGGAGAACTTCACGGGAACCCGCTTCTCCCCGGGCCCCCGCAGCAGCACGAGCACGGCAACGAATGCGACGGCCATCAGCACGACGACGCCGAAGAACGGGCCGCGCCAGCTCTGCTCCCCGAGGAGTCCGCCGAGGAGAGGGCCCACGGCGATGCCGAGGCCGAGCGCGGCTTCGTAGAGCACGATGGCGGCGCTGCTGCCACCTGACGCGGCGCCGACGATCGTAGCGAGCGCGGTCGAGATGAACAGGGCGTTGCCGAGGCCCCAGCCTGCCCGGAAACCGATGACGGCATCGACACTGCCGCTCAGGGCGCACAGCAGGGCGAAGACGACGATCAGCGCCAATCCGATGAGCAGGGTGGCCTTCGCGCCGATGCGGCTCGAGATCCAGCTGGTCACGAGCATCGCGAGCCCGGTCACGAGGAGGTAGCTGGTGAACAGCAACTCGGTCTCGACCGGCGAGGCCTGGAGCGATTCCGCGATCGCGGGCAGGATCGGGTCCACGAGGCCGATGCCCATGAAGGCGACGACGCACGCGAATGCGACGGCCCACACCTGGGCCGGTTGCTTCCACACCGAGGGGGTGGCGGGGGTGTTCACCGAGATTCTCCTGTTCGATCAGTGGCGGTGTGCGCGGCGAGGATCTCCGCCGCACGGGTGAGGGCAGCCCATTCCTCGTCGCTCAGCGCGGCGAAGCGCGGGGCGAGCGTGTCACGGAACTCGGCGCGCCAGGCGGCGAGGGCGGCGGTTCCCCGTGGTGTGATGTCGACGACCGTCGCTCGTGAATCGTCGGGATCGGGGGAGCGGAGCACGAGTCCTTCCCGTTCCAAGCCGCCGAGGAGGCGGGTCATGCCGGGTTGGGTTGTGCGGGCGGCCGCGGCGAGTTCACCCACCCTTCTCGCGCCTGCCTGTTCGAGGAGGCTCAACACTCGCCACTGCGCCGCAGGTGCGTCGTTCCCGGCGTCCTGAGCGGCGATGCGGCCGAGCGCGTACCCCGACAGCACCAGAGAGGGGATGACATCGACGCGATTCATACCAACGAGTATATACCGTTTGGTATGAATGGTCGTCACCGCCTGGTGCTGGCGATCCTCGCGGAGAGTTGGTGCGCGTGCGCGAGGAGCGTGCGACCGAGTTCGGCCATCCGCTCCGGGCCGAAGCGGAACTCGACGCCGGTCAGGCTCAGCGCCCATTCCGGGCGCCCTGCGCGATCGAAGACCGCAGCACCCAGCCCCCAGCTGCCCTCGACGATGAGTCCGGGGTTGACGGCATACCCGCGTTCCTTGGTCTCGGCGAGGCGCGCTCGGAGCGGGCTCTGTCCGTGTGCGCGCCCCCACGCTCCCTCCAGCTCCGGATGGCGGTCGAGATAGGCATCCACATCGTGGTCGGGAAGGAACGCCAAGATGGCGAGCCCTGCGCTGGCGACGCCGAGCGGGAAGCGGACGCCTTCGCTCAGCACGAAGGAACGGATCGGGAACGACCCTTCTTCGCGGAGGAGGCACACCGTCTCGTCCGCGCGCCGCACGGAGAGGAACGCGCTCTCCTCGGTCTTCACGGCGAGAGACCGGACGATATCGCGGGCGAGCGTGGTGACGTCGTAGCGGGCCGCTGCCACCGATCCCATGAGGAAGAGCTCCGGCCCGGGCATCCATCGCGTGCTCGCGCCGTCGCGGTCGACGAGTCCTTCCGATTTGAGGGCGCTCAGAAGGCGGTGGGCGGTCGAGCGCGAGAGCGTGGCGGCGACCGCGAGCTCCTGCAAAGAGGCTCCGTCGGAGCCCGCGGCGGTCACCAGACGGAGCAGACGCGCGGCCCTCGCGATCGCCTGCGTGCCGGGTACTGAAGAGGCGGGTTCCATAATGTGGACGCTACCTCGGTGTTCGGCCACATCGCAAGATCCGGCTTCCCCGCAGACGGCTCGTCGGCGGATGCTGGGGTGAGCACGGAATCGAAGGAGCCGACGTGATCGACAAGCAATGGGAGTCTGCGGAGGCTGCCGTCTCCGACATCGAGGACGGAGCGTCGCTGGCCGTCGGCGGTTTCGGCCTGTCCGGGAACCCGATCGCTCTGATCGAGGCTCTCCTCGCGCAGGGCACCAAGGGCCTCAGCGTGGTGAGCAACAACTGCGGAGTGGATGACTGGGGACTCGGAGTGCTGCTCGCCGCGCAGCGTATCCACAAGATGACCTCGTCGTACGTGGGGGAGAACAAGGAGTTCGAGCGTCAGTTCCTGAGTGGCGAACTCGAACTCGAACTCACCCCGCAGGGCACCCTGGCAGAGAAGCTCAGGGCCGGCGGCTCGGGGATCGCCGCGTTCTATACCCAGACGGGTGTCGGGACGCAGGTCGCCGAAGGCGGGCTGCCGCGTCGGTACAACCCCGACGGAACCATCGCCACCGCCTCGCCGGTGAAGGACGTGCGCGTCTTCGCGGTGAACGGGCAGCCGAAGGAGTTCGTCCTGGAAGAGGCGATCACCACCGACTTCTCGCTCGTGCACGCGGCACGCGGCGACCGACACGGAAACCTCGTGTTCAACAAGGCCGCGCGCAACTTCAATCCGCTCGCCGCGATGGCCGGTCGCATCTGCATCGCGCAGGTCGAGCAGCTGGTGGAGCCGGGCGAGCTCGACCCCGACGACATCCACCTCCCCGGCGTGTTCGTGCACCGGATCGTCGAGGTGGGCCTCGACATCCCCAAGCGCATCGAGCGGCGGACCGTCGCCGTGGAAGGAGCCTGAGATGGCACTCACCCGTGAGCAGATGGCGGCCCGCGCGGCGATCGAGCTGGAGGACGGCGCCTACGTCAACCTCGGCATCGGCCTGCCCACCCTCGTACCCAACCATGTCCCGCCCGGGGTCACGGTCGTCCTGCAGTCGGAGAACGGCATCCTGGGCGTCGGTCCCTACCCGCGGGAGGACGCTGTCGACCCAGACCTCATCAACGCCGGCAAGGAGACGGTCACCACCCTCCCCGGAGCGGCGTTCTTCGACTCCGCGACCAGCTTCGGCATGATCCGCGGCGGCAAGATCGACGCGGCCATCCTGGGAGCGATGCAGGTCTCCGTGAGAGGCGACCTCGCGAACTGGATGATCCCGGGCAAGATGGTCAAGGGTCCCGGCGGCGCCATGGATCTGGTTCACGGAGCCGGCCGCGTCATCGTGCTCATGGAGCACGTGGCCAAGGACGGCTCCGCGAAGATCGTCGACGAGTGCTCGCTGCCGTTGACCGGTCGCGGTGTCGTCGATCGGATCATCACCGACCTCGCCGTGGTCGATGTGACGGCCGAAGGCCTGGTGCTCGTCGAGACGGCGCCGGGCGTCACGGTCGACGAGGTCATCGCCGCCACGGAACCACCGCTCACCATCTCCCGCACTCTCCTCACCGGAAGGACCACAGACCATGACTGAGAACGATGTCGTCATCGTCGCCGCCGCCCGCACGCCTCAGGGTCGCCTCAAGGGGCAGCTCGCCGCGTTCACCGCACCTCAGCTCGGCTCCTTCGCCATCCGAGGTGCGCTGGAGCAGGGCTCGATCGATCCGGCTGACGTCGACGCGGTCATCGTCGGCCAGGTGCTCGCCGCGGGGTCGGGGCAGAACGCGGCGCGTCAGGCGGCCATCGGCGCAGGGATCGGGTGGGACGTTCCCGCGCACTCCGTGAACAAGGTGTGCCTGTCCGGTTTGACCGCCATCATCGACGCGGCGCGGATGATCCGCACCGGCGACGCCGATGTGGTCGTCGCCGCCGGGATGGAATCGATGACGCGCGCGCCCCATCTGCTCATGGGATCGCGCGACGGCTGGGCGTACGGCAGCGTCGAGGTTCTCGACCACATGGCATACGACGGCCTCACGGATGCGTATGACCGGGAGAGCATGGGCGCGTCCACCGAGCGGCACAACGCGCGCTTCGGGCTGACCCGTGAAGCGCAGGACCGGGTGGCCGCGCTGTCGCATCAGCGGGCGACGGCAGCGCAGGAGGCAGGTCTCTTCGACGAGGAGATCGTCGCCGTCGACGTGCCGCAGCGTCGGGGAGAGCCCGTGCGCGTGACGAGGGACGAGGGCGTGCGTCCGGACACCACCGTCGAGACCCTCGCGGGACTGCGTGCCGCGTTCGCAGAGGGAGGTTCGATCACGGCGGGGAACTCGTCACCGATCTCCGACGGTGCCTCGGCTGTGGTGGTGACGACACGACGGACTGCGGACGCCAAGGGATGGCCCGTGCTCGTGACCGTCGGAGCGAGCGGGCAGACCGCCGGTCCCGACAACTCGCTGCAGGCGCAGCCGGCGCGTGCCATCGAACGTGCGTGCGAGAAGCAGGGCATCGCGCCCGCCGATCTCGACCTGGTGGAGATCAACGAGGCCTTCGGTGCTGTCGTCGCCCGTTCGCAGGAGGAGCTCGGCCTGGACGAGGGCGTCGTGAACATCCATGGCGGCGGCATCGCCATCGGCCACCCGATCGGCGCATCGGGGAACCGGCTCGTGGTGCATGTCGCACACGAGCTCGCTCGTCGAGGTGGTGGTACGGCCGCCGTCGGCCTCTGTGGCGGTGGCGGTCAGGGAGAAGCCCTCATCCTCACCCGGTGACAAGAGTCTCGGGCGGGGAGGACGTCAGGGGCGAGCGTCCTTCGCGTGGTCCTGCGTGTCGGCGAGAGCCTTCTGCGACCGGAACTGCAGTCGCTGGGCCTTCTTCGCCTTCTTGACCGACTGGGGCGAGTCGGCGTCGACCAGGACGCCGCGGCGTTCACGGTTCATGTCGACGACGGCGCCGACCGCGAGTGCCATCGTGATTCCCCAGCTCACCCACGACAGGACGGCGCGCCAGGTGATCGGCTGCTCGCGCGTGCCGCGCAGCAGGGAGACCCCGGCAGAGATCGCAGCGACAAGTCCAGTGCTGAAGAGGTAGCGCATGCCCCCACGCTACCTTCCCGTACCCCAGGTCGCACCGAGCCTTGACAAGCCCTCCCTGATCCTGGCAGGGGAGTAGGTGGTGAAGGACAGGCGGAGGGTGCGTTCGTCGGGGATACCGGAGAAGAACGACGTGCCCGGTACGAAAGCGACGTCGTGGGCGAGCGCTGCGGGAAGCGCCGATGCGGCGTCCCGTCCCTCGGGGAGTCGAACCCAGACGAACATGCCACCGTCGGGTCGGTTCCAGCTGCTTCCGTCCGGGAGCGCGGAGGGAAGCATCTCCAGCATCGCGTCGCGACGAGCGGCATACGCTTCGCGGATGCGCGAGAGCGCGATTTCGCCGCGGCCCGAAGCGAGGTAGTGGGCGGCCGCGGCCTGGTCGATCGTGGAGGTGTGCAGGTCGGCCGCCTGTTTGGCGATCGTGATCGACGAGCGGATGTCGGCCGTGGTGCGGATCCAGCCGATGCGCAGGCCGGGTGCGATCACCTTGGAGAAGCTGCCGAGGCTGATGACATGTTCGGGGGCGAACGCGGCGAGCGAGGGGAGGGCATCCCCCGAGTACCGCAGCTGGCGGTACGGCTCGTCCTCGACGATCCGGAAGCCTCGGCGCTGCGCGATCGCGGCGATCGTGCGTCGTGCTTCGACATCGTGCGTGCGTCCGGTCGGATTCTGAAACGTGGGCACGGTGTAGAAGAACTTCGGTCCATGGTGCGCGGCGAGGCGGTCCAGTGCGTCGAGGTCGAGGTCATCGCCGACGTAGGGGACACCGACGACGCGGGCACCGGCCAGCGCGAACGTCTGGAGCGCTGCGAGGTAGCAGGGCTCCTCAACCAGGATCGTGTCGCCGGGATCGACGAGCGTCGTCGAGATGAGCCCCAGCCCCTGCTGCGACCCCGTCGTGACGATGAGGTCGGATGCCGCGGTGGGTAGCCCGTCGGACGAATAGCGTCTGGCGACCGCGTCCCGCAGTCCCGGGTCTCCCTCGGACGTGGAGTACTGGAGCACCCCCGGGGAGTCGAGCACGGCATCGAACGCGGCGCGGATGCCCTCGACGTCGAAGAGCTCGGGCGCGGGGAGCCCGCCGGCGAACGAGATGACCTCGGGGCGCGCGGTGAGGGCCAGCAGGTCGCGGACCGGCGAGGTCTTGGCACTGCCGGCACGCTGTGAACGCGACGGGAGGGAGAGGATCGGCGCGGCGGCCTGCGGGGCAGTGGGCAACGGGGACTCCTCGGGCGCTTGTCGTTGGGCGGGTGTCGCCCAGACTAGACCCGTCCCGAGGCGCCGGCTTCCCTGCTGTTCCCCGGGCCGACCCGCTATCATGGTTTCGTCGCGGCTCGCCCGCGGCCGCACCCCGTGTATCTACCGGCCGTCGGCATTCCGACGGACAGCGGCGGCACCCGACATCGCGTCCTCGACGCGCGAGAGCCATGACACGCGCCACAGCAATCCCACCACTCACCGAGCCGAGCCTTCTGCGTCTCGCCGGTCTGCCCTACTTCCTGATCGCCTTCATCGCGCGACTGCCGTTCGCCATGATGGTGGTCGGCGTCCTGACCGTGGTCGTGTCCGCCCGCGGTTCCCTGTCCCTGGGCGGGCTCACCTCCGCAGCCGTCGGCCTCGGCACGGCCTGCTTCGGGCCTCTTCTCGGCGCCGCCGCAGACCGCTTCGGTCAGCGCGTCGTCCTGATGGTGCTCGCCCTCGCCAACGGCGCCATGCTCCTGCTCTTCACGTTCGTGGTCTATGGCACCGCGGCAGACGGCTTCGTGCTGCTGGCCGCAGTGGGCATCGGAGCCACCGCCCCGCAGGTCGCACCGCTCTCGCGCTCGCGGCTGGTGACGATCATCAACGAACGGATGGCCGTGGCTCGCCGCGCCAAGACGGTGTCGGGCACGATGGCCTACGAGTCCGCGGCCGACGAGACCGTGTTCGTCTTCGGTCCCTTCCTGGTCGGTATCCTCGCGTCGGCCATCGCGCCGTGGGCGCCTCTGGTCGGCGCGGCCGTGCTCACGGTGGTCTTCGTCGGTGCCTTCGCTTTGCACCCCAGCGGTCGACACGTGTCGCAGGATCGCGACGCCGACGGCAGGGCGCCGTCCGCCGTCTCCGAGCTGTTCCGCCCGCAATTGCTGATCGTCGTCCTCGGCATCCTCGGAGTCGGGATCTTCTTCGGCACGATGCTCACCTCGCTGACGTCGTTCATGGCCGATCGCGGCGCGCCGGAGCAGGCCGGGCTCCTCTACGGGGTCATGGGCGTCGGTTCCGCCATCCTCGCGCTCGGCGTCGCCTGGCTTCCCGCCGCCTTCTCGATGCGGGCGCGATGGCTCGTCTTCTCCGGCATCCTGCTGGCGGGCACCCTTCTGCTCGGATTCGTCGACACACCGGGCACGATGATGCTGGCGCTCGCGATCATGGGAATCGGCATCGGACCCACCCTCGTCACGCAGTACAGCTTCGGCGCCGCCCGCAGTCCGCGCGGACGCTCGGCCACCGTCATGACCATGTTGGGATCCGGTGTGGTCGTCGGTCAGTCGATCGGAGCCGCGTTCGCCGGTGAGATCGCAGAGAACGTCGGCACTCCTGCGGCGCTTCTCTTGCCGATGATCGCGGCGTTCATCGCCTTCGCGGCGGGCCTGGCCAACTGGTTCCTGACTGGTGTGGGGCGCCGGGAGGCTCTCGTCAAGGCCTGAGCGACGATCCGCGGAAGTCCGCGTTCCTCGATAGCCTGGAGGAAACCCCCGGGAGGAGCCCTCGTGGCCGCAGCAGATTTCGTCGTCGTCGCCAACCGCCTGCCCGTGGATCGCGTGGTGGGGCCTGATGGTGAGGAGACCTGGCGCACCTCTCCGGGCGGACTCGTCGCCGCCCTCGAACCCATGATGCGCAGTGTCCACGGAGCCTGGGTGGGCTGGCCCGGTCAGGCCGACGTCGAGCTGGAGCCTTTCGAGGCCGACGGCATCGATCTGATTCCGGTCGCGCTGAGTGCCCAGGAGGTGGCGGAGTACTACGAGGGCTTCGCGAACGACACGATCTGGCCGCTCTATCACGACGTGATCGCTCCTCCGCAGTACCACCGCGAGTGGTGGGATGCCTACGTCACCGTGAATCGACGGTTCGCCGAGGCGGCCGCTGATGCCGCGGCGCCGGAGGGCACGGTCTGGGTTCACGACTACCAGCTGCAGCTCGTGCCGCAGATGGTGCGCGAACTGCGCCCGGATGTCACGATCGGGTATTTCCATCACATCCCGTTCCCCGCACACGGGCTCTACGCGCAGCTGCCCTGGCGTGACCAGGTGCTGCGCGGGCTGCTCGGCGCCGACGTCATCGGCTTCCAGCGCGCGCAGGACGCCACCTACTTCCTGACCGCCGTACGCCGGCGGCTGCGCTACGAGGTCAAGGGTCCCCATGTCTCCGTCCCCGAGGGAGAGGGCACCCGAACCGCGATGGCGCGGGCATTCCCGATCTCGATCGACACCACCCCGTATCTCGAGCTCGCTGCCCGCGAGGATGTGCGCGCGAGGGCGGCGGAGATCCGCGCGAGCCTCGGAAACCCCAAGCGCATCCTGCTCGGTGTCGACCGGCTCGACTACACCAAGGGCATCCGTCACCGCATCAAGGCATACGGCGAGCTGCTCGCAGAGGGGCGACTCAAAGTCGAAGACGTGACGCTCGTGCAGGTCGCCAGTCCCAGCCGGGAGCGTGTGGATGCGTACGTGCACCTGCGCGACGAGATCGAGCTCGCGGTCAGCCGCATCAACGGTGATACCGACACGATGGGCCATTCCGCGATCCGATATCTTCACCAGGGGTATCCGCGCGAAGAGATGGTCGCGCTGTACCTCGCCGCGGATGTGATGCTGGTGACGGCCCTGCGGGACGGCATGAACCTCGTCGCCAAGGAGTATGTCGCGACCCGCGTCGACGACCGCGGGGTGCTGGTGCTCAGCGAGTTCACCGGCGCCGCGGACGAGCTGCGGCAGGCGGTCCGGGTGAACCCGCACGACATCGAGGGTCTCAAGGATGCGATCATGACGGCCGTGGAGATGCCTCCGGCGGAGCAGGGGCGGCGTATGCGGTCGCTTCGACGTCGGGTGCTGGACAACGACGTCGACGCGTGGTCGTCGTCGTTCCTGGCCGCGCTCTCCGAGGTCCGTGGTCGCTGACGTTCCTCCACGACCGAGATACTGAGCGTGCGGCTCACGCCGGAGCCGCCGAGAACCACCCCTGTGATTGGAGAATCCGTGACGCGTCCCTGGATCCCCGGAACCGCTGACGACGACCTGCAGGCTCTGGCTGCCACACCGCGCTTGGTGGTCGCCCTCGACTTCGACGGCACGGCTTCTCCTCTGGTCGCAGACCCGATGGCGGCACGGGCGCTTCCCGAGGTGGCGGTCCAGGTCGAACGCCTCGCCGCTCTGCCGGACACGGTCGTCGCCTACGTCTCCGGTCGCAGCATGCACGACCTCCGCGTGATCACCGAGCACACGGACGACTCCGCGATCGCGCTGGCCGGCTCACACGGCGCCCAGTACTGGTTCCCCGGCGAGGGCGACGTGGACGCACCAGGCGAGGAGACGGAAGAAGGGGCTCGGGAAGAGCTCTGGGCTGCGGCGAAGCCGATCATCGAGCGGTACGAGGGTGCGGAGTTCGAGCCCAAGACCTTCGGCATGGGCGTGCACACCCGCCGTGCGGACCGGGAGACCGAGCAACGCGTCTTCGCGGAGATCGACGCGCTCGTCGCCGAGCGATTCCCGCACTGGCGGCGGCGCTCCGGGCACCGGGTTCTCGAATTCTCCTCGCGCACCGAGGGCAAGGACGCCGCGATGACCGCGCTCCGCGATCGCTTCGATGCCACGGGGATCCTGTTCGCCGGCGACGATGTGACCGACGAGGACGCGATGCGTGTGCTCGGAGAGGGCGACCTCGGCGTGCGCGTGGGCCCGGGGGAGAGCGTCGCGACCCTGCGTGTGGACACTCCACAACAGATCGCCGAGCTTCTGGAGGCGTTGGCGGACGAACGCGCCTCTCGTCGGCAATAGACTTCCGTCATGTCCTCGCATGATCCCTCTCACAGCGCGCCCATCGACATCAAGCCCCGCAGCCGCGTCGTCACCGACGGCATCGAGGCCACGACCTCCCGAGGCATGCTCCGTGCCGTCGGCATGGGAGACGCCGACTGGGACAAGCCGCAGATCGGCATCGCGTCGAGCTGGAACGAGATCACTCCCTGCAACCTGAGCCTCGACCGTCTCGCTCAGGGGGCCAAGGAAGGCGTGCACTCCGGCGGCGGCTACCCGCTGCAGTTCGGCACGATCTCCGTCTCGGACGGCATCTCGATGGGCCACGAGGGGATGCACTTCTCGCTCGTGTCGCGCGAGGTCATCGCCGACTCCGTCGAGACCGTCATGATGGCCGAGCGCCTCGACGGTTCCGTGCTCCTCGCCGGCTGCGACAAGTCGATCCCCGGAATGCTCATGGCCAGCGCGCGCCTCGACCTGTCGAGCGTGTTCCTGTACGCCGGGTCGATCGCTCCCGGCTGGGTCAAGCTCTCGGACGGCACCGAGAAGGACGTCACGATCATCGACTCGTTCGAGGCGGTCGGTGCCTGCCGTGCCGGTCTCATGAGCGAGGAGGACCTCAAGCGCATCGAGTGCGCCATCGCTCCCGGCGAGGGTGCCTGCGGTGGCATGTACACCGCCAACACTATGGCGTCGGTCGCGGAGGCCCTCGGCCTCAGCCTTCCGGGCTCGGCGGCTCCGCCCGCAGCGGATCGTCGTCGCGACTACTACGCGCACCGCTCGGGTGAGGCCGTGGTGAACCTGCTCCGTCAGGGCATCACGACGCGCGACATCCTCACCAAGGAGGCGTTCGAGAACGCGATCGCCCTCGCGATGGCCCTCGGTGGTTCCACGAACGTCGTCCTGCACCTGCTCGCGATCGCCCGTGAGGCCGACGTCGAGCTGAGCCTGCACGACTTCAACCGCATCGGCGACAAGGTCCCGCACGTCGCCGACATGAAGCCCTTCGGCAAGTACGTGATGAACGACGTCGATCGTCACGGCGGCATCCCCGTGATCATGAAGGCGATGCTCGACGAGGGCCTGTTGCACGGCGACGCGCTCACCGTCACGGGCAAGACGCTCGCCGAGAACCTCGCCGACCTCGACCCGCAGCCGATCGACGGCGAGGTCATCCACACCTTCGACAACCCGATCCACGCGACCGGCGGCCTCACGATCCTGCACGGCTCCCTCGCCCCCGAGGGCGCTGTCGTCAAGACCGCCGGCTTCGACGCCGCCGTGTTCGAGGGCCCTGCACGCGTGTTCGAGCGCGAGCGCGCCGCCATGGACGCGGTCGCCGAGGGGGAGATCGAGCCCGGCACCGTCATCGTGATCCGCTACGAGGGCCCCAAGGGCGGACCGGGCATGCGCGAGATGCTCGCCATCACTGCGGCCATCAAGGGCGCGGGGCTCGGAAAAGATGTACTACTCTTGACTGACGGACGATTCTCAGGCGGCACAACCGGCCTGTGCATCGGCCACATAGCACCCGAAGCGGTGGACGCAGGTCCTATCGCCTTCGTGCGCGATGGTGATCTGATACGGGTCGATATCGCAGCTCGCTCTCTCGATCTACTCGTCGACGAGGCAGAGCTCGCCTCCCGCCGTTCTGGCTGGGAGCCGCTTCCCCCGCGCTACACCCGAGGCGTTCTTGCCAAGTACTCGCGCCTCGTGCGGTCCGCCGCCGAGGGAGCGACCACCGGCTGACCCGGACGCTCCGACGTCCGGCGTCCTCCACAGATCATCAGAAGGAAACTCATGACTGCTGATACCGCCCCGGCCGTGCCGAGGCCGCCCGCCCGTCAATCCTCTGCGCCGGAGATCACCGGCGCGGAGGCCGTGGTCCGCTCGCTCGAGCTGCTCGGTGTCACCGACGTGTTCGGTCTTCCCGGAGGTGCGATCCTCCCGGTCTACGACCCGCTCATGGATGCCTCCGAGCTGCGCCACATCCTGGTGCGGCACGAGCAGGGCGCCGGTCACGCCGCCGAGGGCTACGCATCGGCCTCCGGCAAGGTCGGCGTGTGCATCGCGACCTCCGGGCCCGGTGCGACCAACCTCGTGACCGCGATCGCCGATGCCTACATGGACTCGGTTCCGATGCTCGCCATCACCGGCCAGGTGTTCTCGACGCTGATGGGAACCGACGCGTTCCAGGAAGCCGACATCGTGGGCATCACGATGCCGATCACCAAGCACTCGTTCCTGGTGAAGGATGCCGCGGACATCCCCGGCGCGATCGCCGCGGCCTACGAGATCGCGGGCACCGGACGCCCCGGCCCCGTGCTGGTCGACATCACGAAGGATGCGCAGCAGGCGACCGCCCCGTTCGTGTGGCCGCCCAAGATCGACCTCCCCGGCTATCGTCCCGTCACTAAGGCGCACGGCAAGCAGATCCAGGCCGCGGCGACGCTGCTCGCCGAGGCCAAGAAGCCGGTGCTGTACGTCGGCGGTGGTGTGATCCGCGGCAAGGCGTCGGCGGAGCTCCTCGAGCTCGCGGAGTCCACCGGCGCGCCGGTCGTCACCACGCTGATGGCGCGCGGCGCGTTCCCCGACTCGCACCCTCAGCACCTCGGCATGCCCGGCATGCACGGCACGGTTCCCGCCGTGCTGGCGCTCCAGGAGGCCGACCTCCTGGTGTCGCTCGGTGCCCGGTTCGACGACCGCGTCACGGGTAAGGCGGCTCTGTTCGCGCCGAACGCGAAGGTCGTCCATGTCGACATCGACCCGGCCGAGATCTCCAAGATCCGCACGGCCGATGTGCCGATCGTCGGCGACGTGCGCGATGTGCTCACCGATCTCGATGCGGCCTTCCGCGGGGCGACCTCCGGCGCGAAGCCCGACATCGAGGAATGGTGGTCGTACCTCGACGGACTGCGCACCGAGTTCCCCCTCGGATACGCGCCGACGACGGACGGCCTCCTGGCTCCGCAGTATGTGATCCAGCGGATCGGCGAGCTCACCGGTCCGGAGGGCATCTTCGCCTCCGGCGTCGGTCAGCACCAGATGTGGGCGGCACAGTTCATCAAGTACGAGCGTCCGAACGCCTGGTTGAACTCCGGCGGTGCCGGCACGATGGGTTACTCGGTGCCGGCCGCGATGGGGGCCAAGGTGGCGCAGCCCGAGCGTCCGGTCTGGGCGATCGACGGCGACGGCTGCTTCCAGATGACGAATCAGGAGCTCGCGACCTGCACGATCAACAACATCCCGATCAAGGTCGCGATCATCAACAACTCGTCGCTCGGCATGGTCCGGCAGTGGCAGACGCTGTTCTATGACGGCCGTCACTCCAACACCGACCTGAACACGGGTCACGGCACGATCCGCATCCCCGACTTCGTGAAGCTCGCCGAGGCCTACGGCTGCCTCGCGATCCGCGTGGAGAAGGAAGAGGAGGTGGACGCCGCCATCCAGCTCGCGCTCGAGACGAACGACCGCCCCGTGGTGATCGATTTCGTCGTGAGTGCCGACTCCATGGTGTGGCCGATGGTCCCGCAGGGAGTCAGCAACAGCTATGTCCAGTACGCCCGCGAGCACGCGCCCGCATTCGACGAGGAGGACTGATCCATGTCGACCCACGTGCTGAGCCTGCTGGTGGAGAACACCCCCGGCCTGCTGACCCGTGTCGCGGGGCTCTTCGCCCGCCGCGGCTTCAACATCGACTCCCTCGCCGTCGGCGTGACGGAGGTGCCGGGCATCTCCCGCATCACCGTCGTCGTCGACGTCGACGAGCTTCCGCTCGAGCAGGTCACCAAGCAGCTCAACAAGCTGATCAATGTGATCAAGATCGTCGAGCTCGACTTCGCCACCTCCGTGCAGCGCGAGCACATGCTCGTGAAGGTGCGCACCGACAACGCCACGCGCTCGAACGTGATCGAGGTGGTGAACCTCTTCCGCGCCTCCGTGGTCGACTACGCCTCCGACGCACTCGTGATCGAGGTGACCGGTGACAAGGGCAAGGTCGATGCGATGCTGCGCGCGCTCGAGCCCTTCGGCATCAAGGAGATCGCGCAGTCCGGCCTTCTCGCGATCGGCCGCGGCGGCAAGAGCATCACCGAACGCGTCCTGCGCGGCTGACCAACCCGAGTACCGATTTTTCGCCGCTCATCGAGCGCGCGAAGCAAGACGAAACGCAAAGAACAAGGAGAAACACATAGTGAGCACCGAGATCTTCTACGACGCCGATGCAGACCTGTCCCTGATCCAGGGCAAGAAGGTCGCGATCGTCGGCTACGGATCGCAGGGTCACGCCCACGCGCAGAACCTGCGCGACTCGGGTGTCGAGGTCGCGATCGCCCTCAAGGAGGGCTCCAAGTCGGCAGCCAAGGCCGAGGAGGCCGGCTTCCCGGTGAAGACCGTCGCCGAGGCCACCGAGTGGGCCGACGTCATCATGATCCTCGCGCCGGACCAGCACCAGCGCACGATCTACAGCGAGTCGATCGCGCCGAACCTGACGGCCGGCAAGACGCTCGCCTTCGCGCACGGCTTCAACATCCGCTTCGGTTACATCGACGCTCCCGAGGGTGTCGACGTGATCCTGGTCGCCCCGAAGGCTCCCGGTCACACGGTCCGTCGCGAGTTCGTCGCCGGCCGTGGCATCCCCGACATCATCGCCGTCGAGCGCGACGCATCGGGCACGGCATGGGACCTCGCGCTCTCGTACGCCAAGGCCATCGGCGGCACCCGCGCCGGCGTCATCAAGACGACCTTCACCGAGGAGACCGAGACCGACCTGTTCGGTGAGCAGGCCGTGCTCTGCGGTGGCGTGAGCCACCTGGTGCAGGCCGGCTTCGAGACGCTGACCGAGGCGGGCTACCAGCCGCAGATCGCGTACTTCGAGGTTCTGCACGAGCTCAAGCTGATCGTCGACCTGATGTGGGAGGGCGGCATCGCCAAGCAGCGCTGGTCGATCTCCGACACCGCCGAGTTCGGCGACTACGTCTCCGGCCCGCGCGTCATCGACGAGCGCGTCAAGGAGAGCATGAAGGGCGTGCTGGCCGACATCCAGTCCGGCGCCTTCGCGAAGCGCTTCATCGACGACCAGGACAACGGGGCCGAGGAGTTCCTGGCACTGCGTGCGAAGGAGGAGCAGCACCCGATCGAGGTCACCGGCAAGGAACTGCGTTCGCTCTTCGCGTGGAAGCAGCAGGATGAGGACTACGTCGACGGCAGCGCCGCGCGCTGATTCGATTCTCGAAAGAACGGGCGTCCCTTCGGGGGCGCCCGTTCTTCGTGACCGAGGTCATTCTGCCTCTAAACATCCGATGTCTATGCCAGGATGGAGGACATGCGACAGGAATGGTTTGACCGGGCCCGGTTCGGCATGTTCGTCCACTTCGGCCTCTACAGCGGCGCTGCCCGGCACGAGTGGGTCCAGAACTACGAACGCCTCACCGATGAGGACTACCGGCAGTATTTCGAGCACTTCGACCCGGATCTCTTCGATGCGACCGCCCTGGCGCGCACGGCGAAGGAGACCGGCATGGGATACGTGGTGCTCACCACGAAGCACCACGACGGATTCTGCCTCTGGGACTCGAAGCTGACGGACTTCACGTCGGTGACGAACACCGGACGCGACCTCGTGCGCGAGTATGTGGAGGCGCTGCGGGCCGAGGGCCTCAAGGTCGGCCTCTACCACTCGGTGATCGATTGGCATCACCCCGACTTCACCGTGGACTGGAATCACCCGCGCCGTGACGACGAGGGCGCGCACGCGCTGAACGTCGGGCGCGACATGGCCGCGTACCGCGACTACCTCCACGGGCAGGTGCGCGAGCTCCTCACGGAGTACGGCGACATCGACTACCTCTTCTTCGACTTCACCTACCCCGAGGAGAAGGACGGATGGGTGGGCAAGGGGCCCGGCGACTGGGACGCGACAGCCCTGCTCGCCCTGTGCCGGGAACTGCAGCCGAACATGCTCGTGAATGATCGTCTGGGCATTCCGGCCGACTTCGTCACCCCCGAGCAGTACCAGCCGACCTCGCCGATCGTGCGTGACGGTGTGCCGCTGATCTGGGAGGCGTGCCAGACGCTGAACGGCTCCTGGGGCTACCACCGTGACAACACCGATCAGAAGTCGCCCACCATGCTCGTGCAGATGCTGGTGGACTCTGTGTCGATGGGCGGCAACATGCTGTTGAACATCGGCCCGGACGGACGTGGGGCGATCGCGCCCCGCGATGCGCAGACGCTGGGAGAGATCGGCGAGTGGATGCGCCTGCATCGGGGCGCCGTGATCGGCGCCGGGCACGCGTCGTTCACCCCGCCGCGCGAGGGGGTGTACACGCGTAGGGGGAACCGCCTGTACCTGAACCTGTTCAGTTGGCCGATGGGCTTCGTGCACCTGCCGGAGCTCGCCGGGAAGGTGTCGTACGCGCGGCTGCTGAACGACGGATCGTGGCTCCGGACCAGCGTGTCCGATCCGGATCGCGAGGCGGATCTGATGACGCCTGCGGGGGAGGCCGAGGGGACGCTGACGGTGCACCTCCCGGTGCGGCGCCCCGACGTGCTCGTGCCCGTGATCGAACTGACTCTGATCGCCGACTGAGTCCCTCGTGGCGGCGGCTCAGGCCGTCGCCACGGGGATGTCCATGCCCTCGAGCGCGAGGCGCGCGGCTCCATGCAGGATGGCATCAGCGCCCGTGGTCGCGGACTCGATGCGCAGGCGCTGCGTGGCGAGCGGGTGGCACGCCTCGTAGACCCGGCTGCGGACGGCGGCGATGAACGGTTCGGATGCGCTCATGCTGCCGGTGAGGAACACGGCGTGCGGGTTGAAGAAGTTCACGACGCCGGAGAGCGCCTGTCCGAGATGGGTGCCTGCGGTCCGCACCAGCGTCGTGGCCAGGGGATCCGCATCGCGTGCCAGGCTGAGCACATCGGTCGTCGTGTGCACGGAGTCGTTGCCGCGGTCTCGCATCTGCCGCACGAGGCTCGCCCCGCTCGCCACGGTCTCGAGGCAGCCGGTGTTGCCGCAGGAGCAGGGGATGTCGCCGCTGCCGTCGATGCGGGTGTGCGTGATGTCGCCGGCGGCGGAGGTCGCACCGCGGTGCACGCGGCCGTCGACGATGATGCCGCTGCCGATCGCGGTTCCCGCCTTCACCGTGATGCTGTGGCCGGTGTGGCCGAAGCGCTCACGGTGCTCTCCCAGGGCGGCGAGATTGGCGTCGTTGTCGACCGCCACCGGAACGTCGTAGCGCGTGGAGAGGTGCTCGCCGACGCGGAACCCCGGCCATCCGGGCATCCGCGATGGCTGATCGACCGAGCCTGTCGCGATGTCGACGGGGCCCGGAAGGCTGATGCCGATCGCGTGGACGCGGCCGGCGGACGCCAGGCGGTCGAACACGACACCGAGGCGGTCGAGCGTCGCCTCGGGGCCCTCGGTCACATCGACGGCGATCGACTCGCTGTCCAAGAGGGCGCCACTGAGGGAGTGCCTGCCGATGCGCGCGTGGCCGCCGCCGAGGTCTGCCGAGAGTACGAAGCCGTCCGCGGCGATCTGGAGGACCCGGGGACGTCGTCCGCCGCGCGAGGTGCCGTCGCCCGCTTCGCGGAGGACTCCGGCGTCGAGGAGGGACTGTACGCGGAGTCCGACCGTCGATGCGGCGACGCCGAGCGATGTGGCGAGCTCCGATCGCGAGCGGGCCTCGCCGCGCGCGACGAGGTCGAGGATCCGCCGCGTGTGCGGGTCGTCGACGGTGGTGTCAGCGGTGTTCGTCATGGGAGCACTTTCCTGTCGGAGCATCGTCAGCGTAGCGGGGGATGGTCGTGTTTCCCGGGAGTTACGAATTATCAAGGTCCGATAAACATCGGATGTTCAGCTTGCGGCCCCTTGCGAAGTATGAAACGGTAACTTCATACGAAATCCTACTAGGTTAATTCGAGCCTCGAAATAACCAGTTCCCTTCCAGGAGGCATTCAATGAAGAAGTTGCGTGTAGGGGCTGTTGTCGCCGTCGCCGGCGTCGCAGTCGCGATGACCGGCTGCGCGAGCGGCAACGGCACCGGCGGTTCCGCCGACGGCGACACGATCGTCGTCGACATGTGGGCGGGGAGCGAGTCCGACGTCGATGCCCTCGAGGCCCAGGTCGCATTCGCGCAGGAGCAGAACCCCGACATCAAGATCAAGCTGCAGACGTCGCCGTGGAGCGACTTCTTCACGAAGCTGACCACCAACATGGCCAGCGGCAACATGGCGTGCGTGACCGGTATGAGCGGAGCGCAGCTGGGCGGCTACACCGGCGGATTCCGCGAGCTGAGCGACGCCGACCTCAAGACGGCGGGCATCGACTGGTCCGAGTTCAACCCGAGCGCCGACGGCATCCTCAGCTTCGAGGGCAAGACCTACGGTGTGCCCTTCGACGTCGCGACCATGCTCGTCTACTACAACCAGGACATGCTGACCGCAGCGGGCGCCCCCACCCCGGAGATCGGGTGGACGTTCGACGACTTCGACACCATCGCCGCGGCTGCCACCAAGGACGGCAAGTACGGCTTCGGCATGGGCATGGGCGGCTACCAGTGGATGTCGATGCCGATCGCGTACTCCGCGACGCAGCCGGCTTCCGAGGACGGCACCCTGCACATCGACGAGAAGGCGTTCGTCGACGCCTCGACCTGGTATGCCGAGCTCGTCACCGAGAAGAAGGTCGCGGCTCCCGTGGCGTCGGCGTCGGACACCGGCTGGGGTGAGAACCAGTACACGGGCGCGAACGCCGCGATGGCGGTCGACGGCACGTGGAACGCCGTGAGCTACCTCGACAACGAGTCCGGCTTCGCCGCCGGCATGGTGCCGCTGCCCGCAGGTGCGGACGGCAACCCCGGCCCGATCCTCGGCTCCGGCTACGGCATCTCGGCGAACTGCAAGAACCCGGAGGCCGCGCTCAAGGTCATGGGCTCGCTGCTGGGTGAGGATGCGCAGGACTACATCGCCTCCTCCGGTCGCTCGTACCCCGCGCGCACCTCTTCGCAGCCGCTGTACTTCGAGTCGATCGATGAGAAGTACCGCGACCAGGTGCAGTCGGTGTTCGAGGCCGCGTTCGGCGACACCGTTCCGCTGTACATGACGAAGAACTGGCAGAAGCTCGACAGCTACATCCAGCCCAACCTGGTCAGCGTCTACAACGGTCAGATGACGATGGAAGAGCTGCTCTCCAACGCGCAGGCGCAGTTCGGCGAGTGACCCGGCTCCGGCCACCGCAGTAACGCAGCAACAGAGAAAGAACTGAGATGACGATCACGACGAGACGTCGACGATCGCTCGCCAAGGTGGAGGCCGGTCAGGCGCTGGGGTTCGCAAGCCCCGCCCTGATCGGGCTCGCCCTGTTCACGATCGTGCCCGTCGGGCTCTCGATCGTGATGAGCGTCTTCGACTGGCCGACCTTCGGCGAGCGGACCTTCAACGGCGTGGACAACTACGTCAAGCTGTTCACCAGCAGCCCCGACTTCTGGCCGGCGCTGCGCAACTCGGCGGTGTACACCCTGCTCTACGTGCCGCTGAGCGTCGCTCTCTCGCTCGTGCTCGCTCTCGGCCTCGGATCGCGAATCCGCGGACGAGGAGCCCTGCGCGTGCTCTTCTTCATCCCCGTGGTGACTCCGATGGTCGCCAACGTGCTGGTGTGGAAGATGATGCTGCAGCCGCAGGGGCTGTTCAACGGTCTCTCGCAGACCTGGTTCGGCATCGAGCTGCCGAACTTCCTCGCCGACCCGTCATGGGCCATGATCATGGTCGTCGTGATGAGCGTCTGGCAGGGGCTCGGCTACAACATGCTGATCTTCTCGGCCGCTCTCGAGCAGCTCCCCGAGAGCGTGCTGGAGGCGGCGAGCATCGACGGCGCCCGAGGGTTCCGCCGGGTATGGAGCATCATCATCCCGATGATCTCGCCGTCGATCTTCTTCGCGACGATCATGACGATGATCACCTCCCTGCAGGTGTTCGTCCAGCCGCAGATGCTCACCGGCGGCGGTCCCGGCAACGCCACCAAGCCGCTCGTCATGTACATCTGGGAGCAGGGGTTCACCTTCGGCGACCTCGGCCTCGCCGCCGCAGCCGCGTGGATCCTCTTCGCGATCATCATCGCGATCACCGGGCTCCAGTTCGCCGCGCAGAAGAAGTGGGTGCACTATGAGCACTGAGACCCTCGTCCGCCCCACGGGCCGTGCCGGCCGCTCCGATCGGGAGCGTGCGCGCGGCGCGGCGACCACACCGGGTGCCCGCGCGCGACTGATCCTCGCCCATGTCGCGATCTACATCGCGGCGCTGATCTTCATCTCCCCGCTGATCTACGCGTTCTTCTCGGCGCTCAAGCCGAACGCCGAGATGTTCTCGATGCCGCCGACCCTGGTGGGTTCCGAGCTGCGGTGGAGCAACTTCGTCGACGTGTTCGCCTACGGGCCGTTCCTGACCTACATCATGAACTCCTTCATCGTCGCGATCGGCGGCACCCTCGTCGTTCTGGTCGTCTCGACCACGGCAGGGTACGCCTTCGGGCGTCTGCGCTGGAAGGGCCGCGACGCGGTGTTCGTGCTGTTCCTCGCGACGCTCATGGTGCCGGCCGAAGTCCTCGTCATCCCGATGTTCCAGGTGATGCAGTGGTTCAACTGGGTCGACACCTACCAGGCGCTGATCCTGCCCTTCGCCTTCGGGGCCTTCGGCACGTTCCTGATGCGGCAGTTCTTCCGCGGCATCCCGTACGAGCTGGAGGAGGCGGCACGCGTCGACGGCGCCGGCCCCGTGCGCTCGTTCCTGCAGATCATCCTTCCCCTGTCGAAGTCGGCCGTGGCGGTGCTCGCGGTGTTCACGTTCCTCTCGTTCTGGAACAGCTACCTGTGGCCGCTGATCGTGACGGTCGACTACAACGCGCACGGAACGCTCCCCGTCGGACTCGCGAGCTTCGCAGGACTCACCGGCACGCGGTGGGACCTGCAGATGGCCGCGGCCATCATCTCGATGGTGCCGACGACGATTCTCGTGATCGTGTTGCAGAAGCACCTCGTCAAGGGCATCGCGATGGCAGGACTGGGCGGGCGCTGAGCATGATCGGTCAGGAACAGCGCACCACCATGCCCGTCGACGGCATCGTCCTCCCCGACGGCACCGGTCTGGTCGGGATCGACATCGGCGGCACCAAGATCGCGGCCCTCCTCGTCAGTGCCGAAGGAACAGTCCTCGCCAGGGGAAGCGTCCCGGCACCCGCTGCCCTCGGCGGAGGCGCGATGGCCGATGCGGCGGCAGAACTCACCCGCGCGCTGGTCGCCGAGGCCGACGTGACACTCGTCGCGGCAGGGGTCGGCGCAGCGGGGGTCATCGACCATGAGACCGGGACGATCCGCGCGGCATCGGCCACCTTCGTCGGGTGGGCGGGGTTCCCCCTGGCGGACGAACTCGAAGCACGTCTCGGCGTCCCCGTACGTGTCGAGAACGACGTCAACGCCTTCCTGCTCGGCGAGGCCGCCGCCGACGGGCGCACGGACCGCGATGTGCTCGGCGTGATGCTCGGCACGGGCGTCGGCGGTGCGCTCATGATCGACGGTGAACTCCATCACGGTCCGCACGGTGCGGCGGGGGAGATCGGACACACCCCCGGCTACAGCGAGCTCGTGTGCACCTGTGGCCAGACCGGCCATCTGGAGACATTGGCGTCGGGCACCTCGATCGCACTGCGCTTTCAGGAGCGCACGGCGGGACCGATCCTCGACGCCAGAGACGTCGCCGACCGTGCCCGACAGGGCGACGTGGACGCGATCGCGGTGTTCGACGCCGCCGGACACGCGCTCGCGCTCGCGTGTGCCAGTGCGGCGACGATCATCGATCTGCCCTGTGCGATCGTGGGCGGCGGCGTCGCCACCGCCTGGGACCTCCTCGAGCCGGCGATCGCGCGCACGCTGCGCACGGACTCCCCGGTATCGGGCATCCCGCTGCGCATCATCCCCGCCGTCCTCGGTTCCGATGCCGTCGCTCTCGGCGCCATCGAGACCGCCCGCCGTGCCCTCGTGCCGGCACGAGCACACTGATCCCGGTTCGCACCGAACACCCGATGGCCCCCGAACACCCGATGAGTCCACCCGACGACCCCCGACAAGGAGCACACCACGTGACTGCACGTCCCGAAGCCCACGAGATCTGGATGGGTTCCCTTCCTTCCGTCGTAGACGGCGGGCTCCCGAGACCCCGCATCGGCATCGCCGGGATCTCGATCGAGTCGAGCACGTTCTCCCCTCATATCTCCGGTGACGAGGCCTTCACGGTCCGCACCGGAGAGGCCCTGCGCGCGTATTATCCCTTCCTCGAGGACGGGCGCGAGCTCGAAGCCGCCGCGGAGTGGGTGCCGCTCACACACGGACGCTCTCTGCCGGGCGGCGCCGTGGCTCCGGAGACCTACCACCGGATGAAGGATGCGATCGTGGAGGGCATCCGCACGCAGGGGCCCTTCGACGGCTTCTTCTTCGACATCCACGGCGCCATGAGCGTCGTCGGCATGGAGGACGCCGAGGGGGATCTCGCTCTCGCGGTGCGCGCAGCCCTCGGCCCCGACACGCTGGTGTCGACGTCGATGGATCTGCACGGCAACGTCTCAGAGGTGCTGCGCGACGCGGTCGATCTGCTGACCTGCTACCGGATGGCGCCGCACGAGGACTGGATGAACACCAAGGAGAGGGCGGTGTGGAACCTGCTCTCGCGACTGCGGGGGCCGCACGGCACCGACCCGCTGCGTCGGCGCCCGTTCACGGCGTGGGTGCCGGTCCCGGTGCTGCTGCCCGGGGAGAAGACCAGCACCCGCCTGGAGCCGGCGCGCAGCATCTACGCGCAGCTGCCCGAGATCGAAGCGCTTCCCGGCGTCGTCGACGCCTCGGTGTGGATCGGCTATGCCTGGGCGGATGAGCCGCGGTGCCAGGCGTACGTCGTGGTCACCGGTGACGACGAGGAGCTGATCGCCCGTGAGGCCGAGCGCGTGGCGCGGATGTTCTGGGACGCCCGCGAGGACTTCGTCTTCGTGGCCGAGACCGGATCCCTCGATGAGGCGCTCGAGAAGGCGCTCGCCCCGGGAGCGCCGCATCCGTACCTGATCTCGGACTCGGGCGACAACCCGACCGCCGGTGGTGCGGGCGACGTGACCTGGACGCTCGCGCACCTGCTGCAGCGTGCGGAGCTCACCGACGGCAGCCGCACCACGCTGGTCGCCTCGATCTTCGATCCCGTGGCCGTCACCCAGGCAGCGGCCGCCGGTGTCGGCGCCACCGTCACCCTCGACGCCGGCGCAGGGGTCGACGCAGGCCCGCACGGCCCCGTGCCGATCACCGGGACCGTGTTCTCCATCACCGACGGGGATCCCGATGCGGGCACGCAGGTCGTGATCGCAGTGGGCGGGCTGCACGCCATCATCACCGAGCGCCGCAAGCCGTTCCACCACCTCTCGGATTTCCGGATGCTGGGGCTCGAGCCCACGAGCGCCGACATCGTCGTGGTGAAGATCGGCTACCTCGAACCGGAGCTGTACAAGCTCGCCGTGGGCTGGACCCTCGCATTGACGCCCGGAGGTGTCGATCAGGACCTGCTGCGTCTGGGCCACCACCGCCTGCGGCCCGGCGTCTACCCCTTCGACCCGAACGGGAATCCCGATCTCACCGCGGTCGTCGTCCGTCGCGGAACCCCTGAGGAGCAGAGCGCATGATGAACTTCGAGAAGCGCACCGGACCGGACCTCGGCGCGGACGCTCCGACGTACCCCACGCAGGGTGTGCCCGACTGGTACCGCGACGCGAAGCTCGGCTTCTTCGTGCACTGGGGTCTCTACTCGGTGCCGGCGTGGGCCGTGCAGCACGGCGAGGGCGTGAACATCCCGACCGAGGACGCGTACGCCTGGCACCAGTACGCCGAGTGGTACGGCAACACCGTGCGCATCGCCGGCAGCCCCACGTGGGAGCGGCACCAGCAGCTGTTCGGGCCGGGCACCTCGTACGAGGACCTCGCCGATCGGTGGGATGCCTCGGCGTTCGACGCGGATGCCTTCGTGGGCGAGCTCGTCGGCGCGGGAGCCCGGTACGTCATCCCCACGACGAAGCACCACGAGGGGTTCTGTCTGTGGGACACCGCGACGACCGGCTTCAACGCGGTGGCTCGTGGTCCGCGCCGTGACCTGATCTCCGAGTTCCACGATGCCACCCGCCGGGCGGGTGCGAAGTTCGGCGTCTACTACTCGGGCGCGCTCGACTGGCACGTGAGCGACTTCCCGGCGATCGAATCGGACACCGATCTGTTCCGGTTCCGTCGCAACGACGCGCACTTCGCCCGCTACTCCGCCGCACAACTCGACGAGCTCGTGGCGCGCTTCTCGCCCGACGTGCTCTGGAACGACATCGAGTGGCCGGACGGTGGCAAGGGGCGTGACGAGTACGCGGTCGCCGCGCTCCTGGAGCGGTACTTCGATGCCGTACCGGATGGTGTCGTCAACGACCGCTGGGGTGTGCCGTACCACGGCTTCCTCACCCGCGAATACACGGACATCCCCGAGATCATCCCGGAGCCATGGGAGTCGACCCGCGGCCTCGGCTACTCGTTCGGCTTCAACCAGGCGGAGGACGAGCGGCACTCGCTGTCCGGTGCGGCGCTCATCCGCCTGCTCGTCGACGTCGTGGCCAAGAACGGCAATCTGCTGATCAACGTGGGCCCTGCGGCCGACGGCTCGATCCCGGAACTGCAGCGGAGCGCGATGCGCGAGCTGGGTGCGTGGCTGCAGGCGAACGGGCACGCGATCTACGGCACACGACCGTGGATCCGGATGGGGGAGCGGAGCGGCGCTCCGCGTCGCTACACGACCACAGGGGCGACGGTGCACATGCACGCGCTCGACCCGAGCGTCGGCACGATCGGGTTGCCCGATGAACTGCGCACGCGCGATCTGCGCTGGTCGGACGGGTCCGTCGCCGAGCGGTCGGCGCAGGACAGCGCGGTCGTCGTGATCCCGGCCGGTCTGCGCGAAGAGGCTGTCGCGGTCCTGTCCGCAGGCTGAGACGGATCGGATCGCGACGAGGCGAGGGCCCTCCCGACCACGAGTCGGGAGGGCCCTCGCTGTGTGCGCCCGCGCTCAGGGGCGGGTGAGCTCCTCGAGCACCTCGACCACATGCCGATACGGTCGCCCTGTGGCACGTGTCATCCCGATCTCGCAGGTGCGGTTGGCCGACACGAACGCATCGAAGTCGCCGCGCGTGCTCTCGGCCTCCGCGATCTCCGCCGACTCCTGAGCGGTCGCGCTGGCCGTGAGCTCGGGGTGCAGCATGCCGCGGTCCCCGGCGAAGGCGCAGCAGCCCCACCCCTCGGGGACGAACACGTCGTCGGCGACGGCTCCGGCGATCGCGGTCAGCGCCCCGGTCGCCCCGAGCGCCGTCGTGGAACAGGTCGGATGCACCGCGATGGTGGGCAGCTTCGCCGTGACGGTCAGCTTCGGCAGCACCTCGCGGGCCACGAAGGTCGTGGCGTCCTCGATACGCAGCCCGGCGTACCGGGGGTTCTTCGCGACCGACTGTGCGAGCATCACGTCCAGGCCCTCGGTGCAGGACGCCGCATCGCACACCACGGGAAGCTCGCCGTGCCGGCTCGCGACCCACAACGACTCCAGGACCCGGTCCGACATGCGTGCGTATCCGTCGAGATGGCCCTTCGACTTCCACGGTGTGCCGCAGCAGAGTCCGCCGTTCTCCTCGGGGATCACGACGGGGATCCCCGCCCGGTCGAGCAGTGCACGCAGGGCATCCCGAGATCCCTCGCCCTCGCCCTCCGCACCGAACATCGTCCCGATGCAGGCGCCGAAGAAGACGGCCTGCGCATCGGTCGGCGACTCCGGGCGCGGGGGCTTCGAGCCGCCGTGGGGGAGCCCGCCGTCGTAGAGGGGCACGGTGTCGGTGCCGAGGACCGCGCGGCCGAGCTGCGTGACGCCGCGCACGAGCGGAGCGGGGAGGGCATCGGCGACGGTGAGCGCGACCCCTCCGGCCCGGGTGACCGTGCCCCAGTGCTTCGCGGCCACGCCCCACACCGCGCCTTCGATCGCGTTCGACTGCTCCGCACGAAGCCGACGCACGAGGTCGCCGGTGTTGATGTCGACCGGACAGGCCACGCCGCACATGCCGTCGACCGCACACGTCTGGACGCCGTCGTAGTCGTAGTCCTTCTGCAGGTCGCGCAGCAGCTCGGTGTCGCCCTGCTCCTCGGCCCACGCCATGTCGCGGCGGATCACGATGCGCTGTCGAGGCGTGAGGGTGATGCTCTTGCTCGGACAGGTCGGTTCGCAGTACCCGCATTCGACGCAGCGGTCGACCTCGCCCTCGACCGTCGGCACCCGCTTGAGGTCATGCAGGTAGGAGTCCGGGTCGTCGGAGAGGACCACCCCCGGATTCAGGATGCCGTCGGGGTCGAGGAGGCCCTTGATCTCCCACATCATGTCGGTGAGCTCGTCACCGTACTGGCGGCGTACGAACGGCGCCATGATGCGCCCGGTCCCGTGCTCGGCCTTCAGCGATCCCTGCTGGGACAGCACGAGGTCCACCAGATCATCGGTGAAGCGCCGATAGCGCGCGATGCTGTCGGCATCGTCGAAACGCTCGTTGAGGAGGAAGTGGACGTTGCCGTCCTTGGCGTGCCCGAAGATCACCGAGCCCTCGTACCCGTGCGCGGCGAACAGCTCGATGAGTCGCTCGCACGTGTGGAGAAGACGCGGCACCGGCACCACGATGTCCTCGAGGAGAGCCGTCGTTCCCGAGGCGCGGGCGCCGGCGACCGCGGTGTAGAGACCTTTGCGCACGTGCCACAGTGAAGCGCGTTCTCCGGAGTCCGTGGTGAGGCGCGGTGCCACGGCGAGCGGCAGTGCCTCGAAATGCGCCTGTGCCGTCGCACTCGCCTCCCTGAGCGCATCGTCGTCGGAGGCGTGCACCTCCACCAGGAGAGCGGCGTGCCCCTGCACCTCGATCTCCGCGATCGATGCCGGGACGTCGCTCAACCCCTGCGCGACCCGGAGGGAGGCGGCGTCCATGAGCTCGATGGTGGCGAGTCCGAGTCGGGTGAGGTCGGGAAGTGCCGTCATCGCGGCGGACAGCGTCTCGAACACGAGCAGCCCCGTCGCGATCGACGGGCGTACCTCGATCGTGCGGAAGCGGGCCTCGGCAACGAAGGCGAGTGTGCCCTCGGAGCCGATGATGAGGTGCTCCAGGATGCGCACGGGGTCATCGAAGTCGAGGAGCGCGTTCAGCCCGTAACCCATGGTGTTCTTCATGGAGAACTGCTGGCGCAGGAAGGCGACGCGCTCGGGCGAGGCGAGCAGACGTGCCCGCAGATCGAGCAGGCCCTCGGCGATCGCGGGTTCCGCGGCGTGCAGCAGTTCGTTCGCATCCGGACGGCCGGTGTCGAGGATCGTTCCGCTCGGGAGCACGATCGTCATCGACTCGATCGTCCGGTATGAGTTCTCGGTGATGCCGCAGGCCATTCCACTGGAGTTGTTCGCGACGACTCCGCCGATCGTGCAGGCGATCTCGCTGGCGGGGTCGGGGCCGAGCTTGCGGCGATAGCGCGTGAGTCTGGTGTTGACCTGGCGCACGGTGGCGCCGGGGCCGACGCGCACGGTCGCGCCGTCGTCTTCCACGCGGATCTCGCGGAAGCTGCTGCGGGTGTCGACGAGGATGTCCCCGCTCACGCTCTGCCCGGAGAGGCTGGTGCCCCCGGAGCGGAACGTCATCGTGCGGCCGGCGGCGCGAACGGCTCCGAAGGCGCGTGCCACCCCTTCGGCATCCGCGGGGGAGAGCACCGCATCCGGGATCAGCAGGTAGTGGGAGGCGTCGTGGGCGCGGGCGAAGCGGTCGATGGAGCGCGAATGGACCTGAGTCGCGGGGCCCAGCAGGGCGGGGTCCAGCGGTTCGGCGAGGGTGGTCGGCACGGTGCTCCTCTGCTCCGTCGGAAGGTGATCAACGAGATTGTCAGACAAGTGTACCGAGCGTGCGGCGCTTCGATAGGCTGACCCACATGACCACCACTTCGGACGCACCGCTGGGGATCGTCGGCGTCGTGGATGCCGTCACCGCCCAGCTGCGCGGTCGTATCCTCGGCGGCGAGATCCGCTCGGGGGATCCAATCACGGAAGCGGCCGTGTCGCAGACCTTCGGAGTTGCGCGTCCCAGCGCGAAAGCGGCGATCGAACAGCTCGTCGCCAGTGGCCTGCTCGTGCGCACCGCGCATCGAAGCGCGCGTGTGGTCGGGATCGACCCCGCGACAGTGCGTGACGTCTACCGCACCAGGGCCCGACTCGAGAGCGCGGCGCTTCGCGAGCTCGCGAAGACCAGCACCGTGCCGAGCGCGGCGCGCGATGCGAATGCGGAGATCCTCGCGATGCCCCCGGGTCCCGACCCGGCGACCGTGAACCCCGATCTGCGGTTCCACACCGCCATCATCGATGCACTCGACAGCGAACGCACCGGGCGCATGTACCGCAGCGTGCTCGACGAAGTGCGGCTGTGCATGGCGCAGGTGCAGGGGCGCCGGCTTCTCGACGCCTCGGTGATCGCGTCGCAGCATGCCGAGATCCTCGACGCGGTCGCTTCAGGCGACGGAGAACGGGCAGCGGCTCTTCTCGACGCGCACCTGTCGTCGGCCGAGCAGCGGCTGGTGGAGGCACTCGACGCGGAGTAGCGTCGAGCGGGCCGTCACTCCGCCGGAGCTTCCTCGACCACGATCGGGGCTTCGGCCGGATCAGCCCACACCGGTGCGGGGAGCATGGTGTCGGTCTGGCCTGCCTGGATCGATCGCAGCGCCTCGGTGATCTGCTCGTCGTTCTCGGGGACGGGAAGGTCGCAGGCGCGCAGTTCCGAAGCGAACTGCAGGGTCAGCCGGATCTTGCCCGCCTCGACGGCCTGTGCGGTCGTGCCGGTGCGGATCTCGCTCCCGGTCTGGATCGCCGGGACGTCATCGCAGACGTGGTAGACCTTGCCGCCGTCGACCCAGACCACCTCGTCCTTGCCCAGGAGCTGGATCACGGCCGACTGGTCGGCCGTGTACTGCTCGACGGACGCCGGAGCGAAGTCGACGCCGATGAAGACGGCCAGGGCCGCGAGGACGACGCCGACGATTCCAGCCGTGGTCTTCTGGCCCTTGTCCATGTCCTTGTTGAGGAAGATCAGGATGACCAGCGGGAGGAACGCCACGACTGCGACGATCGCACCGAGCTGGTTCTGTACGAAGAACCGCGTCTTGTCCGCCCTGAGCGCGGGGTCGAGGCGGTTGGCCTTCTTCCACAGCACCGAGCCGGTGATGGACAGGGCCGCGATCACGACGAGCAGCACGAGGAGCGTGATGAACGCCCACTGCGGGAACGTCGCGGTGACACCCTGCTCCTCGAGCAGGCCGGTGTCGGGGTTGCGGACGAGGGTGCCGTCTTCGCCGACGAACACACGCTGGCGCAGGAGCCAGAAGATGCCGACGCCTTCGCCGATGATCGCGACAGCCCAGAGGATGGCGGCGATCCAGCGGAAGCGCGTCGCCTTGGCCTTGGCTTCGGGGGTGGGGACCCAACCGGCAGGCGGTTCGGTCGCCGTGCTCTTCGCGGACTGGGCGACGCGGGCGTCGCTGTTCCCGGTCTCGGCGTTCTCGCTCGCAGCCACGGTGTTCCCTTCCCCTCCGGTGCCCGCCGTTCCGGCTCAAGGCAACCCCGATCCTAGTGGACCGGGTGTCCTACGCTGGGGACATGACTTCCGATTCCGACGACGCGCTCAGCTGGGACGGCGACGAGGCCTCGACACCGAAGGATCGCGCGCTTCCGCACGGCTGGAACGCCGTCGGCAAGGGCAGCGACGACGTCGGGACGATCGAGGACGACGGCACCGTCACACCGGCGACCGACGACGAGCCCTCGGGGCTGAGCACCCCGATGCTGCTGCTCGTCGGTGTCGTCGGCGGCGTCTACCTCCTCTACACGATCGGCTGGATCGTCGGAGGGCTCCGGTTGCAGCCGCTGGCATCCTTCCTCGTCTCCGACGTGATGTTCCTGCCGTGGTTCTTCCTCGCGATCGCTGCGCCCGCGCTGTGGTTCCTGGCGACCTGGGTGCTCACACGGGGGAGTGCGGCCTGGATCCGCGTCGCCGTGCTGTTCGCGGGGGTCGTGCTCCTCGTCCCCTGGCCCTTCGTCACCGTGGGGGTGATCGGATCATGACCACGTCGTCGAACGAAGCGCAGGCATCCGCGGATTCTCCGCGTTGGCTCGTCGGGCTCGTCATCGGCCTGGCAGGACTCTTCTACGCCTACGCGGTCTGGAATGCCGTCGCGCACCTCATCACGATGGCCCAGACCGGACTGAGTGGCGGCGGGTGGGCGACGCTGCTGTTCGGCGTCGCCTTCCCCGCGATCGTGTTCGTCTTCGCCTATGTGATCGGCCGGCGGCGCCGTGTCGGCGAACTGGCGCTCGTGTTCCTCGCCGGACTCGGCGTCGTCGCGGTGTTCTGGATGAGTCTGATCGCGCTGAGCCTCACGATGCCCAGCGCGTGAGCGGCCTGCCGTGCCGCGTCACACGGCACGGAGGGCTGCGTCTGCTCCGGTAGAGTTGACGCGATCGCGCCCCCATGGTGTGCGGCGCATCGGCCCCTGCCGCGCTGCCCCGAAGGATCCACTGTGCCGAAGCCTGTCGTGCTTATCGCCGAAGTACTCTCTCCCGCCACGATCGACGCTCTCGGTCCCGACTTCGACGTCCGTGACGTCGACGGCACCGACCGCGAGGCGCTGTTCGCGGCGCTCGCGGATGCCGATGCCGTGCTGGTCCGCTCGGCGACGCGCATCGATGAGGAAGCGCTGGGGCACGCCCCGAAGCTGAAGGTGGTCGCCCGCGCCGGAGTGGGCCTCGACAACGTCGACATCAAGGCGGCCACGGCTGCCGGCGTCATGGTCGTCAACGCGCCGACCTCGAACATCGTCTCCGCCGCCGAGCTCACGGTGGGCCACATCCTGAGCCTCGCCCGCCGCATCCCGGCGGCGCATGCCTCACTGTCTGCCGGTGCCTGGAAGCGCAGCTCCTTCACCGGCGCCGAGCTGTTCGAGAAGACGGTCGGCATCGTCGGTCTCGGCCGCATCGGCGCCCTCGTCGCCGCGCGCCTCGCGGCTTTCGACATGCGGGTCGTCGCCTACGACCCCTATGTCACGTCTGCCCGCGCACAGCAGCTCGGCGTGCAGCTGCTCTCGCTCGACGAGCTCGTGGCGGAGTCGGACTTCCTGACGATCCACATGCCGAAGACGCCGGAGACGACCGGCATGATCGGTGCCGAGCAGTTCGCGGCCATGAAGCCGACCGCCTTCGTGGTCAACGTCGCACGCGGTGGGCTGATCGACGAGGAGGCGCTGCACGCGGCCCTCGTCGCGGGCGAGATCGCGGGTGCCGGACTCGACGTGTTCACCTCCGAGCCCCCGGCAGAGGGAGGCACCGCGCGGCCGCTCCTCGACCTGCCCAACGTCGTGGTCACCCCTCACCTCGGTGCCAGCACCGAAGAGGCACAGGAGAAGGCCGGCGTCTCGGTCGCCCGCTCCGTGCGCCTCGCGCTCGGCGGCGACCTCGTCCCCGACGCGGTGAACGTCGCGGGTGGCGTCATCGATCCCTACGTGCGTCCCGGCATCTCGCTCGTCGAGAAGCTCGGCCAGATCTTCGCGGCACTCGCGACGTCGCCGCTCACCAGCCTCGATGTCGAGGTGCACGGAGAGCTGAACGACTACGACGTCAGCGTGCTCAAGCTCGCTGCGCTCAAGGGCGTTTTCACGAACATCGTCAGCGAGACGGTCTCTTACGTCAACGCGCCGCTCCTCGCCGAACAGCGGGGAATCGCGGTGCGTCTGCTCAAGGATGACGTCAGCGACGAGTACCGCAACGTCATCACCCTCGCGGGCGCGTTGTCCGACGGCTCGCAGCTCTCGGTGTCCGGCACGCTCACCGGTCCGAAGCAGACCGAGAAGCTCGTCGGCATCAACGACCACCGGCTCGAGCTGCCGATCGAGAAGCACCATGTCGTGATGCTCTACACCGACCGCCCCGGCATCGTCGCCGTGTACGGCCAGAAGTTCGGGGAGGCCGGCATCAACATCGCCGGCATGCAGATCGCCCGTCAGGCCGCCGGGGCCCAGGCGCTCAGCGTGCTGACCCTGGACTCGCCGGTCTCGGACGAACTGCTCGACGACGTGCGCGACGCGATCGACGCCGACCTCTTCCGTCAGATCGAGATCACCGAGGTCTGATCGCACAGGTCTGGCTGCACCGGTGCCAGTGCGCAAGTGCAGAAGAGGGCGGGAGCGTGATGCTCCCGCCCTCTTCTCATCTCTCGGCGGGTCAGGCCGTGGCTCTGAGGACGAGGGCGATCAGCTCGGCGAGTTCGTCGCTGCGGGGGACGAGCCGCTCGGGGCCGTGCACGTCTAGCGAGTTGTTGAAGTAGAGCCCGTCGCTCACGAGCATCACGAGGTCGAGGCTCGCATTGTCGCGCACATGCGGGCGGATCGTCTCCGCCCAGCGTCGTCGCGTGTCGCGGAGCATGTCGGCGGCAGGGATCGATCCGCCCTGGGCCAGCCGCGTCGTGGCGATCAGCACGCGATCGAGGGCGTCGTCCTCCATGACCGAGGTGCGCACGTAGTAGGCGACCGGCCCCTCGTCGGCTGCGGTCATGCGTTCGAGGTCGAGCGTCGTGAGCCGGTCGAGCCGCTCGACGAGCCCTGCCTCCAGTTCATCCTTCGACCCGAAGTGGTAGAGGAGGCCACCCTTGGAGACGCCGGCCGCCTTCGCGGTCGCATCGAGCGTCGCTGCACGTTCGCCGTCTTCGATGAGGATCGCTTCGAAGGCGTCGAGCACCTTCTCGCGGGCGAGGGGAGGTCGGGGCATCGTGGATCCTCTGCACAGGGGAGGGGCGGGAATTCTGTTACTATACCATCTGGACGGTTCACTAACCGTGCCGTCATGATTCTGAGAGGTGTTCCATGAACCGTACTGCGTCGATCCCGACGACAGAGACGGACGCTCCCCGCGTCGGAGCCCGCGGCTGGGCGGCACTCGTCGTCCTCATGCTGCCGGTGCTGCTGGTGTCGGTGGACAACACGGTGCTGAGCTTCGCGCTCCCCGAGATCTCGATCGCGCTCGCTCCCACGGGGGCGGAGCAGCTGTGGATCATCGACGTGTACCCCCTGGTGCTCGCCGGCCTCCTGGTCACGATGGGGACGCTGGGCGACCGTTTCGGGCGCCGGAAGATGCTGCTGATCGGTGCGACCGGCTTCGCCGCCGTCTCCGCACTGGCCGCCTTCGCGCCCACTGCCGGGCTGCTGATCGCCGCCCGGGCGCTCCTCGGCTTCTTCGGCGCCATGCTGATGCCGTCGACCCTTTCCCTCCTGCGCTCGATCTTCCAGAATCGCGATCAGCGCCGCATGGCGATCGCCGTGTGGGCGTCGGCGTTCTCCGCGGGCTCCGCGCTCGGACCGATCGTCGGCGGCTTTCTCCTCGAGCACTTCGCATGGGGTTCGGTCTTCCTCATCGCCGTGCCCGTGTTGATCCCGCTGCTCGTCGCCGCGCCGCTGCTGGTGCCCGAGAGCCGCGACCCGAACCCCGGGCGCATCGATCTGATCAGCATCGCGCTGTCGATGGCGACGATGATCCCGGTCGTCTACGCGATCAAGTCGCTGGCCGTCGACGGGCCGAGTCTCAAGGCCGGAGCCTGGGCGCTGCTCGGCTTCGTGATGGGCTACCTGTTCGTCCGTCGCCAGCTGCGTGCCAAGACGCCGATGCTCGACATGGCGCTCTTCCGTCGGGGCTCCTTCTCCGGTGCGATCCTGGTCAACCTGCTGAGCGTCGTGGCTCTGGTCGGTTTCCTCTATTTCGTCTCGCAGCACCTGCAGCTCGTCCTCGGGCTGTCCCCGATGATGGCCGGGCTCGCGCTCGTGCCCGGAATGCTCGCGATGATCGTGGCCGGACTCTCGGTCGTCCCGATCTCCCGTCGTATCCCGCCGCACATCGTGATCCCCGTCGGGCTCGCGTTCTCCGTGGCCGGCTACCTGATCGTGGCGTTCACGACGCACGAGCACGGCGTCCTGCCGCTGGTCGTCGCATTCGTGGTGCTCGGCATCGGCATCGGTGCCGCCGAGACGATCTCCAACGAACTGATCCTCTCCAGCGCCCCCGCCGCGAAGGCGGGAGCGGCGAGTGCGGTCTCCGAGACCGCCTATGAACTCGGTGCGGTGCTCGGCACCGCGGTGCTCGGTGGCATCATCACGGCCTTCTACCGCGGGGCTCTCGTGCTTCCGGAGGGCCTGCCGGCAGACGTGGCGCACGCGGCGGGGGAGACTCTCGCCGGGGCCTACACGGCGGCGCAGGCGCTGCCGGGCCAGCTCGGCACCGCGCTGTGGGAGGCAGCGGCGGCCGCATTCGGCTCCGGGGTGATGGTGACCTCGCTGATCGGCGCTGGTCTCGTCGTCGTCGCGGGCGTGATCGCCGCCGTCACACTGCGCAAAGCCCCCACGCACTGACCAGTACGCTGGGAGGACCGGCTCGCTCGCCCTGCGGTGAGCCCGAGCCGGTCCATCCCCGTGCAGTGCGCAAGGAGTCTCATGTCGCGTGTCGTGAAGCTGGCCGTCATCCCCGGAGACGGCATCGGTCCCGAGGTCATCGCCGAAGCGGAGAAGGTGCTCGACGCCGTCACCGCCGACAGCGGTGTGGTCTTCGACAAGACCCGTTTCTCGCTCGGCGCCGGACGCTTCCTCGAGACCGGCGACACCCTCACGGACGATGACCTCGCCGCGATCTCCGCGAACGATGCGATCCTGCTCGGCGCGGTCGGCGGCACCCCGGGCGACCCGCGCCTCAAGGACGCCAACATCGAGCGGGGCCTGCTGCTGAAGCTGCGTTTCACCCTCGACCACTACGTGAACCTGCGGCCGTCGAAGCTGTTCGTCGGTGCCTCGGGCCCGTTGGCCGAGCCCGGCGACATCGACTTCGTCGTGGTGCGTGAAGGCACCGAGGGGCCGTACGTCGGCAACGGCGGGGCCATCCGCAAGGGCACCCCGCAGGAGGTCGCGAACGAGACCTCGGTGAACACCGCCTTCGGCGTCGAGCGCGTCGTGCGCTACGCGTTCGACCTCGCCGAGCGTCGTCATAAGAAGGTCACGCTGGTGCACAAGACCAACGTGCTCGTGCACGCCGGTGCCATCTGGCAGCGCGTCGTGAACGAGGTGGCGGCCGAGCACCCCGACGTCGAGGTCGACTACCTGCACGTCGACGCCGCCACGATCTTCCTGGTCACCGACCCCTCGCGCTTCGACGTGATCGTCACCGACAACCTGTTCGGCGACATCCTCACCGACCTCGCGGGCGCGGTCACGGGTGGCATCGGCCTCGCCGCCTCGGGGAACATCAACCCCGACGGCGCGTTCCCGTCGATGTTCGAGCCGGTCCACGGCTCAGCGCCCGACATCGCCGGACAGCAGAAAGCCGACCCGACGGCGGCGATCCTCTCGATCGCGCTGCTGCTCGACCACCTCGGACTCACCGAGGAATCCGCACGGGTCGGTGCCGCGGTCGAGGCGGACATCGCGGCACGGACGGTGGCTCGCACCACGGCGGAGATCGGCTCCGCGATCACTGCACGCCTCTGACTGCAGGCGTAGGCTGAACGGGCGCGAGGATGCGCCCACCCACGAGGAATGGATGATGAGATGACGACCATCGATGCCGAGGCGACCGTGGCTCCCCTGGAGTTCGCCGTCACGAAGAACCTGACCGCTGCGTCTCCCGCACGGCTCGCCGAGGTGCTGGAGAATCCGGGCTTCGGCGTGGTCTTCACCGATCACATGGTCGACATCTGCTGGTCCGCCAAGGGCGGCTGGCACCGTCCTCGCGTGCAGCCGTACGGTCCGATCCCGCTCGACCCCGCGGCATCGGTGCTGCACTACGCGCAGGAGATCTTCGAGGGTATCAAGGCCTACCGTCACGCGGACGGTTCGATCCACACGTTCCGCCCCGACCGCAATGCTGCGCGTCTGCAGGCCAGCGCTCGTCGTCTCGCTCTGCCGGAGCTGCCGACCGAGTACTTCATCCAGTCGCTGCGCGAGCTCATCGCCGTGGATGGCCGCTGGGTTCCGGACGGCGCTGACCAGAGCCTGTACCTGCGCCCGTTCATGTTCGCGAAGGAGGCGTTCCTCGGCGTGCGCGCCGCGCAGAAGGTCGCCTACTACGTGATCGCGAGCCCCGCAGGCGCCTACTTCTCCGGCGGGGTGAAGCCGGTGCGCATCTGGCTCTCCGAGGAGTACGCCCGCGCCGGCAAGGGCGGAACCGGCAAGGCCAAGACCGGAGGCAACTATGCCTCGAGCCTGCTCGCACAGAGCGAGGCGAGCGCGAAGGGGTGCGACCAGGTCGTGTTCCTCAACGAGAAGCGCGATGTCGAGGAGCTCGGCGGCATGAACGTCGTCTTCGTCTTCAAGGACGGACGTGTGGTCACCCCCGAGTCGGACAGCATCCTCGAGGGCATCACGCGTGACTCGCTCCTGCAGCTGGCGGAAGACCGCGGCTACACGGTCGAGAAGCGCCCGATCTCGATCGACGAGTGGCGCGAAGGCGTGGCCTCCGGCGACATCGTCGAGGTGTTCGCGTGCGGCACCGCCGCGGTCGTCACCCCGATCGGCGCACTCGTCGGAGACGGGTTCGACGAACCGCAGCCGCTGGGCGAGCTCGCACTCTCGCTGCGTGAGGAGCTCACGGACATCCAGTACGGCCGCCGCGAGGACAAGCACGGCTGGCTTCTGCGCCTCGACGCCTGACCGCGCGGACGATACCCGCGCCCACCACCGAGACCCACGCCTGCCGCCTGCGCACGTGTGGGTCTCGGTGTCTGCGGTGCGTCTCGGCGGGGTGGGACGCCTCGCTAGGCTGGATCCCATGAAGATCGCCCGGTTCAGCCACGACGAAGCCATCATGTACGGGATCATCGACGAGCGTGAGCTCGTCGTGCTCGCCGGAGACCCGATGTTCACCGGGTACGAGACCACCGGCGCCCGTGTGCCGCTCGCGGACGCCGCGCTGCTCGCTCCGGTGATCCCGCGGTCGAAGGTCGTCTGCGTGGGCAAGAACTATCACGACCACGCGGCCGAGATGGGGGGAGAGGCTCCCGAGGAACCGCTGCTGTTCCTCAAACCGAACACCGCGGTGATCGGACCTGGTGACGCGATCGTGCGTCCGCCCCTCTCCGATCGCACCGAGTACGAGGGTGAGCTCGTCGTGGTCATCGGCAAGATCGCCAAGAACGTGAAGGCCGAGAACGCGCTCGACTACGTGCTGGGCTACACGATCGGCAACGACGTGACCGCGCGCGATCTGCAGCGCAAGGACGGACAGTGGGCGCGCGCGAAGGGCTTCGACACGTTCTGCCCGCTCGGACCCGTGATCGAGACCGACTTCGATCCCGCGACCGCCACGATCGAGACGCGGGTGAACGGCGAGGTGCGCCAGCACGCTCCGCTCACCGACATGATCCACTCGGTACCGGCGATCATCGAGTACGCCTCGGCCGTGTTCACCCTGCTCCCGGGTGATGTCATCATGACGGGCACGCCGGCGGGCGTCGGAACCTTCGGCGCAGGAGACGTCGTCGAGGTCGAGATCACGGGGCTGGGCATCCTTCGCAACACCGCGCGGGACGCCGCACCCGCGTCATGACCGATGTGGCCCTGACGGCGGCGCAGCAGACGGCGGTCCAGCGACGCACCGTGCTGGTGCTGTCGCTCGGGCAGGTGCTCGGCGGCATCGCCTTCGGTGCCACGGTGTCGCTCGGAGCGCTCCTGGCGGCGGACATCTCGGGGAACGACGCGCTCTCCGGTCTGGCGACCGCCTCGGTCACGCTCGGAGCGGCGGCGTGCGCGATCCCGCTGGCCCGCCTCGCCGCTCGTGTCGGTCGGCGTCGTGCGCTCACGCTCGGCAACCTGTTCGCACTGGTCGGCATCGCGGTCGTCATCCTCGCCGCCTCCCTGCGCATCTTCCCGCTGCTGCTCGCCGGCATCCTCATGATCGGCGCGGGCAACGCGGGAAACCTGCAGTCTCGCTTTGCCGCGACGGATCTCGCCGACCCGCAGCACCGTGGCCGGGATCTGTCGATCGTCGTCTGGTCGACGACGATCGGAGGGGTTGCCGGGCCCCTCCTGCTGGGACCGGGAGAGATCGTCGGGCAGGCGGTCGGGATGCCTCCGCAGACGGGTTCCTATCTGTTCTCGTTCGTTGCGCAGTGCGCGGCACTCCTGCTCTACATCGTCGCGCTGCGCCCTGATCCGCTTCTCGCGGCGCAGCGGCTCGCCACGGCGTCGGCGGCTGCCGCCGGAGCGGTGGCAGTGGACCGGCCGCGGGTGGCGCGCTATGCGATCTTCGCGATCGCGGGGTCTCACGTGGTGATGGCGTCGGTCATGGCCATGACCCCGGTGCACCTGTCGCACATGGCGCACGGCGCCGGAGGCATGGCGGCGACCCCGGCGGATGTCTCGGCTCTGGTGGGGATCACGATCGCCCTGCACGTGGGCGGGATGTACGCCCTGTCGCCGGTCTTCGGTGTGCTCGCCGACAGGTGGGGCCGACTCAAGGTCGTGCTGCTCGGCCAGGTGCTGCTCGCCGGTGCTCTGGCGTTCGCCGTGTTCACGGGTACCGAGGCCTGGGGTGTCATGGTCGCGCTCATCCTGCTGGGGCTGGGGTGGAGCGCGGCGACGGTCGCCGGGGCGGCGCTGCTCACCGAGGCCTCCGCGCCCGAGCTCCGCACGCGCAGACAGGGTCGCAGCGATTCGCTCATGAGCCTCTCGGCTGCGGCCGGCTCGGTGCTGGCCGGAGTAGTGCTGTCGAACTTCCAGTACTCGGGACTCGGGATCGCAGCCTTCATCCTGGTCGTCGCGATCGTGGCGCTGTCTCCGCTGGCTCGCGCGGGAGCACGGTGAAGGACTGGTCCGGGGTCGGCGAAGCGTACTCCGCCTCCTACTCGGCGCTGTGCGCCGGGACCTTCGTCGCGATGCGGGAGGCTCTGGGCGAGCCGCACGGCCGCAGCCTGGTCGACGTAGGCGCCGGAGACGGCACCCTGGCTGCGATGTGGACCGCCGAGGGATGGACGGTGACCGCGTGCGAGCCGGAGTCGACCATGCGCGCGGTCTCGCGTCGCCGGCATCCTCGGATCGACACCATCGACGGCACCTTGCCGGCGCTTCCGTTCGCAGACGGCGCGTTCGACGTCGCCATCGCGAACTTCGTGTTGAATCACGTCCCGTCACCGCGTTCGGCCGCCGCAGAGCTGCGACGGGTCAGCCGGGGTGCGGTCGTGGCGACGACCTGGACGCTCTCTCCCTCGTGGTTCTGGGCCGAGATCACCGAGCGTGCCGGTATCGCGCCCTTCGCGGGGCCGAGGCTCCCGGATGACGAGGACTTCGAGCGCACGGCCGACGGGTTCGGGCGGATGCTGCAGGAGGCCGGGCTACAGCGCGTAGAGGTCACCGAGCTCGACTGGACCTGGAGCGCGAATCCGCGAGCCCTCTGGCGGTCTGTCGAAGGGGGAGTGGCCGGTGCCGGTGCGCTCTACGCCGGTCTCGACGAGGTCGACCGGCAGCGGTTTCGGATCGCTTTCGACCATATGGTCGACGAGCGGAGTGCGAACGGCTTCCTACCGCTGGCGCATCGTGCCGCGGTCGCCGTGAGCGCCGCTCGCTGAGCGCTTCGATCCTCCAGCGGTGCGGTCACCCGTCCCCGTAGAATCGAAGGGCTATGGCTACCCCTCACCCCCTCACCACGACTGTCAGTGGTGCCGACGTCCGCGTCCGCTTCTGCCCCTCACCGACCGGTCTGCCGCACGTCGGCATGGTCCGCACGGCTCTCTACAACTGGGCCTACGCCCGACACAACGGCGGGAAGATGGTGTTCCGCATCGAGGACACCGACGCCGCCCGTGACAGCGAGGAGAGCTTCCGCCAACTGGTCGACGCGCTCACCTGGCTCAAGATCGACTGGGACGAGGGCGTCGAGGTCGGCGGACCGCATGCGCCCTACCGGCAGTCGGAGCGTCACGACATCTATCGCGAGGTGATCGACAAGCTCATCGCGACGGGCGCCCTCTACGAGAGCTACTCGACGGCCGAGGAGATCGACGCGCGCAACGAGGCCGCAGGCCGCGCCACGCAGCTCGGCTATGACAACTTCGACCGCGACCTCACCGACGAGCAGAAGGCGGCCTTCCGGGCCGAGGGTCGACAGCCCGCTCTGCGCCTGCGCGTGCCGGACGAGGACGTCACGTACGTCGACCTGATCCGTGGCGAGGTCACCTTCCCCGCCGGTTCATTCCCCGACTTCGTGGTCGTGCGTCCGAACGGCGTGCCCCTGTACACGTTCGTGAACCCGGTCGACGACGCACTGATGGGCATCACGCACGTCCTGCGCGGTGAGGATCTAATGCCGTCGACCGCGCGCCAGCTCTCGCTGTACGCGGCTCTCATCGATGCGGGCGTCACGACGTTCGTGCCGCGATTCGCCCACATGCCGCTGGTGCTGGGGGAGACGGGCAACAAGAAGCTCTCCAAGCGCGACCCGCAGGCCGATCTGTTCCTGCACCGCGACCGCGGCTTCATCCCTGAGGGACTGCTGAACTATCTCGCGCTCCTCGGCTGGTCGATCGGCCCCGACCGCGACGTGTTCTCGCTCGACGAGTTCACCGCGGCATTCGACATCGTCAACGTCAACCCGAACCCGGCCCGCTTCGACCAGAAGAAGGCCGAATCGATCAACGGCGACCACATCCGGATGCTGGGGGAGAAGGACTTCGCCGAGCGGACGATCCCGTACCTCGCCGCGGCCGGGCTCTTCGATGAGCCCACACATGAGCAGTTGGTGACGGCGTTCCGCGTGGCGCCTCTCGTGCAGGAGCGCGTGCAGCTGTTGGGCGAGGTCCCCGGGATGGTGGGCTTCCTCTTCACCGACGAGGTCTCATACGCCGAGGACGCGCTCAAGGGACTGCCGGCGAATGCTGCCGAGGTGCTCGATGCCTGCGTCGTCGCTCTCGAGCCGCTGGAGGAGTTCACGCCCGAGAAGATCCAGGAGGCTCTGGCCGCGGAGCTGGTGGACAAGCTCGAGCTCAAGCCGCGCATCGCCTACGGCCCTCCGCGTGTGGCGATCACCGGCCGCCGGATCTCGCCGCCGCTGTTCGAGTCGATGGAGCTGCTGGGTAAGGACGAGTCGCTGCGTCGTCTGCGTTCCCTGTCGGCGTTCCTCGCGAACTGAGTCGCGACGCGCCCGGGCGGCGGCGCACGGCACCGGTTTTGGTGTTCCGCCGCCGCTCGGGTAGGCTTGATTCTCGGTGCGAGGCTCCGGTTTCGCCCTTGGGGTATGGTGTAATTGGCAACACGACGGTTTCTGGTTCCGTTATTCTTGGTTCGAGTCCAGGTACCCCAGCAAGATGAAAACCCCCGCTCAGGCGGGGGTTTCTTCGTTAGGTGATGCGTCGGAGTCGTCCGCCGCGAGAATGACGCGTTCGGCGGCGGCCCCCGGCCATCCGTGTCAGCACGGAAAGCAGGGGGCCTTCGCCATCGGTCGTCAGGCCGCGCGGCGGCGCAGGCGGGCCAGCCACGCGCCAGCCCCCAGCAGGGTGGCAGCCAATCCCGCCCACACCCAGAGGATCGCCACGTCTGCTCCGGTCGTCGCGAGCGGAGCAGCGGAGCCGTCGGTTCCAGGTTTCGCCACGGTGCCGTCTCCGCGTCCCGTGCCGCCGTTCCCGGTGCCGCCCTCGCCGGGCGTGCCGCCCTCGCCGGGGGTGCCGGTGTCGGCCGTGGCGAAGTCGATCGAGGCGAGCACGCGGCTCTCGACGCCTGTCAGCACCAGTTCCGCACCTTCGATGGCGAAGCTGTCGACGCCGCTGACCGTGACCGTTGAACCCGCGATCCCGAAACCGGCAGCCGGCGTGAGCGTCAGGCGCACCTGGCCGCCGCGATCCGCAACGCCCTCTGCGGGCGAAACGGTGCCGCCGCGCACCTCGGTGCGATAGCTGAAGCGCACGGCCTGGGCCTCCACCGCGTCGACGGCGGCCTTCAGCGACTCGAAGCTCGTCCGCAGCTGTGCCTTCGTCGGTGCGACGGCGGCGACTGTCGCGACCGTACCATCGGTCGAGCCATCCCGCGCTCCCGGAGATCCCGCGAGCAGAGCCGCACTGTGGGCTGTCGCCGCGGCGAGAGCATCGCCGAGCGTCTCATCGAAGACGCGTCCGTTCGCCGCCTCGATCTCGTTGACGTTCATCAGCTCGGTCGCGTATTCGACGGCCTGGGCGAGTGCGGCAGTCTCTGTGGTCGAATCATCGGCGGCGAAGAGGGCGGCGACCTCGGTCGTGGACAGAGCCGTGTCCCACATCCGCAGGTCGTCCATGTCGAGACCGATGCCGTAGCTCTTGCTCCCGTCGACGCCCACGAGCATGTTCAGGCCGCTGGTCATGCTCCCGATCCCCGCGATGCTCGTCTCCCTCGCCAGCATGCCGTCCATGTAGGTGCTCGCGATGTTGCGCGTGCGGTCGACGGTCACGGTCATGTGGTGCCAGGAGCCGCGGTACTCGCCGACGTCGCCGGTCGCATAGACGCCGTCGGTGCCGTCGCCGAGCGTGAACTCGAGCTTGCCGGTGTTCGTGCCCTCCGGGGCGAGGTTGATGCCGGAGCGGTACCAGTTCGCCCAGTTCTTGTTGCTGATGATCGCACCGTACCCGTCGACGCCGGTGACCTTGGTCCAGAAGCTGATCGTGAGGTCCTTATCCGTGCCGAGGTCGAATTCGGGGCGGGAGCCGAGATCGACGTAGCTGCCCTCGCCTCCGCCGATCCGCACCGCTGTTCCGGAGGCCCCCGGGCGATCGGTCGCGATGTAGGAGACCGAGCCGACCGGCTTCGCCGTGGGCTCGGATGCCGCATGCGTTCCGGTGTCACCGAGGTCGCCCTCGAAGGCGAGATGCAGGAACTCGCCGTCCGGTGCGGGTGCCGGGGTCTCGGGGAAATCGGGGAAGACGAGCTCGCCGGCCGTGCGCACGAGGCCGGTGAGCGGCTCCGACGCGTTCTGGAAGTCGTCGTACCCGGTAACCGTGACGGTGTAGTTCTTCGCCGGTTTCAGACCGCGGACGTCGAAGCCCATCGTGTTCGGGGTCATGTAGAACCGCGAGTACGCCTTGAACGATCCGGTGACGGACTTTGACGCGTTCTTGCCGAAGTCCGGCACCTGGTTCGCCGTGTACGCGACCGGGTTGCCGGCCTGATCACGGATCTCGACTTCGTAGTAGTTCACGAGCTCGTCGTCCTTGGCCTGGTCGAAGCGCAGCGTGAGGGACTCCTCGGCGACGTCCGTCGCGGTGATTGCCGCGGCATCCCACCAGGGTGCGATCTTGCTGCGCTGATCGGCCGTGTAGCTGAACCCGCTCTTGCCTTTGGTCGTGTCGACCACCCAGGGCATGCCGACCCAGCGCTGATGGGTGACGTCGAATCGACGGATGACGGTGGAGCCGTCGGTGAGCACGGAGATGAAGTTCGCGTACTTCTGCGACACCCCGGCAGCAGGGTCTCCCTGATTGCCCCCGAAGTAGCCGCCGCCGAGGAAGTCGCTCGGCACGTCCTGGTAGATGTAGTTCATCGAGGCGTTCTCGTAGACCGTGAAGTCTTTCTGGAAGATGCTCGTCTCCGGGTTCGAGGAGAAGTGCGTGTGCGCCGAGCCGAGCATCACCTGCGGATAGGACGCGAGGATCCGCTGCAGGTCGGGACCTGCCATGTCGTAGTCGGCGTGGAAGGGCCCCCCGAGCGACGTGCCCGCGTAGCCGCTGTGGATCGAGACGAAGATCGGCTTGGCGGGGTCGTAGTCGGGCTTCGCAGCGATGTCCTGCAGCGTGGTGGTGAGGAAGGCCTGGTAACCGGTGCGCTGCCCGCCGTAGCCGAACGTGCTGGTGCCGTTGTAGTCGAGACCGATGAAGTCGATGCCCTCGATGGTCGTGTGGAAGTTGCTCACGTATGCGCTGTCGGCGTTCGGGTAGTGCCACGCGGGCGCGTCGGCCGGTGCATTCTTCCGCGCGGAGTCGAAGGTCGTGCCCATCAGATCGGCGATGTCGTGGTTGCCCTGGGTGAGCAGGACCTGCGACTCGGGGAAACTCTCGCGCATGACCCGTTCGACCGCGCGATACCAGCCGGCGACCTTCTCGCTGTCGCCGGCGAGGTGGGCGGAGTACTCCGGGTCGTTCGCGCCGACGACATCGCCGTTGTCGACCACGACGCGCGGGTCGAAGCCCTTGGCGTCCGCCCAGGAGCGGAGGGCCTGGAAGTGCGGCTTCGCGCCCTCGTAGGCCACCTGCTCGGATGTCTTGTCCGCCGTGGCGGCGCCCCCGAGCTCGGTATCGGACATCGTGATGAACTCGAGTGTGGCGTCGGCGCCGTTGTAGGCGTCGTTCGCGGCGTCGATGCGCTGTTGCGTCATCGGTTCCACGGCAGACGAAGAGGTCGGGATGGCCGTCGGCGCGACCGCCGCCGCCGGGAGAACGGGGACCAGGAGCGTGAGCGCCGTCGTGGCCGCGATCATCCCTCCACCGAGTGCGCGGCGTAGGGCCGCCTGCGGACGGGGGCGTGTCGTCTTCGGGCGATCAGGGGTCAGCATGGGGTTCCTCGCAGGTGTCGTCGGGGTTCGGAAGGCGGTCGAGAAGTGTGGGGACGTCAGGGAAGCGCGGGCAGGGAGGGCATCAGTGAAGCGACCCAGGGTGCCGTCACGGCGCGGAAGTCGGGGATGCAGGCCGTCGTGCCGCTCGCCTCCCTCCGGTCGGCCCGGACCTGCACGACGCGGCATCCGGCAGCGACGGCAGCACGCACGCCGACCTCGGAGTCCTCGAACACCAGGCACGCGGCCGGATCGACGTCGAGCAGGCCGGTCGCCCGCAGATAGGGTTCTGGGCTCGGCTTCGTGCGTCGCACATCGTCCGCGGTCACGACGACGTCGAATACACCGAGGCTCACGTTCTCGGCGACCGCATCGACCCATGCCCTGGTCGAGCTGGTCACGAGACCGATCCGGGTTCCCTCGCGCCGCAGGTGCGCGAGTGCTTCCTCGGCACCGGCGACCCATTCCAGACGCCCCGCGAAGGAATCGATCGTGACGAGCTCCAGCTCCGCCGCGAGCGCGCTCGCACTCGCACGCGTACTCCCGAGCCCGATCAGAGCGTGGGCGGCATCGATGCCGGACAGCCCTTCGAACCCGGCGAGCTGCGCCGACGACACCGTTGTGCCGAGGTGTGCGAGGTGGGCGCTGATCACGTCGAGCCACGCCCGTTCACTGTCGACGAGTGTGCCGTCGAGGTCGAAGAGCACGGCGGCGGGTCGAGCCGCGGCGGGCCGCGCGGGGGTGGAACGAGGGGAGGCGGAGCGATCAGAGGCGGAGCGATCAGAAGCGGAGCGATCGGAAGCGGGCGTCGACGAGGTCACGGGACGATTACCCCGCTCCGTGGTGTGCACGGGGCGGCGTGCAGATGAACGACGTCTGAACGATAGCCGCCGGCGGTCGCGCAGCGGGGGACAACTGTGAACTGCTGTCCTGATCGCGCGATCGACGGTATCGCGGCTCACCTAGTCTGAGACGGTGCTACCGGCGACCCCGCGCTCCCATCGCGAGATCATGAGCGATCTGATGACCAGGATCATCGATGGGGAGTTCTCTCCGGGCTCCCGTCTTCCATCGGAGACGAAGTTGAGTCTGCATTACGGCTCGACCCGTGGCACGATCCGACGGGCTCTCGCGGGTCTCGAGGACCGAGGGCTGGTATCCCCGGTTCAAGGCGCGGGCTGGACCGTTCGTTCGGGCCGACAGAGTCAGTCGTTCGAAGAGCTGCGTTCGTTCGCGCAGTGGGCGCGGTCCAAGGGGCTGGCGCCGGGCGGGCAGGTGCGTCGCAAGGAGTTCGGGGAGGCGACCGCGGCGGAGGCGCGTCGCCTGTGGGTGAGCCCGCGGACGCGTGTGCTGCGCGTGACCAGGACGCGTAGCATCGACGGCCGCGACGTGATGCTGGAGCGCACCAGCTACCCGGACTGGATCGCCGATCGGCTGGCCTCGATCGCCGATGACGAGGCCTCCGTCGTCGAGGCGCTCTCGCGTGACTTCGGGATCGTGACCGCGTTCGCCGAGCACGCCATCGATGCCGTCCCCGTGTCCAGCGCCGACGCCGAGCTGCTCGGCGTGCGTCGGGCGAGCGCGCTGCTGCGGGTGCGCCGCGTGAGCTACACCGCGGCAGGCGAGCCGATCGAGTACGGCGAGGACCGCTACCTGCCCGACACCGTCACGTTCCTCGTCACGGCATCGCGGGAGAGCACACCCCTCACGCGCACCGAGTTCTCGCGGTAGCGGATCAGCTCGCGTCGTCACCCCGCGTCGCGTCCGGCGATGTCGAGGGCGCCGAGTAATGTGAATACGTGACAGGAACACGAGCAGAAGCGGCATTCTCGCGCGCTGTCACCGCATTCAGCACGCCGACTCTCGACCTCCTTCACGGACGTTTCGCGCCCTTCGTCGTCGCGTCCCTCTCGCTGCTGTTCACGGCAGACCGGGCGTCCATCCCGATCGCCGACGCCCAGGCCGAGCTCGCCGAGATCCTCGATGAGCTGAGGGGAGCGGGCTACGACGATGACGACCGCCGGGTTCCCGCAGGGACCGGCCGCGACGTCGCGCGGAACTGGGTGCGACTGGGCTGGCTGGTGCAGCAGATCGACGAGGACATCGAGGTGTACCGACTCTCCGCGCACGCCGTCGAGGCGCTGGAGATCGCCGGACGCACGGGCGGGGGGCGCACACGTGTATCCAACTCCCGTGTGCGAACGCTCCTCGACGCCGTGGAGCACCTCTCCGACAGCGCCGAGGCCGATCCCGAGCGTCGCCTGGCTCGTCTTCGCAAGGAGCGGGCGGCACTCGACGCCGAGATCGATCGGATCGAGGAATCGGGCAGGGCGGATCCGCTCGACGATGAAGAGCTGTTCGAAGAAGCGGAGAACGTGCTGCACCTGGCACGGGAGCTCCCCGCCGACTTCACCCGCGTCGCCGAGTCGCTCAAGCTCATGCAGCGCGACGTCGTCGCCCATCTGCGGCGTGACGAGCGCCCGACCGGCGAGGTGCTCCGCGAGTATCTGCGACGCGCGCAGGACGTGATGAACTCGACCCCGGAGGGGCGCGCGTTCTCCGGCGCCCTGCGGCTGATCGGCGATCCGGATCGCATCGACGCGCTCACCGAACAGCTGCACGGCCTGCTCCGGCAGCCGTTCGCCCGCATGCTCGACAGCACGCAGCGTGCCGAACTCGACGCCATCGGACGTCGGGTCGAGCTCGGCGTCGAAGAGGTCCTCGCCGCACAGCGTCGAGCGTCGCACGTCATCACCGGCCAGGTGAAGACCCACGATCCGCTGCGGGACCGTCAGATCGACGATCTGCTGCGCGACGTCATCGCCGCTCTCCACATCTGGGACGGTGCGGGGGCGAGCGACTCGCCGGTGCGCAGTCTCCCGCTCGCGGATCTGGGGCACCTCAGGCAGACGGTGAGCAGCATCCGCCCGCCGGCCGTCCCCGCACCTCTCGCGGACGCCGACGACGTCGAGTTCGCCGACGTCGACTCCCGCGCGTGGGGCGGTCCACGGTATGCGGAGCTCGAGGAGTACGTGTCGGGTCTCGGCCCGGAGTTCGACCTCGCCGCGGCCTTCACCCAGGGAGCCGACGATACCCGTCGTCCTGTCGACCTCGTCGGACTGCTCGAGATCGCGCACCGCAACGGCATGACCGAGGGCGAGGAGGTCTCGGTGGTCGAAGCGCGGCGTCCGGACGGATCGACGCGACGTTTCGCTTTCGGCGCCGTCACGGCGCGCAACCCGAAGGAAGAATCACATGCCTGAAGAGAGCCTCGTGACGGAGACGCCGGTCGAGGATCCGTTCATCGCCCCGGTCCCGATGGAAGACGACACCGAGGAGCACTTCGCGGGTGACCGCGGCACGCTGGACCCCGAGATCCGGCGCCTGCTCGCGCACATCCTCCAGCGCCGTTTCATCGCCGCGGAGCGCAACCGCCGGGAATGGGCCCTGCTGCTCGACCATCAGCACGTGATCGAGTCGCGCCTGAACGACCTCTACCTCCGCCTGGTCGTCGACCACGGCCGCGGGTTCGCATACAAGCAGCAGCTGCGCTCCGACGAGATCGACATGCCGGTGTTGCTGAAGGACGCGCCGTACACACGCGCCGAGACCCTGGTTCTCGTGCATCTGCGCACGGTCTATCAGCGCGAGTCCGCCGCCGGCGAGGCATCCGTGCGCATCGACATCGAGGATCTCGAGCAGACCGTGCTGAGCTACTTCAGTGACGTCGACGGCGGCACAGCCCGGCAGCAGAAGGCGATCCGGAACGCGATGGATCGCCTGGATCGAGAGGGCATCGTGCAGGAGGAGACCAGCGGGCGCTATCGCATCAGCGCGCTCGTCGAGGTCGTCCTGAGCGCCGAGACCCTGAAAGAACTCCGCGACTGGCTGCGGTCGCAGGAAGCGGTGGAACGATGACCATGGTCGACACGCTCTTCGGCCTCATCCCGGCGGGTTCGCGCGGGCAGCAGTGGGTGGCGGAGGAGCTGCAGCTGATCAACTGGGGCGGGTACGACGGCGGACCCCATCGTGTGCGCTTCTCGCCGCACGCGACCCTGCTCTGCGGAGGCTCGGGCTCCGGCAAGTCGACGTTGATGGATGCGTACATCGCCTTGATGATGCCGCACACGACGCCGTTCAACGGAGCGTCGAACGGTGGTGTGACGGGTCGCCCGCGCGGCGAGGAGCAGCGGAACATCCTCTCCTACGGGCGAGGGAAGATCGACGAATCCCGCACCGAGGAGGGCACGAAGCTGCGTGTGCTCCGCGGAGACGGGGAGGACACGTGGAGTGCGATCGCGACGACGTGGATCGACCACGACGGGTCGCGGTTCACGGCCGTGCGTGCGTGGTACATACCCGCGGATGCGCGCGTCCTCGAGGACACGACGCGGGTCAGGGCCACCGTGAACGGGGCGTTCGATCTGGGACTGCTGGAGCGCGCGGCGACGCAGCGGCTCTCGGATGCGTCGGTGCGGGCGACGGGGCTGGAGACCCTCGCGACGGACCGTGAGTTCTCGGCGCGCCTGCAGGCGGTGCTCGGGATCGGTGCGGCCGGCTCCGGCGCCAAGGCCATCAGTCTTCTGGCGAGGATCCAGGCCGGGCAGCAGATCACGACGGTCGACGATCTGTACAAGAAGCTCGTCCTCGAAGAGCCCGAGACCATGGCCACCGCAGATGCCGTCGTGGCGCATTTCGACGAGCTCGAGAGCACGCGCATGAGGATGCTCACGGCGAAGCAGCAGGTGAACGCGCTCGAGCCGATCCGGGGCATCAAAGACCGCATCGTCTCGGCGTCCGAGCGTGTGCGCGTGATCGACGAGGTCGGCGTGTTCACGGATCCGACCTCTCTGGCCGCCCTCTGGAACGCGCAGCGACGCCTCGATCTCCTGCGCGACGTGGAGGTCGAGCTGGGGGATCGTTCCCGCGCGCTGAGTCTTGCCGTGCGCGAGAAACGTGCTCTCGTCGATGCCGCGGATGTCGAGCGCGAAGGGCTTCTCGACGTGCTGCGCCAGTCCGGCGGCGACCGTCTCGAGACAGCTCAGCGCGAACTCCGCGTCGCCGAGCGCCGAGTGGACGACGTCCGGCGGGAGCGGGCGAAGTTCGACATCATCGTCCGCGAGCTGGGAGCGGAGGTGGAGACCGCCGCGCAGTTCGACGCCTTCGCCGCCGGCGTTCGGGGGTCGTCTCCGAAGTCCGAGATCCGTGCTGCCCGTGCCGCTTTCGCCGATGCCGAGAGCGCACGCCGGACGACGGAGGCCGAGATCCGCCGCCTGCGCGAGGAGCGTGAGAAGACGAGTCGCGTACGCGGAAGCATCCCCGCGCATCTCGACGAGTCGCGCAGCCTGCTCGCAGAGGCGGTCGGGCTCGACACGGCCGATCTTCCGTTCGTCGGCGAGCTCATCGAGCTGCGGACCGAGTTCGAGCCGTGGCGGGAGGCATTCAACCTCGCGCTCGGAGGCTTCGCCAGGACGCTTCTGATCGACGTCGAGCACCTCGCTTCGTTCCGCACGGCCATCAACTCCGTGCGCACCCCGGAACGTCTGAACTACGAAGGCGTCCATACCGGCATCCCCGAGGTGCGGAACGCCGACCCGAAGACGCTTCCCGGGCGGCTCGAGTACCTCCCGACGCCCTTCACCGGTTGGCTTCAGCAGCGACTTCAGGATCGCTTCGGATACGTCTGTGTCGACTCGTCGTCGCAGTTGGGCGCACACCAGAAGGCCCTCACGATCAGCGGCCAGGTGTCGCAGGGGAGTCGAGGTGCCCACGGAGGGCAGGGGCGCAGCAACGTCCTGGGCTTCACCAACGACCGTCGCCTGCGCGAGATCGACGAACAGCTGCGGCGGCTGACGGCGCAGCACGAGGAGTGCGCGTCCGCTGCGCACGAGGCCGAGGCCGCCCTCGACCATATCGAGGCGCGGTCGACATCCTTCGCGAAGATCGAGGACCTCACGTGGGAGCAGATCGATGTCGTCACGGTGGAGGCCGAGCGGGAGCGCTGGCTCGCGGTCGAAGCGGAGGTCACCACGGCCAGCCCCGAGATCGCGCAGCTCAAACGCCAGGCCGAAGAACTGCGGGCGCGGGCGGCGCGGCTCCGCGATGAAGAGGCGCGTCTCGGCAACGAGCTCGCTCAGACCCAGGAGCAGTGGGGTCGGGTCACCGACGACGTCGACAGCTGTCAGTCGGTCATCGACTCGGCCGCGGCATCCGGACTCGTGCTCGGGGACGGGCACGCCTCGTTCCTCGACAGCCGATTCCTGCACGCCGAGACCGGAGGATCCGCGACGGCGGCGCAGCGCCTGACCCATCTGGACACCGCCCTCAGGACGGCAGCGCAGCGCCTTCTCGATGACCGCCGCGAGGCGGCCGAGGCGCACGAGCAGCAGCGCGAGAGCATGCGCCGACTCATGACGGGGTTCCTCGAGCGCTGGGACACCCTCACGATCCTTCCGGATCCCGACGCTTCGGTCGGGGAGTTCGAGAGCATCCTGGAGGCTCTCCAGACCAACGGGCTCCACGAGCTGGAGACCGAGTGGCGCGACAGCCTGCTCAAACTGTCGGGAAACGACCTGACGAGTCTCGACTCGACGCTCAGCCGTTCGCTTCGTGAGATCAAGGACCGGATCGATCCGATCAACCGGATCATGGAGGAGCTGCCGTTCTACGACGACGATCATCGTCTGCAGATCACCCCCCGCGAGAACCAGACGGAGGCTCGCAAGCGTTTCCGCCGTGAGCTCCGTGAGGTGCGCGGACTCATCGATGCGGCGGCGACGGATGCGGAGCGGGAGACCGTGTACCGCAAGATGAGTCGCCTCATCGCGCGCATGCGCCGCACCGCCCCCGACTTCGCGGAGCTCATCGATGTGCGAAACCATGTGCGGGTGAGCGCGGAGCGCGTCACAGCCGCCACGCGAGAGCACGTCGCCCTCTACGATCACATCGGTGAGAAGTCCGGAGGCGAGTCGCAGGAACTCGTCGCGTTCATCGTCGGGGCCGCCCTCCGGTACCAGCTCGGAGACGCGGGCGCCGCTCGACCTCGCTATGCGCCGGTGTTCATGGACGAGGCGCTGATCAAGGCCGACGCCCACTTCACCAAGCGCGCGATCGGTGCGTGGCGCGGGCTCGGCTTCCAGCTCGTCATCGGTGCGCCGAACGACAAGTACAGCGCGATCGAGCCGCATGTGGACGTCGAGTACGACATCCTCAAGGACACGCGCGGTCGGTCTTGGGCCAAGGCGAAGGTGGGTCTGCCGGAAGCGGGGGTCTGACCGTCGGTCGTCGACGGGCGAGCAGCCGTATCGTCAGTCGCACTCCCCGAGGAACCCGAGGTAGCAGACGGCCTCGTGAGTGACTGCTGCTTCGTAGTCGTTGTTCGAGACCTGTCGCGTCGCGACCTCCGGCGTGCGGGTGAGGTGGCCGAAGTCTCCGAGCGAGGCGACGACCGATCCTTCGGAGTCCTCCGCGCGCATGCGATCGATCTCGGCGCGATGCTGTTCGCAGAGCATCGCCGCGGCGGGAACGAGCTCGACGCCGGCGCAGGCTCCCGCATACTGGGCCTCCATCGCGTCGATGCAGTCGGTCCAGTCCTGATCGACGGCGCACGGGCTCACGCCGTCGTCCGCCACCAGGTACAGACCGGTCTCGTACTCCTCGCTGTGGAAGGTCTCGGGCTTCTCGGGCGCATCGACCTTCGTCCAGTGCCGGGCGGTGGTGAACGCCACCACCACGACGATGATCGCGAGCAGCAGCAGGGCACCGACGATGGACAGCGCGACCCAGAGACCGACCCGGCTCTTCTTCTCAGGTCCGCCGGGCACCGGGGCACCGGGAGAAGGGATCGCTGTGGTCGGCGTACCGGCGTACGCCGGCGGAGCGGATGCGAACGCCGCGGTCTGGGCGAAGTCGTGTCCGCCGAGCGGCACCGTCTCGGCGGCCGGGGGCGTCTCGGGTGCGGGGAACGCGGGAGCGGCAGGCTCCGTCTGCGGGTTCATGGACTGCCAGTACGCGTACCAGCTCCGGGCGGCGTGCGGGTCGGCCGCGACCTGCTGGGCTTCGGTGTCCGAGAGCCGGATGCCCAGCCCCTGCCGGGAACCGGCGTCCACCAGTGCGGAACAGAACTCCTCGAGTGACAGCGCCATGTTCGTGATGATGGCAGAAAGCCGCCTCGTCCGACAATCCGCTCGCGAACGCGATGTCTCCGGCATCCGCAAGAATATCGAGGTGATCGGTATGAGGAGCTTCTGGAACGCCCTACCCACGGAGGGGCGGTGGTTGCTGTCGACGGTCGCGATCCAGACGCTCGGTCGCGGTATGACCCTGCCGTTCACGATCATCTATTTCCATGAGGTGCGCGGCTTCGACCTCGGCATCTCCGGAGCGCTGATGAGTCTCATCGCGATCACCGGGCTGATCGTCACAGGCCCCGGAGGGACTCTCATCGATCGCTTCGGCGCACGGCGGGTGCTGATCGTCGGGCTGCTGTCGATGATCGCGGGATGCGCGCTGCTGGCCTACGCCACCCATCCGGTTGTCGCCGCCGTCGCGGTCATACTGATCGGGGTGAACTTCGGCGTCTCCTGGCCCGGCTTCAACGCCCTCATCGCCACGGTGGTCGAGGGAGAGGTACGTCAGCAGTACTTCGGTGTGAACTTCGCGCTCGTCAACCTGGGGATTGGCGTCGGAGGCGTGATCGGCGGCTTCTTCGTGGACGTGAGCGATACCGCCACCTTCACGACGATCTTCCTCGTCGACGCCGCGAGCAGCCTCATCCCGCTCGCGCTCCTCCTCGGACCGCTCCGCCGTGTGCGCACGCAGCACGACGCCGAGGCCGACGCCCCTCCGGTGGGCGGGTATCGAGAGATCCTGCGGCGGCGGGCCGTGCTCTGGCTGACTCTTCTGACCTTCCTTTCGGTCTTCATCGGATACGGCCAGATGGAGGCGGGCTTCCCGGCGTTCGCCCGCCAGGTGTCACAGGTGTCGACGCAGGTCGTCGGCATCGCATTCGCCGTGAACACCGCGGTGATCGTGCTTCTGCAGTTCGCCGTGCTCCGGGTCATCTCCGGCAAGAGGCGCACGCGGGTGATGCAGGTGATGGCCCTCATCTGGGCCCTGTCGTGGGTGGTGCTCGGGGCGACGGGCTTCCTGCCGGACACAGTCGCCGCCGCCATCGGCGTCATCGCCTACATGGGAGTCTTCGCGTTCGGAGAGACGATGCTGCAGCCCACCGTTCCCGCGATCTACAACGATCTCGCGTCCGACCGCACGCGCGGCCGGTACAACGCGATCAATTCCGCGGCGTTCCAGGGCGGTGCGATCACGGGCCCGCTCGTGGCGGGTGTGATGCTCGGTGCGGGACTGGACATCGGGTTCATCGGCGTCATGATCGCGGGAAGCCTGGCGGTCGGTGTGCTGGCGCTCGTGCTGGAGCGGGCGGTACCACCGGCTGCGAACGGCGCACCCGACATCCATCGAACGGTCGACGTCGACGACGCGCGGACGCAATAGGCTCCCCTCATGGCTCTGGAGTCTCTCTTCCTCCGTTTGGACCGGATCGCCGGTGGACGAAAGGCCGGCGTCGCGATCAGCGAGGCGGACCGCACGCATCCCAAGACCGTCCGGGCATTCACCTGGATTCTCTGGCTCCTGGTGGTCGAACTCGTCATCGGCGTCGGTGCGGTCATCGTCGCATTGGTGCTGGCGGTCGATGGCGAGTCGGTGTCGTTCGCGGTCTGGATGCGCACCCTCGTCGTGCTCGCGATGACCGCGACGTTGTTCTACTTCGCGTGGCGAGCGCAGCGCGGGTGGCGGTGGGCGTACCAGCGCCTGCGCCTGTTCGCCCAGATCTTCCCCGTGATCACGCTGGTCATGGCGGCGATCCCCGGCCTCTATCCGCTCTGGATGGTGTCGGAGCAGATCGTCTTCAGCCTGATCATGATCGGTATCGCCGACTTCCTGACGAGCGATCACATGCGCAGCACGTTCGCGGCACCGGACGTCGAGCCGACCGCGGAATAGCACGGTAGTCGCCGCGACGCCACTCCCTTCCGCGTATCCCACGGCGCCGCCATCCTCGATCGAAGGCATTCGAGGGAGGCAGCAGCATGGCGAGACTGATCCGTGTGGTTCCGGGGGAGGACCCGGGCTTCCGACGTGTGCGATCCGGATCCGGATTCCGCTACGTCGACCCGGCCGGTGAGACGGCGCCCGAGGCCGATCGGGAGCGGATCCACGACCTCGTGATCCCACCCGCGTGGCATGACGTGTGGATCGCGGCCGACCCGCTCGCGCACATCCAGGCGGTCGGCGTCGATGGCGCGGGACGCAAGCAGTACCTCTATCACCCCCTATGGCGAGTCACCCGGGATCGCCGGAAGTTCGTGCGGGCGCTGGATCTCGCGGCCGCGCTTCCTCGAGCGAGGGCCCAGGTCACCCGTGCGCTCGCGCAGGAGGGGCAGACGAAGGAGCGCGCCCTCGCCGTCGCCTTCCGGCTTCTCGACGATGCGGCCCTCCGCATCGGGTCGGAACGGTATCTCGTCCGCCACGGGAGCCGCGGTCTCACCACACTGCGGAGGCGGGATGTGCGGGTGGAGGGGAGCGAACTGGCGCTCTCGTTCCCTGCCAAGAGCGGCCGTACGGCGTCGATCGAGATCACCGACGAGACGCTCGCCGAGGCGTTGACCGACTTCGCCGCGGGGAAGTCTGCGGCCTTCCTGCTTGCGTACCGCCGAGGGCGTCGGCGGGTACGCATCACACCCGCCGAGGTCAATGCGTACCTCCGAGATGTCACGGGTGCCGCTTTCACGGCGAAGGACTTCCGCACTCTTCACGGCACGATCATCGCGGCCGACGCCCTCGCTCGGATCGGTGAGCTCGACAGCCGCAACCACCGGAGCCAGGCGGAGCGCCTCGCCGTGCAGGCGGCGGCGACGGCGCTGGGCAACACGACCGCCGTCGCACGCGGAAGCTACATCGATCCACGGGTGTTCAGTCAGTACGCGCGCGGACGGACACTCGATCTCTCGGTGACCCCTGAGACGGCCATCCGGCGTCTTCTCGGCGGACCGCAGATCTCACGTAAGGTCACCCGACGAAGTGCAGCCAGACGACGGCGATGAGCATCGGCACCAGGGGCGTGGCCACTGCCAGGAGAACGGGCCACCATCGCACGCGCGTGTCGACCCCGCGTGCCCGATCGGCGAGAGTGTCGCCGTCGCGGCGGTAGGACGCCGGGTCCAGCGGTTCGGCGGCCTCGTCGCGATAGAGCATGGTGCGGCGTCCGAAGCGGTCGTACAAGGCAGCGATCACGGCGAGGAAGGCGCGCAGCTCTTCATCGTCGGTCAGGTCGACGGCGGGGAAGTACACGTGGAGCGTGCTGTCAATGATCTCCAGATCGAGGTCGGCGCTCTGGTCGAGGAGCACGACCATCAGGTCGGGTGTGAGCACGTAGAGCGCATCCGTCTCGTAGCCCGTCGGCACCGAAACCTCGAAGACGTCGCTGAAGTCGCCCTCGAGTCGAATCCGGGACGCGCCCGTCGGACGTCGGGGGAGCACGCTGAGTGCGCCGCCGCCGCGCCGTGATCGGAGCGTGATACGCGGCGCTTCGGAAGGAAGGGGGATCCGCACCGCCCGCACCGTGTGCATCGTCGCCCCCTCGCGGTCGCCGACGACGAACGTGCGCTCGATGCTGTCGAAGGGGAGGGCCGCGTGTCGCGCGTCCAGATGATCCCGTGCGGTTCGGGCGCCGCGATCGATCTGCTCATCGATGGAGCCACCCCACACGCGGTCGCCGATATCCGTGCGGAACTCCCAGCCGAGTGTCTCTGCGACGGCGGCGAGAGCGGCCCGATGTCGATGATGCCGGCGAACGGCGATCGTCGACGAGGCGACGATCGCCGCGCAGAGAAGCATCGCGGCGACCTGCGCGAGCACGAGCGTCGCGCCGGTCAGGCCGAAGCCCACGGGCAGCAGGTAGAACGCGATCACGGCGGCGATGCCGACCGTTGCCAGCGACGACCCGATGAGGGCGAGGCCGCCCGGCACGCGCTCGTCGGCGTGCGGGGCGGACTCGCCTTCCAGGAGCGTCGCCACCGTCAGGGCTTGTACACGATGGCGATGTTCAGCTGATCGCCCTCACGTGCCCACGCGAGCCAACGCGGCTCGACCGTACCGGTGAGTCGCTGGATCGGGATCACGTAGATGCCCTGGTCCAGGCGGCTCAGAGCGCGGAACTCGGGCTTCTTCGAGATCCAGATGGTGCCGCCCCCGTCCCAGGGCTCGAGGCAGGTGTACACATAGCCGTGCGCGCGCAGGTTGACCTGGTCGGCGAGGGCATCCGCTTGCTGCCGGAGTTCGGAGACGACCTCCGCGGGCACGGTTCCGTCGAGGGTGAAGGCCGCGACGTCGTACACGTTCCCCTCGCCGTAGTCCCGTGTGGTGAGCAGCGTCAGCTCCGTGACGCCCTTGTCGGAGGTGCGGGTCCACAGTGCGTGCGAGCTCTTGGCCCGCTTGTTCATCAGGAACCCGCCGAAGTTCATCTTCTGAAAGGAGAAGTCGTCGAGTTTCGCTGCGATCGCTGCACGTGTCGTCATGGGGTTCGTCTCCTCGTCCGGGAGGTCGCGGTCGGCCTCTCCGTCGAGCGAGCATAGGGGCGATGAGCACAGGGCCGTCCGACTCCGAACGAGCCCGAACGGCCGCCGTCCGTCGCCGCGACGGCGTGCCATAGGCTCGACTCATGCCCGCCCCGCGCACCCTCGACGAGCTCTGTCTGGGGCTCGGACGGATGCGCGCGAACGCGGGATCACCGTCGTATGCCGAGATCGCCCGTCGCATCGGCGGCCTGCGCGACGGCGCAGAGCCGCCCAAGGTGACCGTGTACGACTGCTTCCGCCCGGGGCGGAGGCGACTCGATGAACGCCTGGTCGGCGACATCGTGCTCGCCCTCGGCGGTGACGATGCCGAAGCCGGCATCTGGCGGGAGAACGCGCGTCTCCTCAACGGTGAGAGAGCGGGTGTGCACGTCGAGGTGACGCTCGATGTTCGGGACGCGGCGGGAGCGGACGTCGGACGGGAAGAGCTGCTGGCCTCGCTCCCCGAGGCCGATATCCTCCTCCTCACCGGTCTGCCGGGAGCGGGGAAGACCACTCTCGCGACGGCGCTGGCCGGTCCGTCACCCGTGCTCACCGTGCATCTGCGCGAATCGGACGTGGATCGTCCCCGAGCCGACCCGATCGATGTCCTCCGGCGGATGCTGGGAGCCCTCGGCGTCCGCTCTCTTCCTTACGAGCTGTCGCGGCTGCGCGAAGGGCTGCAGTCCGCGGCGCGAGGCATGACCGTGATCATCGAGGACGCGAGCGATGCCAGGCGTCTCGCCGCGCTGCTCGTCCCCGGTGTGCGATTCATCGTGACGACGCGCGTCGACCTTGCCGACCTGGAGGAGCGGATCTCGGCGATGGGTGCACGCGTGGCGCGGGTCCTCGTCCCACCGATGACGAGCGCCGAAGCCCTCCGACTCCTCACCCATCTCCTCCGGGGGGACGACGCGTCGTCAGGGGCCGACGCCGATGCCGACGCCGACGTGAACGTGCACGCGGATGCGCTGCGCCGCATCGTCGCCGTCGGCGGGGGTCTCCCTCTCGATCTCGCGATGCTGGCGGGGATCGTGCGGGAGCACGAGGGCTGGTCGTTCCAGGATCTCGCATCGCGGTTCGAGCACGAGCCTCGTGATCTGCGCATCCGCTCCGTCCTGGAGGCGGCGACCCGGTCGCTGTCCCCCTCCGAGGAAGCCCTGCTCGCGGACGCCGCGCTGTTGGACAGGGACATCGACGAAGGAGTGCTCCTGGCCGCGGGCGGGGCGTCGTCCGCCCTCGATCTGCACCGGCTGCACGCCCGCCATCTGGTCGAACTGCGCGACGGCCGAGTGCGCATGCACGACACGGTCTTCGCCTTCGCTGCGTCTCGGTCACGATCACTGCGCCCGTCGTCCACCCGCAGAGGGTTCGTGGAGAGGTCCGCGTCTGCGGTGCTCGCGCGGATCCACGAAGATCCCGACTTCGCCGCACGTGCGGTCACGACGGTGCTCGCGGTCGCGGCGGCGGCCCGCGAGCACGGCCTCGACTCCTCGGTGGAGCGGCTGGCGATCGAGGCGCATCCCGCGCTCTCACGCTGGTCGTTCTGGAACGAGTCGCTGCGGCTGCACGACCTCGCGTCGCGAGGAGACGGGCTCGACCTGGTCCCGGACATCGCCCTCGGCATCGCGCACTGCGCCGAGAAGCTCGGGCGCCTCGACGAAGCGCTGGTGACCCTCAATCGCGTGCGCCGCATCGCCTCGGGTGCGGCGCTGGCGCGCACGTGGAATCAGATAGGCAACGTGCAGCGCTGGATGAGTCACCTCGATGAGGCTGTGGAATCGTACGAACGAGCGATCGCGCACGCACGGGACGCGGGGGACCGGATCGTCGAGGGCCGTGCCACCGGGAATCACGCCGACACCCTTCGTATCCTCGCCCGCTATCCGGAGGCGCTGGAGCGCTACGCGAGTGCCCTGTCCATGGCGCAGGCCGAAGGCGATGAGCTCAACATCGCCGTCGTCCGTGGCAACCGCCCGCTGCTGCTCCTCGCCATCGGTCGACTCGATGACGCGGAGGTGGAGCTGCACGGGCTGTTGGACGAGTCGAATGGCGAGCCGCTGCCCTTCGTCCGGCGTACTCTGGCCCTCGTCGCAGAGGCACGAGGCGATGATGTGCGCGCCCGCGAGCTCTGTGCGACTGCGATGCAGACGCTGGCGACCGCGGGCGAGTATGCGACCTCTGCCGACCTCGTGCTCCTGCACGCGCGTATCGACGGACGAGCGGGAGATGTCCGGAAGGCGACGGCTGCCGCGGAACAGATCCTCCGTGAGGCGGAGCGCGCGGGCTCGCCGTTGATCGCGACAGAGGCTGCGAACTCCCTCGCCGAGATCCTGCTGTCTGCGAACACGGAAGACCTGGCGGATGCGGGCGCGGTCCTGCACGAGGCTGAACGACACGCGCAGGAGGCCCGGAGCATCGCAGAGGCGACCGGTGATCGTGCCGAAGTGGCACGAAGCGATGCGATCCTCTCGTCCATCGCGCGGGTGCGAGAAGACGAGAAGTCCGCCGAGGCACGCGCTCACGCTTCGGCACAGGTCTACGCCGAGATCGGGCATCGTCTCCAGAACGCCTGATCCGTCGCACGAGGGTCTGTCCGCCTCGCCTCCGGATGCCAGGATGGAAGCATGGACACAGCCAACCTCACCCGCGAGGAGACCGCAGCGCGATCCGCTGCCGTCACCGTGCACCGCATCCGCGTCGAGCTCGATCTGACCGGAGCGCCGGAGCGTGCTCGGACCGGGTTCCCCAGCGTGACGACGCTCGAGTTCGACGCGACCACCGACACGACGTGGCTCGACTTCATCGGCGAGGGCGTTCAGCGGGTCTCCGTGAACGGGGTCGACCGGGAGATCGTCTACGACGGGGCACGCATCTCGCTCTCCGGGCTCGCCGCGTCCAACCTCGTGCGGGTCGAAGCGGTCGGAACGTACAGCCGTTCCGGTGAGGGACTGCATCGCTTCCACGACCCCGTCGACGATGAGACCTATCTGTACACGCAGTACGAGCCGGCGGATTCGCGACGCGTCATGGCATGCTTCGAGCAGCCCGACATGAAGGCCGAGTACACGTTCGTGGTGGACGCGCCGACCGGATGGGAGGTGCTCTCCAACCAGTCTCCGACGCATACCGACCTCGGCGTCGGTGTGCAACGTGTGGAGTTCGCCCCCACGCTGCCGATCTCGAGCTACATCACCGCCGTCGCTGCGGGACCGTACTCCCGCGTGGATGGGGAGTGGCAGCGCGGCGAGCAGAGCGTCACGCTCGGGGTGTTCGTCCGGAGGTCGCTCGCTCCGCACCTCGAGGCCGAGGAGATCCTCGAGGTCACACGCCAGGGTCTCGACTTCTTCATCGACGCCTTCGCCTCCCCGTATCCGTGGGGCAAGTACGACCAGATCTTCGTGCCGGAATACAACCTCGGTGCCATGGAGAACCCCGGTCTGGTCACGTTCACGGAGTCGTACCTCTCCCGCGGCGCGGCGACCGATGCGCAGCGCGCGGCTCGCGCCAACACGATCCTGCACGAGATGGCCCACATGTGGTTCGGCGATCTCGTCACGATGACGTGGTGGGACGATCTGTGGCTCAAGGAGTCTTTCGCCGACTACATGGGAGCGCACGCCTCAGCGGTCGCGACGCGCTATCACGATGCGTGGGTCAAGTTCGCCGCGAGTCGCAAGGCATGGGCGTACCAGCAGGACCAACTGCCGACGACGCACCCCATCGTGGCGGACATCACCGATCTCGAGGCCGCCAAGCTGAACTTCGACGGGATCACTTACGCCAAGGGTGCCGCCGTGCTCAAGCAGCTCGTCGCCTTCGTCGGGGACGAGGCCTTCTTCGAGGGGGCGCGGCGCTACTTCGCCGTCAACGCGTTCGGCAACACCACCCTCGACGACTTCCTGGTGCAGCTGAGCGCCGTGTCGGGGCGCGATATGAGCGACTGGTCCAGGGCATGGCTGCAGACGTCCGGCGTGTCGACGCTCTGGACGGAGACCGACCCCGAGGGACGACAGATCCTCGTGCAGACCGACCCACGGCCGCATCGACTCCGGATCGGACTGTACGAGCGCGCGGACGGTCGTATCGTCCGCCGTGAGCAGCGCGAGCTCGACGTGGTCGGAGAGCGCACGGAGCTCGACCTGCCCGGGGTCGATCTCGTCCTGCTCAATGACGATGACCTCACATACGTCAAGGCGCGTCTCGACGAGGGCTCTCTCATCACCGTCGAGGAATCCCTCTCGGCGATCGACGATCCGCTGGCCCGTGCACTCGTCTGGTCGTCGTTGTGGAATGCGACGCGGGACGGCGAACTCGCCGCGCAGCGCTATCTCGCGATCGTCCGCTCCCATGCGCCTCACGAGTCCAATATCGGGCTGCTGACGGGAGTCCTCGCGAACGCGATCTACACGATCCGCCATTATGTCTCCGCGACCAGCCGCGAAGAGGAGCAGCGGACGTGGACCGACGGCGTGTGGAGCGCGCTGGTATCCGCCGAGGCCGGCAGTGACGCGCAGCTCTCCTGGGCACGGGCGTTCGCGACCGCATCCGCTTTCGACGACGAGCATCATGCACAGGTGCGAGCACTGCTCGAGGGTGATGCGCCGGAGGGACTCGTCATCGATCCCGACCTGCGCTGGCAGCTGCTCGGTGCGCTCGTCACCACCGGACATGCCGACCTGGCCGATGTGGCGGTCGAAGAGCAGCGGGATGACACGGGCGACGGTCGAACAGCCGCACGCCGGGCTCGGGCATCGCGCCCGGATGCGGCGGTACGTCGCGACGCGTGGCAGTCCGCCTGGGAGGATCTCGCGCTCAGCAACGATCACCTCGATGCCGAGATCAGCGGCTTCCGGGCCGGCGGGCGGCGCGACCTGATCGCCGGGTTCGACGCGGAGTACTTCGCCAGGATCGTCCAAGCCTGGGACGAGCGCAGCATCGAGATCGCACGACGGCTGGTCATCGGTCTGTTCCCTGCCGGGGACTCCCTGGATGCCGTCGACGCGTGGTTGGCTGCCAACACAGCGGCGCCGGCGGCATTGCGGCGTCTCGTGGTCGAGCAGCGCGACCACCTCGCGCGGGACCTCCGGGTCAGGGCCGCACAGGACTGAGCCTGCGCGGCCCCGGCTGCTCAGCGTCCGAGGGCCTCCTTCAGGGCCTTGCCTTCGCTGCTCTCCGCCATCGTGTCCCACAGGTCGGCAGAGCTCAACGAGACGTATACCCCAGGCGCTCCTTGTCCGCCGCATCCGTCCCCGTAGGAGACGACACCGATCTGATAGGCGGTCTCGCGAGCGGGCGGCTGGCGGAAGAGGGGGCCGCCGCTGTCGCCCTGACAGGAGTCCTTGCCGACGACCCCGGCGCACAGGTTGACGTCGGGCCGGAAAGCACCGTAGCCGAGCTCGCACTCGGCAGTCGCGAGCATCGGCACCTGTACCTGACGAAGACGGTCGGGGAAGTTGGCGAGAGCGGTGTCCGTGTTCCCCCAGCCGATGACGGTCGCACTCTGACCGGGGCGCAGCAGGGCGTCCGTCCCCTTGGTCGGCAGCTTCACCGGGACGATGCCCTGGACGGGCGCGTCCAGCACGAGGAAGGCGACGTCATAGGCACTGTCGCCGGCGAGGTAGCGAGGATGGACGATGGGCTCGGCGCCGGGGGACTCGGACAGCCCGCGTTCCTGTCCCTGCGTACTGTCGGACAACACCGTACGCCCCACGACCACCGAGACGCCGTCGACGTCGATCGTCGGCAGACCGGTGAGGAAGTCCGTGCCGGTGACGCAGTGCGCTGCGGTCATCACCAGCGTCGGGCCCAGGAGCGAGCCCCCGCAGAAGGATTCGCCGCCGGCCTGGAGCGAAGCCATGAACGGGTAGGCGTCGTTCGGGACCGCCTGGCCCCCGATGATGCGCGACAGCGCGCGCTCGTCCTGGTCCGGTGGGGTCGTGCCGTCATTCGTCGTGGCGCCTGCTGCGGGCCCGATCAGCAGGCTGGCGCAGATGACGGCGGCGCCGGTAATCCCGGCGCCGAGAATCTTCTTCGTTCTGGATCGTACGGTCGTCATGGTGATCTCCGTTCAGATGAGTGATGGGTAACACGCTACTGCGCAGTCAGTACACCATGTCCGAAAACCTGTGGCAAGGATGAGCCCCGAACGTCGGGCGCCCGCCCGCGCGGCATCAGCAGGAGGAGGAAACTCCGGACAGCTCCAGAGCGGTGTCGTGGCCGAGCGCGCGCAGGTCCTCGCGATCGTCGCTCGAATGGCAGAGGATGGCCGCGACGGCTGCTGCCCAGGCGCGAGCGCGCATCCAGGTGGCGTCGTCGTATCTCGATGCCGTCGCGCGCCGGAACACGTGTCGGCCTTCGGTGTCGAAGACGAGCCACCCCGCGGCGAGATCGTAGGCGGGATCGCCCGAGGTCACATCACCGAAATCGATCAGTGCGGAGAGGCGGTCGCCGTCGACGAGGATGTTGCCGGGGTGCAGATCACCGTGGATCCAGGTGCTCTCGGCTGCTGGTGCGGCGTCCAGGCCCGTCTGCCAGAGGGCGTCGAGAGGCTCCGCGAGCGCTGGGGCGAGGTCGGCGAGGCGCGAGCGGATGCTCTCATCGCGAGCACTCAACGGGACGCCGCGCACGGGGTTCCGGGGCGCATCGACGGGCGCGTCATGGTGCAGGGCGACGAGCACCGCGGCGAGGTCTGCCGCCCAGGAGGTGTTGTCGCGACGGGCGCGACCGAGCGCGTGGCTTCCCGGAAGCCACGGCACGATCGACCACGGCCAGGGGAACATCGGCGTGGGTGCGCCGGCGAACACCGGAAGAGGGGTGCGGACGTTCGTGGGGGCGAGGCGGAGGGCGATCGCAGGAAGGGCGCGCTGTTCGTGCCTGATCAGAGGCGCCGCGCGTTCGCGGCGGGGGATGCGCACCGCGAGGTCGGGCCCGAGGCGCCACGTGACGTTGTCCCATCCCTCAGCGACGCGCGTCAGGGGAAGCGCTGCCCATTGTGGCGCGACACCGTGGAGGAGCTCTCGCACCTCACGCTCGGCGAGGGTGAGCTCGGCGGCGGGGGAGTCCGCCATGTTCAGAGATCGAGGGATTCGCCGGGCTCGAGGACGAAGAACTCGCCGCCGCCCTGCTCCGTGGCCCACTGCAGTCGCTGTCGGTGCATGTTCCTGCCGATCACGGACAGCGTCATGTCGTGGGTGCCGAACGCGCGGCGCGGGGCGACAGCGAGCACGTAGTCCATCGCGTCACCGATCTTCAGCCAGGGGGCGCCGAGCGGCGCGGCCAAAGTGCCGACGGCGACGCCCTCGGGAACCGCGTAGGAGTCGCCGGGGTAGTAGAGCTCGTCGTTCACGAGGACCCCGACGTTCTCGACCGTCGGGAGAGAGGCGTGGATGACCTCGTGCGTTCCGCCGAAGAATCGCAGAGTGAATCCGCCGATCTCCACGGTGTCTCCGGGGGAGACCACCGTGATGTCGTATCCCTCGGCCGCGCGGGCGACACCCGCGGGCGCGAAGATCGGCGTTCCGGGCGCTGCGCGGAGGAGGCGGTCGAAGTGATCGGTCGTCCAGTGGTCCGGATGCTCATGGGTGATCACGATTCCCACCAGATCGGTGAGGTCGTTCAGGGGTGCCGTGAACGATCCGGGATCGATCAGAAGGGTCTTCTCGTTCGCATCGAGACGGAGGGCGGCATGTTCGAACTTGGTGACGCGCATGGCATGAGTCAACTCCTTCAGGTCGCCCACGGCAAACGGAATCGGTGCGCCACGCCCGGGATTCGTCTCAGGGCGGCGCCGATTTGGCGCAGTGAGAATCGCCGTGGCATACTTGAACGGTTGTCGCGCGACGGAAACGTTTCGCCAGACGGCCCCATCGTATAGCGGCCTAGTACGCTGCCCTCTCACGGCGGTAACGCGGGTTCGAATCCCGCTGGGGTCACACAACAGAGAAAGCCTCCGGTTCGCCGGGGGCTTTCTTGTTTCCGCCGCCCCGTGCCCGTGCGCTCAGACCGCGGGTTTCAACGACATCGCCCGGAAAGTCCGATTGCTCAAGGGCAGGATCATCAGCGCCATCATCGCGCCGCCGAAAATGGTGAACGGCACCCAGAGCGCGGTCGCGGAGGCGAGTGCGCCGAACCCGGCCATCGCGAGCGGCATGAGGCAATCGTCGCCGAGACGGGTGAGGGACCCCATGCGACCGAGATATGCGGTGTCGACGGTCGCCGAGAACGTCGCACTCAGCAGCACCGATGCGTACCCCGCGGTGGCGCCGATGACGAAGGCAGCGGTACCGACGGTCCATGCCGGCCCGAAGCCGAGCGCCACGATTCCGGCGCCCTGCACGACCAGCGCCCAGAAACCTGCCCGTGCCTCGTGCCGCGGGCGCCACTTCGCCACCGACACAGCCCCGAGTGCGGCGCCGAGGCCGAGCAGCGCCTCGAACAGGCCGACAGCCTGGGCGCCCCACCCCTCGTCATGCGCCCTCAGGGCGAGCCCGATCCCGACGGCGGGTCCGACGGCCAGGTTCAGCCCCGAGAGGGCGATCACGAGCGTGCGGGTCGTGGGGTTCGCGGAGAGATGGGCGAACCCGCGCGCGATGCCGCGCAGAGCGGTCTCCTTCTCCGCACGGGCGAGACGGAAGCGGGGGCGCAGCCAGATGGCGATGAAAGCGACCACCAGCGTGAAGGTCAGGGCGTTCACGGATGCGCTTCCGGCGAGACCGGCGTGCGCGACGACGAATCCACCGATCGCCGCGCCGCCCATGGTGCCGAGCCGAGACGCCGTCTGCGCTGCAGCGCCGTAGCTGGGGAGGTCGGCGGCTCTGACCAGCTGGCGGGCGATCGTGCCCGCCGACGGCTCGTAGAACGCATCGCAGACGCCGAACGCGATCGCGGCGAAGAGCAGCACGGCGACAGAGGGAGGAGTCGTGAGCACCCAGACCGCGACGGCGACCAGGACGCCGACCCGGAGCACGTTGAACACGAGCATGATGCGACGGGCGTCTGCGCGGTCGGCGATCACGCCTCCGAACAGCAGGATCACCGCCCGGGGCACGGTTCCCGCGGCGACGATCAGTCCTGCGACGGCGGGAGAGGCGACCTGCACGGCCGTCCAGGCGAGGGCGATGGTCCAGAGTGCGTCGCCGGCATCCGAGAGCGCCTTCACGCCGATCCACGCGTGCACCAGGCGATCGCGGCGGAAGGCGGGGGGTGCGACGATCTCGACAGGGTCGCTGACGGTCGACATCACGGCGCCGTCGGGAAGGCGTGCGCGAACACGAAGACGGGAGCGCGGTCCTGGCCATCGTCGAGGTCGATGTCGTCCTGCCACTCCCGGATCGTCGTGAGGATCCGCGCGGAGAGGTCCCGCAGTTCCTCGGGTGACGCCCAGGCTGTGGTCTCGGTGTTCGAGCCGTCGTACCCTGCGAAGGCCGGATCGTGGCGACTGCGATGCCAGCGCTGGAGCCGATCGATCTGCATCCGGATGCCCTGTCGCTGGGCCTCTCTGGCGAGCAGGGCATCGGCGGGCGAATCGGCGTAGTCGTCGGTCGACCAGGTGAGGCCCCGACGCGCGACCTTCCACCAGCTGGTGCGTCTGTCGCCCGCAGGATCCGGGGCGCGTTCCACGACGCCGGCGCGCTCGAGCATGCGCAGGTGATGGCTGATGCTGCCGACCTGGCTGTCGAGTGCGCGGGCGATCGCGGTGACCTGCGCCGTGCCGTACAGGAGCAGGTAGTCGTAGATGCGACGGCGCAGCGGGTGATGCACGGCGGTGATCACGGAGATGTCTTCCACGGGAGACGACGCTAATCGCGGTGCACAAGATGCACAAGTGCTCTTGTATAAGCCGGAAAATCAGGAAAAGGCCGGCTCCCGCCACAGGGAGACGGCCTCTTCCTGACACCGGCCGCGTCAGGCTTCGACGATCGTCTCGTCTGATGTCGTCGCGCCGGCGAGGCGTCGGTTCCGTCGTGCGCGGCGGAGGAACCAGACGACGAGCACGACGGCGCCCGCGATCACGAGCCAGGGGAGGAGGAAGCCCAGGGCGATGACCAGCGCGTTCAGCGACACGACGAGCCCGTTCCATCCCGCCGTCAGCCCGTCGACGAAGCCGGCAGGGTCGGCGGTGGTCGGCGTGCTCGCCTTGGTCAGCTGCACCTGCAGCGATGACATGGCGACCTGATCGTCGAGGGCGGCGAGCTGCTGCTCATACGATTCGAGCTGTGCCTGGCGGTCTGTCAGCGCCACCTCGGCTTCGATCAGCTCGGCGACGGTTCCCGACTGCGCCATCAGCTGCGTGAGCCGCTCGACCGACGCTCGGGTGGAGTCGACGCGCGCCTGGAGGTCGATCGCGACCGATGTCACGTCCTGCTTCGACGTCGACGACGAGAGCACGTCGCCGGTGTCATCGAGAGCGGCGATCACGTCGGGCAGATCAGCCGACGGCACCCGGATGTTGATCCAGCCGTACGCCGAATCGGCGGGAACGGGGGCCGGCTCGGAGGAGCCGTCGGCGGCGATCGACTTCCCGATCTCCGTGCTCTCGACGTAGCCGCCGTGCTCCTCCGCCAGGGCGGCGATCGCCGTCGCGGCATCGGGAATGCTCTTCACCTGGACCGTCGCCTGCGCCGTGGCGATGATCTGGCGTCCGGTGTCGGCCTCCGCGGTGCCGGACTCCACCGTGCCGGGGAGAGTTCCGTCCGTGCCGGAGCTGAGTGCGCCGTCGGGCAGCGATTCGGGTGTGATCCCTGTGATCCGCTCGGGGGAGGAGGGAGCGGAATCGGCGACGGAGCCGCCGGAAGTGCTCATACCGTCGGCCGTGACGGAGGTGCCCCCGCCGACGGCGCCGAGGATCGGCGGAGTCACGAGCACACCCACGACGAAAGCCGCAGCGATGCCTGCGCCGGTGAGCCAACGCCGCTGGCGCGTCCGCGATCGCGCTTTCCCGACGTGCGCGGGGGCCCGCTCGGTGGCGATCTCGGCGAAGACCGCGTCTTCGATGCGGGCGATCGTCTCGTCCGAGAGGTCGGGCAGGTCGCCGCTGGGGGTCTTTTCGTTCATGCGTCTCTCGCTTCCGTGACGGCGCCCCGCAACTGCGTGCGCACTCGGGAGAGACGATTCCGAACGACCGCGTGGGTCACCCCGAGCTCTTCGGCAGCCGTCTGATAGGCGTAGCCCTCCGACGCGCACAGGCGGAAGATCTCGCGGTCCAGCTCGCTCAACGTGCCCACCTCCTGCGCGATCCGCGCAGCCAGCTCCGCCGTGATGACCTGTTCCTCGACGCTCACCGTGTCCGGCAACAGGGTCTCATCGACCGCCTCCGCGGTGTGCGCCTGATCCCTCCGACGTTGGCGAACTCGATTCGCTGCCTGGAAGCGACAGATCGTGGCCAACCAGGGCAGGATCGACTCACCTTGGAGCTCCAGACGGGGGAGTTTGCGCCAGGCGACGACGAACGTCTCCTGCGTCACATCCTCCGCGTCGGCCGGCGAGGCGAGGATGCCGTGCGCGATCCAGTACACAGGTCGCACGTGTGTGCGGTACAGCTCGCGGAAGGCGCTCTCGTCGCCCGCCGCGGCCTGCGCCGCCCATCTCTGGTCATCTGTCTGCAGGGGCATCCCGGTTCCGTTCGGTGTCTCTCACAGGGAGAGTGTCGATCGACGCCCCATCGTCTCAGATTCGATGCGGGAGCCGGGGGTCGGGTGGGGCGCGAAGATTCGGGCGTCATCCGCTCCCGCTGATGCCGAGGCTCCGGTAGCATTGCCCGGGCGAGAGGGAGTATCCCGAATCCGCGCGTAACGTCATCACGAGCACCGTCATTGCTGCTCCGGGCGCGCGCCGCACGTCAGTGCGGGGGAGAGACTTTCGACTCATTCCCGACCCCTCCGCGAAAGGTGCAGTGCGCCCTTGGATATTCCCGTCTGGTTCGAGATCACCTCGATGATCGTCCTCACGATCATCCTGATCGGCGACCTGCTCCTCATCCGGCTCCGGCCGCACATCCCGTCGACGAAGGAATCCACACTCTGGGTGGTCTTCTACGTGGGCCTCGCGCTGTTGTTCGCCGTGCTCCTCGGAAACGTCGGGGGCTGGCAGAACGCCGGCGACTTCATCACCGGATGGGCGTTGGAGTACAGCCTCTCCATCGACAATCTGTTCGTCTTCGTGCTGATCATGGCCCAGTTCGCCGTTCCGCGACGGCTGCAGCAGCAGGTCTTGATGATCGGCATCATCATCGCGCTCGTCCTGCGAGGGCTCTTCATCCTCGCCGGCGTCGCGATCGTCGAGAACTTCTCGCCGATCTTCTACATCTTCGGCGCCTTCCTCATCTGGACCGCGATCCGCCAGGCCATGCCGGACGGCGACCACGAGGGCGAGGTGCAGCGTGAGAACTTCATCGTGCGGCTGCTGCGTCGCCGGGTGGACATCAGCGAGACCTACGACGGCTCGAAGATCCGCACCACGGTGGACGGCAAGCGCATGTGGACGCCGATGGTCATCGTCTTCATCACCATCGGCGTGACCGATCTGATCTTCGCGATCGACTCCATCCCCGCGATCTTCGAGATCACCACGAACGGCTTCCTCGTCTTCGCCGCTAACATCTTCGCGCTGATGGGGCTCCGCCAGCTCTACTTCCTGCTCGGCGACCTGCTCGACCGGTTGCGCTACCTGCACTACGGCATCGCCGTCATCCTCGGTTTCATCGGCATCAAGCTGATCCTGCACGCCCTGCACGTCAACGAACTGCCGTTCATCAACGGCGGCGAGCACGTCGAGTGGGTGCCCGACATCAGCAACATGGTCTCGCTCGGCGTGATCCTGGCCTCGATGACCATCGCGACGGTCGCAAGCCTGATCGCGTCGTCCCGTGAGAAGCGCGTGGCGAGGCGATCCACGACCGTGGAGTGACGCCGGCGGCGGCACGCTCGCCAGCGGACGCCTCTCCTCTCATCCGCGTGACCACAGAAGCTCGGCGTCTAGGGTGAGGTCGATGATCTGACGAAGCAGCCCACCCATCGTGGTGGAGTTCAGCAGTGCATATCTGTCGTACTCGCCCAGGGGAGCGATCGCCGCGAGCTGCCAGGCCGCGGCGACCGGCTCGTCCGAGATCTCGGTGTCGGCGTCCCACTGCGCTCCGGGGGCGCGTGCGAGAGTGCGGCGCACGATCGCCTCGGCTTCAGTGCGGAGCGGAGTGAGCTCGTCGTTCCATTCGAGCGCGGACAGCGACGTCACCTCGGCGCGGGGGAAGGGGTCGTCATCGAGCCACTCCTCGACCGTGAAGCGGTCGGTGCCGACGGCTACGGCGAGCAACGCATCCGCACCGGCGGATACGTTCACCAGCCGGGCCATCGTCCCGATAGGACTGCGCCGATCACCCCCGCCGACCTCGTGACCGCGTTCGATGAGAACGACCCCGAATCGAGGGTCCTCCTCATCCAGGAGCCGGCCGATCATCGTGAGGTAGCGCGGCTCGAACACGCGGAGGGGGAGCGGCGTATGCGGGAAATGCACGGAGCCGAGGGGGAACATCGGGATGACGGTCACGGCACCAGTCAACACCGAGAGACGTAAAGTGAACAGATGCGTCGACCTCGCCCCATCGCCCCCGCCGCCGGACAGGAATCCGTCTGGGACTACCCGAGGCCCCCGCGCGTCGAGCCGGTCACGGAGCGCGTCACGATCCGCCTCGGCGGAGACCTGATCGCCGATACCCGTCGTGCGGTGCGCGTGCTGGAGACGAGCCACCCTCCCGTGTATTACCTTCCGATCGCCGACTTCGTCCCCGGTGCACTGGTCGAGGCCGATGGCGCATCGTTCTGCGAGTTCAAGGGCGCGGCCCGCTACTTCGACGTGCGCAACGGCGGCACCGTGCGCCGGGGCGCCGCCTGGAACTATCCGAATCCGACACCGGGATTCGAGGCGCTGACCGATCGGATCGCCGTGTACGCGGCCCCGATGGACGAGTGCACGGTGGGCGACGAGATCGCGACGCCACAGCCGGGTGGGTTCTACGGCGGCTGGGTCACCTCGTCCGTCGTCGGCCCTTTCAAGGGCGATCCCGGTTCCCTGGGCTGGTGACCGCCGATCAGAACGCGCGCAGGTTCGCCTGCAGGCCACCCTCTGCGTATTCGCGTCGGAGGATCCCGCGGCGGCGCAGAACGGGTACGAGCTCATCGAGCGTCCGGTGCAGCGTCACGGGGTGGAAGTCGCCCCACAGCAGCACGCCGTCGTTGCCCCAGTCGCCGAGCTCGTCGATCAGGTCTGCGAACTCCTCAGCGGTGCCGACGAATCCGGTGCGATCCTTGAGGCGACCGGCGCGGGCGAGCGCGCTCAGATGCGCACGCAGCGGGGCGTCCTCCCCGCGGTCGCCGATCAGGCGCTGGATGCTGCCCCGCGAGACATGGGCGCCGAAGATCGAGAGGTCGAGCGGCCGGTCGAGGTCGAGTGACGTCAGGTCGGTCTCGAGATCACTCGACTGCTTGCGGGCGATCTGCACGAGCGCGGCGTCGTCGGGGTGCGTAGAGGCCGCGACGATGCGATCGGCTTCGTCGCTCGACGACGTGATCACGGGCTGGATGGCGAAGAGGATCTTGATGTCGTCCGGACGTCGGCCTTTCGCGACCGCCGCCTCGTGCACCTTGGCGCGGTAGTCGCGCACGGACTTCTCGTGCAGCGGGGCGAGCGCCAGCTGTACGTCGGAGTTCGCGCCGGCGAAGCCGAGTCCTCGACCCGAGCCCCCGGGTGAGACGATCGCGGGTTCCCCCTCGGTGAACGGCACGGCGTTCAGCGGTCCGTCGAACGCGAAGTATTCGCCCCGGTGCGTGACGGCCCGCAACCGCGTGCCATCGGCGAAGACATCGGTCTCGCGGTCGGCGACGAGGGCCCCGTCATCCCAGCTGCGCCAGAGCGAGCGGATGCCGGTGAGCCATTCCTCGGCGCGGTCGTACGCTTCGTCGTGTCCCAGCTGCGTCGCGTCGGAGAAGTGGCGGGCGCTGCCGGTGTCGGTGACGACGTTGAGTCCGAGCCGGTGACCGCTGAGGTGCTGCAAGGTCGCGAACTGCCGCGCCGCCGTGTAGGGGAGGGAGGCGGCGGGATTCACCGTCGGGACCACGCCGAGATGCCTGGTCGCCTGGAAGAGGTACGGCGCGAGGAGGAGCGGATCATGCTTCGGCCCGCCGAAAGCGTGCCGCACCCGCAGGTCGATCGTCGAAGGCGATCCCAGAGATGGTGCGTCCTCGATGATGACCAGATCGAACCCGGCCTGTTCGAGCGTCCGCGCGGCTTCCTGATAGATCTCGGGACGCGTCCAGTCGTAGTCCCAGTCGAGCGACGGATACCCCCAACCCTGCGGGCCGAAGCCACGGGCGAGGAACCAGCCGAAGTGCTGAGGGCGGGTCATGCCACCGTCTCCCGCACACCCTGGAGCACGCGAGACAGGTCGGAGAGAAGATCGTCGACGTCCTCGATGCCGATCGACAGGCGGAGGGTGCCCGGTCCGACGCCGAGGATCTCGCGTTCTTCGTCGGTGCGCTGCGCATGACTCGTTGTCCCCGGATGCAGCACCAGGGAACGGACGTCTCCGATGTGGGTCATGTGGGTGAAGACCTGGACATCCTCGACGAAGCGGCGCGCTGCGGGAAGTCCGCCCCGAAGGGTGAAGGTGAAGATCGAGCCGGAACCGCCGTCGAGGTAGCGCTTCCCGAGCGCGTGGTCGGGGTGGGAGGGGAGTCCGACGTAGTCCACGCTCTCGATGGCCTCGTGCTGCTCCAGCCACCGGGCGATCTGCAGAGCATTGCGGGACTGACGCTCGACCCGGAGTCCGAGCGTCTCCACGCCCTGTCCGATCAGGAAGGCGTTGAGCGGCGAGGGAGAGGCGCCGAAGCGCGGAGCCACCGACTCCCTGGCGTACGCGATGCGGGCACGACCGCCGTGTCGCGCGAAGACACTGGGCGTCTCGCCCCGACCGGGAAGTACGAGGTGGGGGGCGTTGTGGCCCGCCAGCTCGGCGTCGAAGCGTCCGTCGTCGACGAGCACGCCACCGAGCACGGAGCCGTGACCGGCGAGGAACTTCGACGCGGAGTGGACCACGATCGCAGCTCCGTGCTCGAGAGGCCGCAGCAACGCAGGCGTGGCCAGCGTGTTGTCCACGATGAGCGGGATGGCGTGCTCGTCGCCGATGCCGCTGACGGTGCGGATGTCGAGCACGTCGTTGCGCGCGTTGGCGAGCGATTCGGCGAACAGCGCACGGGTGTTCGGGCGTATCGCCGAGCGCCAGGCCTCCGGATCGGCGATGTCGTCGACGAACGTCGTCTCGATGTCGAGCCGCGCAAGGTTGTCGAGGAACAGGCCTCTGGTGCCTTCGTAGATGTGCGTCGACGACACGATGTGATCGCCGGCGCCCGCGACGGTCAGCAGGGCAGTGGCGACCGCCGCCTGGCCGCTGGCGACGAGCACGGCGTCCGCTCCCGATTCGAGGGCGGCCAGTTGCCGTTCCACCGCGCGCACCGTGGGGTTCCCGGTGCGCGTGTATCCGAAGCCTGTCCCTGTGCGGAAATGATCGGCTGCGTGATCGAAGTCGTCGAACTCGAAGCCCGCCGTCAGGTAGATCGGCGTCGCGCGCGACGCCGCAGTCTCGCGGGTTCTCGCCGCATGGACCGCGCGTGTGGCGAAGCGGGCGGAGTCGACGGTCATGCGGTGCCTCTCGGTCGGTCGGGGTGCTCAACAGAGTGTCATGACGGGGAGGAGCATGTCCCAGCGGTGGTAATCTGACGTCATGCGGGCCGTCCTCCTTCTTCTTAGGCGCCGCGACGAGACCTCGTTCTGAGCCCCTCCTCGTCGCGGAGTCCATCGTGGGCCGAACCGCCAGCCACAGGAGACACGCAATGACCACCCCCGCAAACGGTGCCGATTCCGCACGCCGCAGAACTCTCGCAGAGAAGGTCTGGGACGACCATCTCGTCGTGAAGGGTGAGAACGGCGAGCCGGATCTCATCTACATCGACCTGCATCTGGTGCACGAGGTCACCAGCCCGCAAGCCTTCGACGGACTGCGCAGCGAAGACCGCCCGCTGCGCCGTCTCGATCTCACGATCGCCACCGAGGATCACAACACCCCGACGTGGGAGATCGACAAGCCGATCGCCGATCTCACCAGCCGTACGCAGATCGAGACGCTGCGCCGCAACGCGGCCGAGTTCGGGGTGCGTCTGCACTCGCTGGGCGATGCCGAACAGGGCATCGTGCACGTGGTGGGTCCTCAGCTCGGGCTGACGATGCCCGGCATCACGGTGGTGTGCGGCGATTCGCACACGTCGACCCACGGCGCATTCGGCGCGATGGCGTTCGGCATCGGCACGAGCGAGGTCGAGCATGTCATGGCGACCCAGACGCTCCCGCTCAAGCCGTTCAAGACGATGGCGATCAACGTCGAGGGGACGCTCCGCCCCGGTGTCACGGCCAAGGACATCATCCTCGCGGTCATCGCGAAGATCGGCACCGGCGGCGGTCAGGGGTACGTGCTCGAGTACCGCGGCAGCGCCATCCGCGCCCTGTCGATGGAGGGCCGGATGACCATCTGCAACATGTCCATCGAGGCGGGGGCCCGCGCCGGCATGGTCGCTCCCGACGAGACGACGTTCGCATACCTCGAAGGCCGCCCGCATGCGCCGAAGGGACAGGACTGGGAAGAGGCCGTCGCGTACTGGCGCACGCTGCCGACCGACGACGGCGCGACGTTCGACGCCGAGGTGTTCATCGACGCCGACCAGCTCGAGCCCTTCGTGACGTGGGGCACGAACCCCGGTCAGGGCAGCTCGCTCTCGGCCTCGGTGCCCGACCCGGCCGAGATCGACGATCCGAACGAGCGCGCCGCCGCCGAGCGTGCGCTGGAGTACATGGATCTGACTCCGGGGACACCGCTCAAGGAGGTGCCGGTCGACGCGGTCTTCATGGGGTCGTGCACCAACAGCCGTATCGAGGACCTGCGTGCGTTCGCCTCGATCATCGAGGGCAAGAAGAAGGCCGACGGGGTGCGGGTCATGGTCGTCCCCGGATCCGCCAGGGTGCGGCTGGAGGCCGAGGCGGAGGGCCTCGACAAGGTCATCAAGGACTTCGGGGCGGAGTGGCGCTTCGCCGGATGCTCGATGTGCCTCGGGATGAACCCCGATCAGCTGGCTCCGGGGGAGCGCTGTGCGTCCACCTCCAACCGGAACTTCGAGGGCCGGCAGGGCAAGGGAGGGCGCACGCACCTCGTCTCGCCGCTCGTCGCCGCAGCCACCGCGATCCGTGGCACCCTGTCCAGCCCGAGCGACCTCACGGAAGGGTTCTGAATCATGGAGAAGTTCACCACTCACACGGGTATCGCGGCGCCTCTGAAGCGCTCGAACGTCGACACCGATCAGATCATCCCCGCCGTCTTCCTCAAGCGGGTCACGAAGACCGGTTTCGAGGACGCTCTGTTCCACGGATGGCGTCAGGATCCCGATTTCGTTCTCAACCAGGCGCCTTTCCAGGGGGCATCGGTGCTTCTCGCCGGACCCGACTTCGGCACCGGATCCAGCCGCGAGCACGCGGTCTGGGCGCTCCGGGACTTCGGCTTCAAAGTCGTGCTCAGCCCGCGCTTCGCCGACATCTTCCGGGGCAATTCGGGCAAGCAGGGTCTGCTCGCCGCGACGATCTCGGAAGAGGATCTCGAGCGGTTCTGGGCTGAGATCGACCGGAATCCCGGGGTCCAGATGACCGTCGACCTCGAGGCGCGCACCGCGTCCATCGGCGACGTCCAGGCCGACATCGGTATCGACGATTACACTAGATGGCGGCTCCTCGAAGGGCTCGATGACATCGGGCTCACGCTGCGCAACGAAGACAAGATCGCGCAGTTCGAGGCCCGTCGCGAGTCGTGGCGGCCCCGAACCCTTCCCGTTCAGTAAGACGGTGGGGGCGGGGGAGCCAGGGGCAACCCGCCCCCGAAATCCGTGAATGAAGTGAGGCTCCGAATGACGACACCTGTGCGCGACGCTCTTCCGGACGGAGTCCCTGCCCTCACCGGAGACGTCCTCGCCATCCGAGGCGGACGTCCGCTTCGCGGCCGTGTCGATGTCAAGGGCGCGAAGAACCTGGCGACGAAGGCCATGGTCGCCTCGCTCCTGGGCGAGACCGTGAGCACTCTGCGCGACGTGCCGGCGATCAGTGACGTCGCCGTCGTGCGGTCGCTGCTCGAGGTGCACGGCGTTCGCGTATCCGAGGGCGATGAGCCCGGTTCGCTCGTGTTCGACCCGAGCGATGTGGAGTCGGCGCACTTCGAGGAGATCGACGCCCACGCGGGAGCCTCGCGTATCCCGATCCTCTTCTGCGGACCGCTGCTTCACCGTCTCGGTCAGGCGTTCATCCCCGACTTGGGTGGATGCCGCATCGGGGATCGTCCCATCGACTTCCATCTGGACGCTCTGCGTAAGTTCGGCGCGATCGTCGAGAAGCTGCCCAGCGGCATCCGCCTCTCGACGGGGGGAAGCCGTCTGCACGGCGCCAACATCCACCTTCCGTACCCGAGCGTCGGTGCCACGGAGCAGGTGCTGCTCACCGCCGTCCGCGCCGAAGGCGTGACGGAGCTGCGCAACGCGGCCATCGAGCCCGAGATCATGGACCTGATCGCCGTGCTGCAGAAGATGGGCGCCATCATCTCGTACGAGCCGAACCGCGTCATCGTGATCGAGGGCGTCGAGAAGCTCCGCGGATACGACCACAGGTCGATCTTCGACCGCAACGAGGCGGCATCGTGGGCATCCGCGGCGCTGGCCACCGACGGCGAGATCTTCGTCGGCGGCGCCAAGCAGCAGGAGATGCTCACGTTCCTCAACGTCTTCCGCAAGGCGGGCGGCTGGTTCGACATCCAGGAAGACGGCATCCTCTTCCGTCGCGACGGCGACATCAAGCCCGTCGTGATCGAGACCGACGTGCACCCCGGCTTCATGACCGACTGGCAGCAGCCGCTCGTCGTCGCTCTCACGCAGGCACACGGCCGCTCCGTCGTGCACGAGACCGTGTACGAGAATCGGATGGGGTTCACCGATGCCCTGGTCAAGATGGGGGCCGACATCGTCGTGCACCCCCGTGGTCTCCAGGACGGCCCGCGCCGCGTTCCGCGGCGGGACCTGGAGCAGGCGGCAGTCATCACCGGCCCGACGCCTCTGCATGGCGCGGACATCGTGGTTCCCGATCTCCGCGGCGGCTACAGCCATGTGATCGCGGCACTGACGGCCACCGGCGAATCGAAGGTGTCGGGTGTCGACATCCTCAGCCGCGGCTACGAGAAGTTCCTCGCCAAGCTCGACGCGCTCGGCGCCGACTTCGACGTCATCCGGTGACCGCGGTGACGTCCCGATCATCGGAGACGAAGCGTCCGAGCATCTTCTGGCCGCTCGCGGCGCTGATCATCCCGCCGGTCTCTCTGATCGCGAAGATCCGTGTCCGCGGGGCCGAGAAGCTGCCCCAGGAGGGGTCGTACGTCCTGGCGCCGAACCACTACTCCGAGTTCGATCCGCTCATCGTCGCCGTCGCCGTGTGGCGCTCCGGTCGCGCGCCGCGGTTCATGGCGAAGGAGAGCCTCTTCTCGGTCCCGGTGCTGGGCTGGTTCCTGCACCGCACCGGGATGATCCCGGTCGCGCGCACCTCGTCCGCTGCCTCCGCACGGCAGACGATGAAGCAGTCGGAGGAGCTCGTCGAGCACGGCCGCGGCGTGATCGTCTACCCGGAGGGCACGCTCACGCGTGATCCCGACCTGTGGCCGATGCGCGGCAAGTCGGGTGCGGTACGCCTGGCCCTCGCCGATGGCATCCCGCTGATCCCGATGGCCCAGTGGGGCACCCAGGCGATCATGGGGCGCTACCAGAAGGGTCTGAGCCTCTGGCCGCTGCGCAAGCCGGTCCAGGTGCTCATCGGCGATCCGGTCGACGTCTCCGATCTGCGCGAGCGTGCCGGAGAGCCGGCGGCCCTCACCGAGGCCACCAATCGACTCATGAACGCGATCACCGCGCTCCTCGAGGAGCTGCGGGACGAGAAGGCACCGGCGGAGCGGTGGAACCCCGCGAGCCATGGGCAGAAGGAGACCGGGCGCCTTGACTCCTAAGAGAACCGTTGCAGCAGGCCCACGGGCCACCGTCATCGGCTCGGGCAGCTGGGGGACCACCTTCGGCAAGATCCTCGCTGACGGGGGCGCCCAGGTGACGATGTGGGCGCGTCGTGCCGAACTCGCCCAGGAGATCAACGAGGCCAAGCGCAATTCGCGCTACCTGCCAGGGATCAACCTTCCCCGCACGATGGCGGCGACCCACGAGCTCGCGACCGCGCTGGAGGGGGTGGACCAGGTCTATCTCTCCGTACCGAGTCAGTCGCTGCGCGAGAACCTGAAAGCTCTGCGGCCGCTGATCGCGGACAGCGACGCGAAGATCATCAGCCTCATGAAGGGTGTCGAACGCGGCACCGGATTGCGCATGAGCCAGGTGATCCAGCAGGAGCTGCGGTGTGACCCCGATCGCATCGCGGTGGCTTCGGGGCCGAACCTCGCCCTCGAGATCGCCCGGGAGCAGCCGACCGCCGCCGTCATCTCCTCACGCAGCCAGGAGACGGCGGAGATCGTCGCACGCGCGGCCCGCAACAGCTACTTCCGTACCTTCGTGAACACCGATGTGATCGGTACCGAGTTCGGTGGCGTCCTCAAGAACCTGATCGCCGTGGCCATCGGCATCGTGGACGGTGTCGGCTACGGCGAGAACACCAAGGCGTCGATCATCACCCGTGGACTGGTCGAGATGACCGACTTCGCGGTCGCGAACGGCGCGCACCCGGAGACGCTTCAGGGCCTCGCCGGTCTGGGCGACCTCATCGCCACGTGCCAGTCGCCACTGAGCCGCAACAATACCGCCGGGCGACTGCTCGGTCAGGGATACAGCTTCCAGGACGTCGTGAAGCAGATGCAGCAGACAGCCGAGGGACTCGCCTCCGTCGCGCCCATCCTGCAGCTCGCTCGCGAAGCCGAGGTCGACATGCCCATCGTCGAGCAGGTGAAGATGGTGCTCGACGGCAAGATGGATCCGCGAGACATCGCACCCCATCTGACGACGGACGACGACACCCCGCAGGGTGAGAGGACCAACCATGGACAAGCAGACGGTGGTGGTGCTCTTCGGCGGGCGCTCCAGCGAGCATTCGATCAGCTCCGCAACGGCGGGGGGCGTGCTGGGCGCGATTGACCGCGACCGCTACGCCGTGATCCCCGTCGGGATCACCCGTGAAGGAGCGTTCGTCCTCGAGGACGACGATCCGGCGAAGTTCCCGCTCGATGCCGCGCACCTCCCCGAAGTCGTCGACAACGGCACTCGGGTGCTGTGGCCGGAGCCCGGTGGCGACCGCACGTTGCGGGTCGTGCACGCCGATGGCACCGTCGAGGGGCTGGGGGAGATCGACGTCGTCCTGCCCATCCTGCACGGACCCCACGGGGAGGATGGCACGATCCAGGGCTACTTCGACACCCTCGAGGTCCCCTACGCCGGAGGCGGTGTCCTCGATTCCGCTCTGTGCATGGACAAGCACTTCATGAAGATCGCGCTCGAGGCATCCGGCATCGCGGTCGCGCCGTGGGTGACGGTGCGCCGAAAGGACTGGGACCGCAGTGCCGCAGACGTGCGTGCGCGTGCTGCGGAACTCGGCCTCCCGGTGTTCGTGAAGCCCGCCCGTGCGGGCTCGAGCGTCGGAGTGTCCAAGGTCGAGACCGCCGACGAGCTCGACGCGGCTCTGGCGGTGGCGTTCGCCGAAGACGACAAGGTCCTGATCGAAACCGGGGTGAGCGGGCGCGAGATCGAGGTGGCGGTGCTCGAGACCGCTGACGGAGTCAAGGCTTCGCTGCCCGGCGAGATCGTCTTGACGTCGCGGGGCTTCTACGATTTCGAGGGCAAGTACCTGGGCGGTGACGGCGTGGACGTCGTGTGTCCGGCCGAGGTGACGGATGCGGAGTGCGCAGCGATCCAGGAGATCGGCGTCCGCGCGTTCGAGGCTGTCGACGGACGAGGCCTCGCTCGTGTCGACATGTTCCTGACGCCGTCGGGTGAACTCGTGGTCAACGAGCTCAACACGATGCCGGGATTCACCCCGATCTCGATGTTCCCCAAGTGCTGGGTCGCATCGGGCCTGAGCTACGGCGATCTCATCACCGAGCTCATCGAAGCGGGCCTGCGCCGCTGAGATCGGAGTTCCCCGGGGGCGGTCAGCCCGCGGGGAACTCGACGCGGTCCGTGCACTGTCCGGTCGCCGGCTGGAGCCCGGACTGGATGCTCGCCGAGATCTTGTCGACGATCGCCTGGAAGTCGATCTGTTCGCCACGGCGGATCGTCACTTCCACCGCGGGGTCGCGACCGAAGGTGACGAGGCGCTGACGGTCCTCTTCCTGGTCGAGCACGAGCCAGTCGACGCCGCCGAGGGTCGTGCACACCAGGGCCGACGGCGCAGGGGGTTCGACACCGCACCGCAGCACGACTGTGGGGTCGCCCCAGGCACCGGTCGCCTGCGCGTCGGTGAAGACACGATCGAGTCCGCCGACGGACTCCGGCAGCAGCACCGAGACGTTCGCACACGCCGGATTGTTCGCATCGGCTGCAGGCTCGAGGTGCACGGTGGTCGAGCAGCCGGCGAGCACCGCGGTGAGGGTCACTGCCCCGGCGAGGACAGCGAGGCGACGGGAACGGGGCATGCTTCCAGGCTACCTTTGACAGCATGCCCTCCCGACACGAAGCCGACGATCCGCGCCTGGGAGATCTCTCCGAAGGGCGCATCCTGCAGGCGATCCTGACACGGACGCCGACGGGGGCCCACACGCTCATCGGGCCGGGAGACGATGCGGCGGTGATCGCCACGCCGTCGGGTTCCGTGGTCGCGACGACGGACACGCTCGTGCACGGCCCGGACTTCCGGCTCGCATGGTCGAGCGGGTACGACCTCGGCTGGAAGGCCGCAGCGGTGAACCTCGCGGATGTCGCGGCGATGGGGGCGCGCCCGACCGCGCTGCTGGTCGCTCTCGCGGTGCCGCGCGACCTGCGGCTCTCTTTCGTGGAGCGGCTCGCCGACGGCTTCCGCGATGCGTGTGCCGCGCTCGCCCCCGGCTGCGCCGTGGTCGGCGGCGACCTGACGGTGTCGGATGTGCTGACCGTGGCGGTGACGGCGCTGGGCGACCTCGAGGGACGCACTGCCGTGACCAGGAGCGGTGCGCGCCCCGGAGATGTCGTCGCGGTCGCCGGTGAACTCGGTCATGCCGCACGTGGACTCGCGGTGCTGTTCGGTCGATTCCGAGACGGCGACGTGCCGGTGGCTGTCGATGCCGCGAAGCTCGCCGCCGGAGAGCGCGTGGCGGTGACGGCGCAACTGCGGCCCGCGCCCCCGATCGGCCTCGGCGCAGTCGCCGCGACGGCGGGGGCGACGGCGATGATGGACGTGTCCGACGGACTCGCCCTCGATGCGCGACGGATGGCCGCGGCTTCCGGCGTCACGATCGCACTGGAACGAGATCTTCTCGGGGACGATCCTGAGCGCGCGATCGCCGGAGGGGAGGATCACGCCCTGCTCGCCGCATTCCCCGAGGGTGTGCTCCCGCCCGGGTTCCGCGTCATCGGCGCCGTTCGTGCTGCCGGACCGGAAGATCTGCTCTGCGATGACCTTCCCGTCGACCTCAGTGGGTGGGACCCCTATCGGGACTGGGACTCGGTCGCAGGCTGATCGACCGGCTCGTCGTCCTCGTCGGCAGCGGGCTCGGCCCACCAGATGGTGGTGTCGCCGTAGGTCTTCTCCCGGAACTGCGCCAGGTTCGCCGCGCCGAAGTCCGGGGGCGTCGAGCGGCGCGCCCGTTCCACGACGACAACGGCATCCGACGACAGGAGTGGAGCGAGGGCGACGAGATCGGCGGTCATGGCGACGTCATCGAGGTCGTACGGCGGATCGGTGAAGACGAGGTCGAAGGGTCCCGTCGCGCGCTGCAGGAACGCATGCACCGTGCTCTCGTGCACACGACCGAGCGGGAGACTGCCGGCCTTCGCGACCACGCCGGCGTTTCGTCGGACGATGGCGGCGGCCGGGCGTCCGCGCTCCACGAACTCGGCACTCGCGGCTCCGCGGCTGAGCGACTCCAAGCCCAGGGCTCCCGATCCGGCGTAGAGATCGAGGACCCGCGCCCCGGCGATCGCGCTCAGTGATTCCAGCGCGCCGAACAACGACTCGCGCACCCGATCGCTCGTGGGCCGTGTGCCCGAGCCCGGCACCTCGAGTCGGGCCCCTCTGGCGCTGCCTGCGATGATCCTCGTCACCCGTTCACGATACGACAGGCGGGATGTCTGCCGTGTCCGTCGCGTTCCCTAGACTCGGAACATGTCGCTCACGCTCGATTCCTCGTTGGAGGATGCGCTCGGTGCGGCGTCTGCCAAGACGCTCGGTCGCGCCTTCGGCATGAAGAGCGTCGGTGACCTTCTCGCGCACTATCCTCGGCGCTACGCCGATCCGGGCGAGCTGACTCCGATCCGCGACCTCCCCCTCGGCGAGACGGTGACCATCGTCGCGGAGGTGCTGTCGTCCAGCTTCCGTCGCATGCGCAATCGTCCGGGAGCCATGGTCGATGTCGTGATCGGTGACGGCATCGGACGCATGTCGTTGACGTTCTTCGCGAAGAACGTCGGTGCTGCCGAGTGGCGATCGAAGGATCTGGCGGTGGGTCGAAGGGGCGTGTTCTCGGGAAAGGTCGGCGAGTTCAACGGTGTGACGCAGTTCGCGCACCCCGAATACGAGCTGTTCGACGACGAGGACTCGGCCCGACGCAGTGCGGATGCGCGGGCCGCCGTCCCGATCCCGATCTACCCGGCTACCTCGGCGATCCAGACCTGGCAGATCGCTCGACTCATCGGACGCGTGCTGGATGATCTCTCCGACGCGCCGGACCCGTTGACGGCGGAGATCCGGGAACGAGAAGAGCTGCTCACCGCCCGCGAGGCCCTGGAGCTTGTGCACCGTCCCCGTACTCGCAACGACATCGATCCCGCCGTGCGAACCCTGCGCATGCACGAGGCGCTCACCTTGCAGACCGCGCTGCTCCAGCAGCGCGATGCGATCCGTGCCCTCTCCGCCACCTCACGGCCTGCGAGTGCCGGCGGACTGCTCGAACGCTTCGACGCGAGCCTCCCGTACACGCTCACGCCCGATCAGGAGACGGTGGGACACCAGATCGCCGAGGATCTCGTGGGTGCCTGGCCGATGAACCGGCTCGTCCAGGGAGAGGTCGGTTCGGGTAAGACCCTCGTGGCTCTCCGCGCGATGCTGCAGGTCGCCGAGAGCGGCGGGCAGGCGGCGCTGATCGCTCCGACAGAGGTGCTGGCGGGTCAGCACCTGCGTTCCATCGCGAAGATGCTGGGGCCCGATCTCGCGCCCCAGCTGATGCCGACGCTGTTGACCGGTCAGATGCCGGCGGCGGAGCGTCGCAAGGCTGCTCTGCGGGTTGCTTCCGGTCAGGCGCTGATCGTCGTCGGAACACACGCGCTGCTGGGGGAGAAGACCACGTTCGCCGACCTCGGCCTGGTCGTGGTCGACGAGCAGCACCGGTTCGGTGTCGAGCAGCGCGAGGCTCTGCGGGCGAAGGGGTCGAGCCCGCATGCCCTCGTGCTGACCGCGACGCCGATTCCGCGGACGGTCGCGATGACGGTCTTCGGCGACCTCGACACCTCGGTCATCCGCACCATGCCGGCCGGCCGCGCGGGTATCGAGTCGTTCGTGGCGCCGCTCGCTGAGCACCCGGGGTGGTTCAACCGTGTCTGGGAGCGCGCTGCGGAGGAGATCGCTCAGGGACGACAGGTCTTCGCCGTCTGTGCAGCGATCGACACCACCAAGAAGACGACGGAGGCGGGGGAGCAGCCGTCGCTCGCTCCGGAAGGGGCCTCCGGGCCGCGATGGGGCGTCGTACAGCTCGACGAAGCCCTCGCCACCCATCCCACTCTGGGCGGATTGCGCCGCGCCGTTCTGCACGGTCGTATGCCGTCGGACGAGAAGGACGCGGTGATGCAGTCGTTCGCCCGGGGAGACATCGATCTGCTGCTCGCCACCACGGTGATCGAGGTCGGCGTCGACGTGCCCAACGCCTCCACGATGATCGTTCTCGATGCCGATCGTTTCGGCGTCTCGCAGCTGCACCAGCTTCGAGGGCGCGTCGGTCGAGGGGGTGTTCCCGGGCTCTGCCTGCTCGTCACCGAGGCCGAGGCCGGGTCGCTCGCCCGTGACCGCGTCGACGCGGTCGCCGCCACGCTGGACGGGTTCGCCCTGGCGGAGGTCGATCTGGAGCTGCGCGGGGAGGGCGATGTGCTCGGCGCCGCACAGGCGGGTGTGCGCTCTTCTCTGAAACTCCTCCGCGTCGTCAAGGATGCCGGCCTCATCACGCGTGCGCGCGAGGTGGCGGAGGGCATCCTCTCCGTCGATCCGGATCTGGCCGACCACCCGGGCCTGCGCGAGGCGATCGGACGACGTGTGAGCGACGAGGATCGAGCGGCGCTGGCGAAGAACTGAACCGGAACCGGCGTGCCCTAGGCTGGAAACATGAGCAGCCGGATCGCCGTCGTCCCGGGTTCCTTCGATCCGCCGACCCTGGGTCACCTCGATGTGATCCGGCGTGCGGCCGCCCTTTACGACGAACTGCATGTGCTCGTCGTGCACAACCCGGGCAAAGAGGCGATGCTGCCGATCGCGCAGCGGCTCTCCCTGCTGGAGAAGTCGATCGCGGATGACGGCATGCAGGGCAACATCGTGATCGGTTCGTGGAGCATGGGCCTCCTCGTCGACTACGCCCGCGATGTCGATGCCGGGGTGCTGGTGAAGGGTATCCGCTCGCAGATCGATGTCGCGTACGAGTCCCCGATGGCGATCGTCAACAGGCACCTCGCCGGTATCGAGACGGTGTTCCTTCTGCCCGACCCGTCGCACGCGATGGTGTCGAGTTCGCTCGTTCGCCAGGTGGCTTCCCTCGGCGGCGACGTGACCCCGTTCGTTCCCGCAGCGGTGGCAGATTTCCTCGACACCGGTTCCCGCGGTATCTGAGTCCCTTCCCTGAGCGCGCGGTCAGGGCGACCGCTCGCGTCGGCCGGTAGCATGGAACGGTGCGCTCTCGAATGAACGGCCCTTTTGTCCTCCCCGTCCGCGACATCGTCCGGCGCCCGGGAGAGATGCGCGAACACGAGTTCACCGTCGCTCTCTCCGAAGCCTGGGGTGAGGGGATCGTGTCCTACGAGGCGGGATCCGAACTCGATCTCGACGTCCGGCTGGAGTCCGTCCACGAGGGCATCCTCGTGTCGGGAACCGCTGACGCCGAGTACGTCGGTGTGTGCGGAAGATGCCTCATCGACATCACTCGGCCCGTCGAAGTCGAGTTCCAGGAGCTTTTCGCGTATCCTGGTGAGGAAGAAACTGACTTCGAGGTTCAAGACGACCACGTGGATCTTGAAACTCTCGTCAGGGATGCGGCCGTACTGGCACTTCCTTTTCAGCCGGTGTGTCAGCCGGATTGCCCGGGTCTCGACCCGAAAACGGGTGAACGACTGACCGTGAGCACCGGAACGGAGCAGGCCGCTCCCATCGATCCTCGGTGGAGTGCGCTCCAGAACATCACAGACCAAGACGGCACGGAAGAATCTCGTGCCGCCGAGAAAGAAGAGAGCTAGTCATGGCTGGTAACCCCCCGAAGCGCAAGGTATCCCGTTCGAACACCCGCTCGCGCCGCGCGCAGTGGAAGGCGGCGCCCGTCGCCCTCGTCAAGACGATCGAGAACGGCCAGGTCGTCTACAGCCGTCCCCACCAGGCGAAGGTCGTCACCGACTCACAGGGCACGGAGCTCTTCCTGGAGTACAAGGGCCGCAAGGTCGCTGACGTCTGAGTCGCGTACCGTGACGGAGGTCCCCGGGGGGACGAGGCCTCTCCCAGATAAGCTCCGCGTCGATATCGACGCGGAGCTTCTGGAGTTGGCCCTGACCCACCGCTCCTACGCGTACGAACACGGCGGCATCCCGCACAACGAGCGACTGGAGTTCCTCGGAGACTCCGTCCTCGGGCAGGCGGTGACCGTCATGCTCTTCACCACGCACCCCGACCTCGATGAGGGCGAGCTGGCGAAGCGGCGTGCGAGCGTCGTGTCGACGGTCGCTCTCGCCGAGGTCGCTCGAGGGATCGACCTCGGCAGTCATCTGCTGCTCGGTCGCGGCGAAGAGCAGACGGGTGGCCGAGACAAGGACTCGATCCTCGCCGACACGATGGAAGCCGTCATCGGAGCCACCTACCTTTCCGCAGGTCCCGAGGCCGCCACGGAACTCGTGTTGCGTCTGACGAAACCGCTGCTGGCCGACCCGGAACGCTACGGCGCGGCGATGGACCCGAAGACCAGCCTGCAGGAACTCGCGGCCCGCGTCGGTGCGACGCCTCCGCAGTACTCGGTGGAGGCGAGCGGCCCGGATCACGACCGTCGTTTCGTGGCGACCGTCATCGTAGGCGACGTGAGCATGACCGGTGCCGGCAGCAGCAAGAAGACAGCCGAGATGGCCGCGGCTCTCAGTGCCTGGCGCACCCTCAGCGAGCGTGCCTGAGCTTCCCGAGGTCGAGGTGGTCCGGGCGGGCCTCGCCCCGGCCGCGGTCGGATCTCTGATCACCGCGGTGAGCGTGTTCGACGAGCGAGCGCTCACGCGGCACGTCGCCGGCGCCGCCGATTTCGTCGCTCGTCTCGAGGGGCGGACCTTCACCGCAGCCTCTCGCCGGGGGAAGTTCCTCTGGCTTCCGCTCGACGATGAGGATTCCGCGCTCATTGCGCACCTCGGGATGAGCGGACAGGTGCTGTTGCGCGCACCGGACGCCGGTGCCGAGCGGCATGAGCGGGTGCGCATCGGCATCGAGCATCCCGTCCACGGCGAACTCGCGATCGTTTTCGCCGACCAGCGCACCTTCGGGTCGCTCGCGGTCGATGCCCTGGTGGATGACGACGGTTCGTCGATTCCGACGCAGGTCGCGCACATCGCCCGCGATCCGCTGGATCCGGCTTTCGACGATCGTGCGTTGCGCGCCGCGCTGGCACGGCGGGGGAGCGCGATCAAGCGCGTGCTCCTCGACCAGGGCGTCGTGAGCGGGATCGGCAACATCTATGCCGATGAGTCGCTGTGGGCGGCGCGCATCCACCCGGAGACACCGTCCGACCGACTCTCCACACAGGCGGTGCGCCGACTGCTGAACGAGGTGCGGCTCGTACTGGCGAAGGCGCTCGCGGAGGGCGGCACCAGCTTCGATGCGCAGTACGTGAATGTGAACGGCCAGGCCGGGTACTTCGCGCACTCGCTCAATGCCTACGGACAGCAGGGAAAGCCCTGCCCGCGATGTGGCACGCCGATCATCCGGGAGAGCTTCATGAATCGCGGTTCGCACTTCTGCCCGCGGTGCCAGCGGCTGCCGAAGTAAGTCGCGTGCTCGGGCCGGGAGCCTGAACGCTGTGTGCGTCAGGCTCCCGGCCCGTCAGTCGCCGCAGGTGCGGAGTGGCGGTCACGCCGTCTGGAAGGAGCGCTGGAGCAGCGGGCGGGTGGCCCATGTGGTCGCCCACACCACACCGATCCCGACGGTGACCACGAGCGCGATGGTCATCAGAGAGACCGGAGCCGTGATCAGCGCGATACCGACCAGCGGAAACACCAGGAGCGCTGCCACCAGTGCCGACCCGATCGCCGTCACCAGCAGAGGCGACATGATCGCGCGTCGTCGTGCCCGGTCCACGGTGTCGAGCGGCATTCCGAGGTGGTGCAGGCTGCGGTGCAGTTCGCTCTGGTCGAGAACGTCCGAGGCCTGATTGACGCCGACGGACGCCGCGACCATCAGGAAGGAGCCGATGAGCGTGATGATGAGTCCCGTGCGGATGTCGTCGGCGAGCGCGATGTCGGCAGCGGCGGCGTCGGAATCGCTCATCATGCTCATCAGCGCCACTCCGGTGCCGGCGAAGACGGCCATGAAGCTCGCCATGGCGATTCCACCCACCTGGCGCCAGGCTGCCTTGGGCGAGTCCAGCACGATGCGTGCGGCCAGCAGCCGCTCGGCTCGCTCGGCGCGACGCAGCTGACGCGATGCCGCGACCTTGAGCACCCACGGTCCCACGAGATTCAACACACCGAGTGCGGCACCGAACAGTCCCGCGAGGACGACGATGGTCATCACGACTCCGCCCACCGAGGGGAACACCTTGATGAGTGCGAACGCGATGGCGATCGCTCCGGCTGCCAGTACGGCTCGAATCCAGTGCACCTTCGGCACATCGGTGCGCGTACGGACGCCCAGCGGCGAGATGACGACACGACGAAGGCCGATGACGGCGCTGGTGGCTGCGAGCGCGAGCACGGCGACCACGACGATGACGGTCTGCAGCGGAGGGAGGACCACGGCCGCGAACCCGAGCGGCTCCCCGCGGAACGGGATGAGCCCGATGAGCGGACTGATGGCGACATGCGCGATGACGCCGGCGAGGGCGCCGACCGCCGCGACGAGGACGGACTCCGTGACCGTCGCGATCGTCACCCCGCCAGGTGACACACCGAGCAGGCGGAGGGTGGAGAGCCGTTCATCGCGTCGACGCGCGGAGAGACGAGCCGCTGCCCCGCCGAGGGACATCAGCGGCACGACCAGGAGAACGAGAGCGATCGCTGCAAGCCCCTGGTACAAGGGTGCGAACTCATCGGTCCATCCCCAGAAGGACTGTGCGCCCCCGATGACCGTGAGCACCAATGTGGTCACGACCCCGAACGCGACGACGGGCAACGCGAGGACGCTGGCCTGTCCGGGCGCCGGACGCAGGAGGAGCGCCAGCACGTTGCGATTCACGCGGCCACCGCCGAGGAGATGATACGTCCGTCGCGCACGGCGATCGTACGGGAGCAACGGGCGGCCACCTCCGGGTCGTGTGTGACCACGACGAGTGTCCGCCCCTGCCCGGTCGTCGACCACAGCAGGGCGTCCATCACCTCGGAGGAGGTGGTCGAATCGAGCGCACCGGTCGGTTCGTCGGCGAAGACGAGCTCTGCGCCGGTGGCCTGTGCTCGGGCGATCGCGACGCGTTGTGCCTGACCGCCGGAGAGCTCGCCGATGCGGCGTTCCTCCATACCGGCGAGTCCGAGGGCCGCGAGCCAGGATGCTGCGTGCTGTACGGCATCCTGACGACGGACGCCGTTGATCATGGATGCGAGAGCCACGTTCTCGACGGCGGTCAGCTCGGGAATGAGAAGCCCCTGCTGGAAGACGAAGCCGAACCTCTCGCGACGCAGACGCGACCGCGTGGACTCGCCGAGCGCGGTGACCTCGATGGGGGCGCCCTCGGTGGGGCGGAACAGTACGCTGCCGGAATCGGGGGCGGTGATCCCGGCCAGCACGTGGAGGAGCGTGGTCTTTCCCGATCCGGAGGCGCCCATGATCGCGACGGCCTCGCCACGATGGATCGCGAGGTCGACGCCGGCGAGAGCGCGGGTCGTCCCGAAGTTCTTGATGAGGGCGTGGGCTTCGATCACGGGGATGTTCATGGTTCCAGCCTCGCTGAGCGATCATCCGCCGTCGTCGCCCCGGCGGATGACCGCGCGGGCCCGACGTCATCCCGAAGAATGAGATCGGGTCCGCGCGTACCTCAGATCTTCTTCTGCCACGCGCCCGCGTACGACACGGGAACGAAGCCGATCGCCTCGTTGATGCTCAGCATCGGTCGGTTCTCCTCGGCGTTGAAGGTGGAGACGACGGTCGAGAGAGGCATGAGCTCGCGCCATCGGAGCAGGTTCGCGCACTTCACGATCGTGCCGAGGCGGTGCCCTCGGTGCTCCTTGCTGACCAACGTTCCGAACTGATGGGTGACACCGGTGCGATCCGCGGCGATGAGCAACTCGTTGTAGGCGACGAGCTGGCCGCTCGGCACATGTTGCACGGCGGCCACGGACACCGTCTGACCCGCACCGAGAAGTCGCGCTTCGCGGCGGATGACGCGGTCGGCGTCCCAGTGTTCCTCGGCGAAGTCCATGTCGCCGCTCGGGGCATCCGTGGAAAGACGTGCGAGCACGGCGGCGAAGCCGTCCCGCCACTCCGGAGGCGTCGGCATGTTCCACTCGACGATGCGGTAGTCCGGCCCGGCGAACGCGCTCGCGTCCGCCAGAGCATCACGGAGCGGGCCGACGTCGCTGTGCAGGTCATACTCACTGTTGCGCTCGACCTGTTCCAGCGAGTAACCGTGGTCCTCGGCGAGCTCGGAGAGCGGGGTGGCGGGGATGCGTCCCCATCCCGTTCGAGGCACGAGCATCCGGTCGGCTTCCACGGGACGGTGGAGACTCCAGATCTGCAGGACGGTTCGCCCGTGAGCGCGTGCTTCTTCTTCGGCGCGGTCGAGCAGATCGGCCTCGACGCCGAGCCCCCAGTGCGCTTGCGGAACCAACAGGTCGATCTCGGCCGCATGGGCTTCGGTCTCCTGGGCGAGTGTGACCGTCACCATGCCGACGATCTCGTCATCGATCCGTGCCACGAACCCACGGTCGAGCGCGTCGCTGTCGTCCTGCCAGTTCGGCAGCATCTGCGCGGCGTCCGGGGCGAGATCGGGGAGTCCCACCTGCTCGTCGCACACGAGTCGGTTGAGGTCTCCGTACGCGCGGAACTCCGCGGCGTCGTCGGCATCCAGGGAGACCGGCACGATCAGCGGTGTGATGGTCGGTTCGGTGGTCTTCATGTCAGCTTCTTTCGTGCAGGTGCTCAGGGTGATGATCGAGGCCGGGTGTCTACGGGATGCGGCGTTCGCGCCACGAGGAGACGGAACCTCTGTGTGCGCCCGCCCGCGGACTACACGGGCGGGCGCACTCAGAGGGGGACGGTGCTGCGGAGGGCGACCGCTGAATCGCGGCGTCAACGCATTCCGCGCTGCATGTCATACGTCAGCAGTGCGTAAGATTCCGCTGCCGAACGATGACGCTGCTCACCGAGCAGGAACATGTCTGCCGGATCGATGCGCAGGCCGCGACGCGGACGTCGGGGGCGCTGCGCCCTCTGGAAGAGCCAGAGGCCGATCCGGAGCGAGAGACGATCGGCGAGCGACAAGCGGCGCAGTTCGTCGGGGCGGGGGATCTGGAGGACCTCGCGGTCCTCGGTATCGGGCGGGTGGATGTCGCTGCGATGCAACGTGGTGTTCACGATGGTTCCTTCGAAAGGGATGGTGGTGATGGATGCGGAAGCACCGCACGCCGACAGCGGAGCGGTCGGGAACGATGCGGAGGAAGCGTGGGTCGGCGGATGCCACGGAGCGTGGACGCCATACGCGGAGAGGAAGTCGTGATCTGCGGTGCAGATCAGCAGACGGGGCGCGGAAGAGCCGGCCGGAGAGGGCCCACTACGGGCCCGAGATCTCGGGGTGCGGTTCTACGAGAGAGCGCTGATGCGGACGCCGGCGGTTACCGAGAACGCAAAGCGCGGCGCAAAATGCGCGGGCGCGGCGAGGCCAGTGGCCTGTGCGTTGAGCTGAGTCGTAATCATCGGTAACCTCCTTTCGTGTGGCGATCCGGAGGACACGGTAGCGAATCCGCGCGGCGGACGTCAAGCGCCTGCGGTTCTCCTCGGCGTGTCGCGCGGTTCCCGAGTTCTCCCACCGTCCGCGCGGGATGAGGCTCCAGGCCCGGAATTCCGGTAGCGTAGCCGCGTGATTCTCCCCGGACGAGCGGCGCCCCCATGCATCTGAAGAGCCTGACGCTCAAAGGGTTCAAGTCGTTCGCGCAGCCGACCAGCTTCGTGTTCGAACCCGGCGTCACCTGCATCGTCGGACCGAACGGCTCGGGCAAGTCGAACGTCGTGGACGCGCTGGCCTGGGTGATGGGTGAGCAGGGTGCGAAGACACTGCGCGGCGGCAAGATGGAAGACGTCATCTTCGCGGGTACCTCGACGCGCGGCCCGCTCGGTCGTGCTGAGGTACAGCTCACGATCGACAATGCCGACGGTGCCCTGCCGATCGAGTACGCGGAAGTGACGATCAGCCGCACGCTGTTCCGCAACGGCTCCAGCGAGTACGCGATCAACGGCGAGGGATGCCGACTCCTCGACGTGCAGGAGCTGCTGAGCGATTCCGGACTGGGCCGGGAGATGCACGTCATCGTCGGTCAGGGTCGCCTCGACACGGTTCTGCAGGCGTCGCCCGAGGATCGTCGAGGGTTCATCGAGGAAGCCGCGGGAATCCTCAAGCACCGCCGCCGCAAGGAGAAGACCCTCCGCAAACTCGACGCGATGGAGACCAACCTCACTCGGTTGAGCGATCTCGCCGGAGAGATCCGCCGGCAGCTCAAGCCGTTGGGCCGTCAGGCAGAGATCGCCCGCGAGGCGCAGACGATCGCCGCCGTCGTGCGCGACGCGAAAGCCCGTATCTTCGCCGACGACGTGGTCGCACTGCGCGCCGCGCTCGCGGACCACACACGCACCGAACAGGAGCGTCACACCGAGCGTCTGGTGCTCTCGGATCAAGCCGAGACGGTGCGCGCGAACATCGCGCGGCTCGAACAGGATCAGAACTCGGTCGCGGTCGATCAGGCGCGCAGCGTGGCGTTCGGGCTCGAGCAGGTTCAGGAGCGGATGCGCGGGCTCTACACCCTGGCGAATCAGCGTCTCGCTCTCCTCGGCACCGACGATGACGACGCCGCGGTCACTGCCGTCACCGTGACACAGGCCACGATCGACGAGGCGAAGGACGAGATCGACGCGATCTCCGCCGGGCTCGGGGATGCTCAGGACGCCGCGGCGGCTGCCAGCCGTGAAGTGGTGCACGCCAGAGCGGAACTCGACACGCTCGACGTCGACATCGCCGAGCAGAGCGCCCTGGTCTCCGAGTACGACATGCGCCTCTCCGCCTTGCGCGGGACCGCAGATGCCGCAGCCTCAGCCCTCGCCGCAGTGCGTGGCGCCGTGCTCCGCCAGGAGAACGCGCTCGAGGCCGCCAACGCACGCAGGCGCGAAGCCGCCGACGCACTCGACGCGATCGACGACGCGGAAGCTCCTGAGGGCACGGCCGTCGAACATGCCGCCGCGTACGACAGTGCGCAACGGGCAGCGACCGCCGCGGAAGCGGAGCGTGAGACCCTGCGCGAACGTCTGCACGCCGCAGAGCGCGAGGTCGATGCGCTCACGGCCAAGGCTTCGGCGCTGAGCAGTGCTCTGGCGTTGTCCGGTGGGGCGGCGGAGATCGTCGAAGCGGGTGGAAAGGGTGTGCGGGGACTCGTCGGAGACGCTGTGCAGGTCCGAGCGGGTTTCGAGGCGGCCATCGCCGCGGTCCTCGGTCCGCTCGCGGAGGGCGTGTTGATCGACTCCGTGGACGACGCCTTCGCGTCGGCGAAGGAAGCGGCGGAGCAACGCAGGGGAGTGGTGGACTTCGTCATCGCGAATGCGGTCCGTGGCGACGTCGTGACTCCGACGATCGCCGGAGTCACGCCCGCCGTCGATACCGTGACAGCGCCCGACGGCATCCTCGGCGTGCTCTCGCATGTCCTGATCGCGGACGACCTGGATTCGGCGCGATCGGCGCGGACAGCGCTCGATGTCGCGGGTGACACGGCGACGACGATCGTCACGGTGGCCGGTGACGTCCTCACCGCGCATACCCTGCGCACCGGTTCCGGCGGAGAGCGATCCCGTCTGGAACTCGCCGCCGAGCGGGATGCCGCTGCCGAACGTCTCGCGGAGATTCAGATCGTGGTCGACTCGCTTCGTGAGGCCCGCCGCGACGCCGAGGACGCCGTCGAGACGACCAGGCGTCACGCGAAGGACGCCCTGCGCGCACTCCGTGAACACGATGCTGCTCTCGCCACGCACGCCGAGCAGCTCAACCGGGTCACGGTGCGCCATGAGTCCGCCGTCGCCGAGTGCGAACGCCTCGAGACCGGTTTGGCACAGGCGCAATCCGCCGTCGCCGAGGCCGAGGCGAAGGCCGAAGCAGCGAAGACGGCGCTGGACGATGCCATCGCGACGCCGAGGCCGGTGCTCGACGCTTCCGCGCGCGACAGCCTGCTCGAGGCGCTCGAGGTCGCTCGCGAGGGTGAAGTGCGGGCGCGGCTCGAGATCGAGACGCTGCGTGAGCGTGTGCGTGCAGCGCAGTCCAGGGTGGTGTCTCTGGAGCGCCAGCGTGAGCATGAACGCGATGCGGCGGCCGAGGCGGCACGGCGAGCAGTCATCCGTCGCGCGCAGCGCGAGGCGGCCTCGGGGGTGGTCGAGGAGCTGCCGCGCATCCTCGACTCGCTGGATCGATCGGTGACGGAGGCGCGTCTCGCCCTGGCCGAGGCCGAGACCGCGCGCTCGGCGCAGAATCAGGAACTGGTCGGCCTGCGCGCGCAGGAGAGTTCCCTGCGAGAGCGCCTCGCCGGGCTCACCGAGAGCGTGCACGGACTCGAGCTGCAGATCCACGAGAAGAAGCTGCATCTGAACAGCCTGCTCGAGCGCGTCTCCTCCGAGCTCGCTCTGGAAGAAGATATTCTCATTGCGGAATATGGCCCTGATCAGCTTGTTCCACGGGATCCCGGTGCTGAACCCGCCGAAGCGGGGCACGACGACGACACGGCGATTCCGTTCGACCGCCGGATTCAGCAACGCCGACTCGCGGAGGCGGAGCGCAAGCTCGCACAGCTCGGCCGTGTCAACCCGCTGGCGCTCGAGGAGTTCGCCGCGCTGGAGCAGCGGCACGCCTTCCTCACCGAGCAGCTGGCAGACCTGACCCAGACGCGCCAGGACCTCCTGACGATCATCACGGATCTCGATGAGCGGATGCAGACGATCTTCGCGAGTGCTTTCGAGGACACCAAGGAGGCATTCGGTCAGGTGTTCCCTCTGCTGTTCCCCGGTGGAACCGGCAGCATCTCCCTGACGGATCCCGACAACATGCTGACGACAGGCATCGAAGTGTCCGTCCGCCCTGTGGGGAAGAAGATCGAGCGACTGTCACTGCTCTCGGGCGGCGAACGATCCCTGGCGGCCGTGGCGCTGCTCGTCGCGATCTTCAAGGCGCGCCCGAGTCCTTTCTACATCCTGGACGAGGTCGAGGCGGCGCTCGACGATGCGAACCTCGGGCGATTGCTGACGGTGTTCGAACAGCTGCGGGAGAGTTCTCAGCTGCTGGTGATCACGCACCAGAAGCGCACGATGGAGATCGCCGATGCCCTCTACGGCGTCTCGATGCGGCAGGACGGCGTCTCCGCTGTCGTGGGTCAGCGTGTCGGCGACCGGGCGGCGGCGGTTTAGGGGCGCGCACGGGCTTGCGCGCGGAGCATCCACTGCACAACCCGTAGGCTGGAGTGATGGCGGAGAAGTCCTGGTCTCTTGGTCGCGCACTGCGCGGCATGTTCGTCAAGCCCACCATCGATGAGACGACCTGGGAGGACCTGGAGACCGCTCTCCTGACGGCCGACTTCGGCCCGGACATCAGCGAGCGCGTCGTGGATGAGCTGCGTGCGAAGGTCGACCGGTACCGCACCACCGACCCCAAGGATCTCCAGCGGATGCTGCGGGAGACGTTGGAGGAGCACTTCGCGAAGTTCGACACGACGCTGAAGCTCACCGAGCGTCCAGCCGTCGTCCTCGTCGTGGGCGTCAACGGCGTCGGGAAGACGACGACCATCGGCAAGTTCACGAAGTTCCTCCGTGGCTATCAGCGCAGTGTCGTGGTCGGCGCGGCCGACACCTTCCGCGCGGCCGCCGTCGACCAGCTCGCCACCTGGGCGCAGCGCGGTGGAGCCGCCATCGTGCGGCCTCAGCAGGAAGGTCAGGATCCGGCATCCGTCGCGTTCCAGACGGTCGAGTATGCCAAGCGCGAGGGCATCGAGATCGCGATCATCGACACGGCCGGGCGTCTGCACACCAAGGGCGGCCTCATGGACGAGCTCTCGAAGGTCCGGCGCGTGATCGAGAAGCAGGCGCCGATCAGCGAGGTGCTGCTCGTGCTGGACGCCACCACGGGCCAGAACGGTGTCATGCAGGCCGAGGCCTTCCTCGAGCACGCCGGCGTCACGGGACTCGTCCTCACCAAGCTCGACGGGTCGGCCAAGGGCGGGTTCGTGCTGGCGGTGCAGGAGCGCACCGGTATCCCGGTGAAGCTGCTCGGACAGGGCGAGGGGATCGACGACCTGACCGGTTTCACCCCCCATGTGTTCGTCCAGTCGTTGGTCGGTTGATGACGGGACTACCGCAGTGAGCACGAGGCTGGTTTCATAGCGTTATGGCGATCGAACACGACTACTTCGGACTCCTGTCCTCAGGCCCGGACGGCTCGATCTTCTGGTCGGAGACAGTGGAGCTCGGCGACCAGAGTGTCACCGTCGATCTGACCGCGCCGGATCAGGACGACGTTTCCGCGGATGCGCTCGACATCGCCGCCTCGCTCATCGCAGGCCTCGAGAGCGTCGACGACACGGCCCGGCGTGGCATGCTCGCCGAAGTCGATGACCGCACGAGCGAGGTGACCGAGTACATCCTCCAGCAGCAGGAGACGTACGGCGACGATCTGCCGGATGTCCTCGTCGATGTCTCGGGCGATGCCGCCGTTGACATCATCCGATCGCTCCGGTTGATGAGCATGACGATCCTCGCCGATGAGCACGGAGGCTCTGAACCGTTCGCGGTGCTCGAGTATGCGCTCGACGACAGCTCGACGGACGACGTGCTGCTCGTGAATCTCGGCTCGGACGGCAGCGTTCAGTCCGTCATGAGCGCGGACTGAACGCTGCCCGGACGGGGTCCGGGCAGCGTTCAGGTCAGACGGCCTGCGCGAATCCGAGGTCTGCGCTCTCGGCGATATGCGCGAGGTGTGCGGGGATCTCGCGTCCCTTCGACGTCATGGACTGCGCCCAGAGTCGACCGGCGCGATACGACGACCGCACGAGGGGACCCGCCAGGACACCGAGGAACCCGATGCGCTCGGCCTCCTCCTTGAACTCGACGAACTCGGCCGGCTTCACCCAGCGTGAGACCGGGTGGTGGCGTGGTGTCGGCCGCAGGTACTGCGTGATCGTGATGATGTCGCATCCGGCGTCGTGCAGATCGTTGAGCGCCTGCACCACCTCTTCGGGTTCCTCACCCATCCCGAGGATGAGGTTGGACTTCGTGATCAGTCCGGCGTCCCGAGCCTGGGTCAGGACGTCGAGCGAGCGCGCGTAGCGGAACGCCGGCCGGATGCGCTTGAAGATGCGGGGCACCGTCTCGACATTGTGCGCGAACACCTCAGGGCGCGCGTCGAAGATCTGCCCCAGGAACGCCGGATCGGCGTTGTGCTCGTTGGCGAGCAGCTCCACACCGGTGTTCGGGTTCAGCTCATGGATCTTGCGCACCGTCTCGGCGTTGAGCCAGGCGCCGGTGTCCGGGAGGTCGTCGCGGGCCACGCTCGTGACGGTGGCGTACCGGAGGTTCATCCGGACGACGCTCTCCGCAACCCGGCGTGGCTCGTCGGTGTCGTAGTCGGCGGGCTTGCCCGTGTCGATCTGGCAGAAGTCGCAGCGGCGGGTGCACTGGGAGCCACCGATGAGGAAGGTCGCCTCTCGGTCTTCCCAGCACTCGTAGATGTTCGGGCAGCCGGCTTCCTGGCAGACCGTGTGCAGGTCCTCGCTCTTCACGAGCGAATGCAGCGCCGTGTACTCCGGGCCCATCTTCGCCTTCGTCTTGATCCACTCCGGCTTGCGCTCGATCGGTGTCTCGGCGTTGCGGATCTCGAGGCGGAGGAGCTTGCGACCCTCGGGGGCGGCGGTCATGCGAGGGCTCCTGTCAGTTCGGTGGTCGCGTATTCGGCGAGGAAGGCGCGGGTGACGGCGTCGACGAGGTCGAGGGGCGGGACGGCGGACCCCACGACCTCGCTCACCGTAGTGACGCCGGCATCGGTGATGCCGCACGGGATGATGCCGCGGAAGCCGGCCAGCGAGTTGTCGCAGTTGATGGCGAAGCCGTGCATCGTGACCCCCTGCTGCACGCGCACTCCGATCGCCGCCACCTTGTCCTCCGAGAGTGGCCGGCGTACCCAGACCCCGCTGCGGCCCTCGACCTGATAGCCGTCGACGCCGAAGGGGCGCAGCACGTCGATCAGGAGGCGCTCGAGACGGCGCACGTGCGCGACGACATCGATCGGCTCGGGGAGTCGCACGATCGGATAGCCCACGAGCTGCCCCGGCCCGTGCCAGGTGATCTTCCCGCCCCTATCGACGTCGATCACGGGGGTGCCGTCCTGTGGCCGCTCCTGGGGCTCCGTGCGCTTGCCCGCGGTGTAGACGGCCTCGTGCTCGAGGAGGATCAGCGTGTCGGGACGGGTGCCGTCGACGACATCGGCGTGGACGCGACGCTGAAGCTCCCACCCGTCGATGTACGGCACGAACGTCGGAGCGAACCCGGGCGTGAGGATCTCGAGCATCACAGAACCGCCTTCATTGCGTAAATGGACTGAGGACAACAATACCCCTCGGCGAGCGGGGCGGCGCTCTCGACCCGCCCCCGCGATAACGTGAGGACATGAGTTCCACTGGCAGAGCCGGGCGACCCAAGGCGTCGTCGCGGGAGACCCTCGCAGAAGCAGCATGCGAGCTCTTCCTGGAGCGCGGATACGACGCGACATCTGTGGCGGACATCACGCAGCGCGCTGGCGTCAGCCGGTCCAGCTTCTTCAACTACTTCGCGTCCAAGAGCGACGTGCTGTGGTCGGGCGTCGACGAACGGATCGGACAGGCCATCGCCTCGCTGGAACAGCTCGGCAGGGCGGCGACGGGCGACGCGGTTCACGACATACTGCTGTCGATCGTGCACGATTTCGCACCGGACCCCCTGGCCTTGGCGCTGCGCAATGCCGCAGCGATGGGGGTGGAGGGCGAGCTCATCCGTGACACCGGTCTCCGCCTCGCCCGTCTGTCCGCGGCGGTGTCACGCGCGGCGTCCGCCTCGGGAGTCGACGTCATCCGTGCCGACATCCTCGGGGCGGCACACGCGGCCGCCGTGCTCTCCTCACTGCGCGTGTGGGCGGAACAGGGAGCCGGACGGGGGACGCCGGAGACGGTCCTGCGGGAAGCCCTGGGAACGATCCATGACCTTCCCTGGTCCTGACTCCCGCGCCGGGCTAAGCGACCGGCCTCGGCTCGCGTAGAATCAGAGCACCATGGCTACATTTGGCACGCTCTCCGATCGGCTCACCGAGACCTTCCGCAATCTGCGCACGAAGGGAAAGCTGACCGCGGCCGACGTCGACGGCACCGTCCGCGAGATCCGACGCGCCCTGCTCGATGCCGACGTCGCGCTCGTCGTCGTCAAGGAGTTCACCGCGAAGGTCCGCGAACGCGCACTCGGCGATGAGGTCAACAAGGCGCTGAACCCCGCGCAGCAGGTCGTCCAGATCGTCAATGAAGAGCTCGTGCAGATCCTCGGCGGAGAGCAGCGCCGTCTGCAGTTCGCGAAGACGGCACCGACGGTGATCATGCTCGCCGGCCTGCAGGGCTCCGGTAAGACCACCTTCGCCGGCAAGCTCGCGAAGCAGCTCGAGGGCGAAGGGCACACGCCTCTGCTCGTCGCCGCCGACCTCCAACGTCCGAACGCGGTCAACCAGCTTCAGGTCGTCGCGGAGCAGGCCGGTGCGTCGATCTACGCCCCCGAGCCCGGCAACGGCGTCGGAGATCCCGTGAAGGTCTCTCGAGACGGTGTCGACTACGCACGTCGTCAGCAGCACGACGTCGTGATCATCGACACCGCCGGCCGCCTCGGCGTGGACGCCGAGCTCATGAAGCAGGCGGCGGACATCCGCAAGGCTGTCAACCCCGACGAGGTCCTGTTCGTCATCGATGCGATGATCGGTCAGGACGCCGTGAACACCGCCAAGGCGTTCCAGGACGGCGTCGACTTCACCGGAGTCGTGCTCTCCAAGCTCGACGGCGATGCCCGCGGTGGCGCCGCGCTCTCGGTGGCCTCCGTGACCGGCCGTCCGATCATCTTCGCCTCGACCGGTGAGCGACTCGAGGACCTCGAGCCCTTCCACCCCGACCGCATGGCGAGCCGCATCCTCGACCTCGGCGACATCCTCACCCTCATCGAGCAGGCCCAGCAGGCCTTCGATGAGGAAGAGGCCATGAAGATGGCCGAGAAGCTCGCGACCGAGGCCTTCACCCTCGAGGACTTCCTCGACCAGCTTCAGCAGATGAAGAAGATGGGCTCGATGAAGAAAATGCTCGGGATGCTCCCGGGCATGGGCCAGATGAAGCAGCAGCTCGACGACTTCGATGAGCGGGAGATCGACCGCACGGAGGCCATCATCCGCTCGATGACGCCGGGGGAGCGCCGCAACCCCAAGGTACTGAACGGATCGCGCCGTCTGCGCATCGCCAAGGGTTCCGGCATGACCGTCACCGACGTGAACCAGCTCGTGCAGCGCTTCGAGCAGGCCGCGAAGATGATGAAGACGGTGGCGCGCGGCGGCACCCCGAACATCCCCGGTATGGGGCCGGTGCCCGGGATGGGGCGTCCCGGCGCGTCTTCCAAGCGCGGCAAAAAGGGCAAGTCCTCCGGTGGATCGCGTTCAGGCAACCCGGCCAAGCGCGCGGCCGAGAACGCGGGGATCGCATCGTCCGCGACGCCGACCGGCTCCGGATTCGGTTTGGGCGGCGGAGCGGCTCAAGCTCCGAGCGAAGCCGACCTCGCCGAGATCCAGAAGCTCTTCGGCAAGGGCTGACTCCCCTCAGCGCGGCGCCGTGAGAGCATCCGCGGCCGTTGCATGCGGGGCGGGCGCGGCAGTGAGCCGATTGGGCCGCGAGGCCAGCTGCCCCAGCACGAGTGCGCCCAGAGTCAGGACGAGGCCGATGGCCTGGAGGGGGCTGAATCGCTCCCCGGCGACCACGACGCCGAGCGTCGTCGCGACGATGGGGGAGAGCAGCGCGAGGAGCCCCGGCGCGATGACCGGGAGCTGCTGGACGCCGCGGAACCAGAGCGTGTAGGCGACGATCCCGCCCGCCGTCCCGAGCCAGAGATATCCGAGCACGGCGCTCCCGTCGATGGTCTGGGGCACGCCTTCGACGATCAGTGTCAACGGCAGCAGCAGAACCCCTCCCGCGCTGAGCTGCCACCCGGCGTAGGCGACGGGCCCGACGCCAACCGGCCGGCCCCATCGCTTCGTCAGGATCATCCCCGCTCCCGTGGCGGTGACGCCTCCGACAGCGGCGAGGATCCCCCAGAGATCCAGCTCGGCGGCGGGACCCAGGACCACCAGGGCCACTCCGCCAGCGCCGACGACGGCAGCGGCGGCGGCGAGCGGCCGGATCCGTTCCTGCAGCACGAGTGCTCCGAGGACGAGGACGATAAGCGGCTGCGCACCCGCGACCGCGGCTGCGACGCCGCCAGGGAGCCGCTCCGCGGCCAGGAACAGCAGCGGGAAGAAGGCGCCGATGTTGAGCGCTCCCAGGATGAACGACTTTCCCCACCACCCGCCGCGGGGGAGACACCTGCTGATGAGGACTGCCAGGAGCCCCGCGGGGAGGGAGCGGAGGAGCCCGGCGAACAGCGGGTGCCCGGGCGGGAGCAGTTCTGTCGTGACGAGGTAGGTCGTGCCCCATGCGATGGGGGCGAGGGCGGTCAGTAGCACCAGGGGCAGGCGGTTCATGCTTCCAGCCTGCGAGGAACACAGGGATGAGTCCAACGCATGGTTGTCACCGCATACATGAACCGAGATCATGGAAGCATGGAACTTCAACAGCTCCGCTATGTCGTCGAAGTCGCCGAGACGCTGAGCTTCACCCGTGCCGCCGAACGGTGTTTCGTCACCCAATCGGCGTTGAGCCACCAGATCGCGTCACTCGAGCGTGAACTCGGCCGCCGACTGTTCGCACGGTCGAGTCGCCATGTGCGCCTGACAGAGTCAGGTCAGGCGTTCGTCGCACACGCGCGGCGCGCGCTTCGGTCAGCAGACCAGGCGAAGGAGGACGCCGCCGCCGTCGACGGCGTCGTGGAAGGCACGCTGCGAATCGGCGTCATCCCGACGGTGACCGCCATCGACCTCCCCGCGGTGCTCGTCGCCTACCGTGGGGCCTACCCGCTCGTCAGGGTGGAACTGCAGGTCGGAAACAGCGATGTCCTCGCCCGCAGGCTCCGAAACGACGAGCTCGACATCGCGCTGCTCGGACTGCGAGAGGGTGTCGATCCAGAGGGGGTGGAGTCGCGTGTCCTCTCTCGCGATCCCCTCGTCGCCGTCTTCCCTCGCGGGCACGAACTCGCGGATGCGGAGAGCATCGCGCTCGACGATGTCGCGGGGATGACGTTCGCGGACTTCCCGACGGCGACCTCCGGTCGTGCGCAGAGCGACGGGGCGTTCGCCGCTGCGGGCCTGACGCGTGACGTCGCCTTCGAAGCCGACTCCGCGACCCTCATCCTGGGACTCGTGGAGGCAGGGCTGGCAGTGACCCTGCTGGCGCCGGGGACCGTCGATCGCTCCGGTTTCGATGTCGTCACGGTGGAGGTGCGCGGTGGCCCTGTGCGTCTCGAGTACCTCGCCTGGGACGCTGCCGCGCCACGGAACGTCGCACGCGCGTTCATCGCCGTGACCGAAGTCGCGCACTCGGCGTGACCACCTCCCGGCGGAATCGACCGTCGGCCAGCCTGCGTTAGTCTGAGTCCGTTTGAGTCCGCGCCGAAGAAGTCCTTCGGCCGGTGATCGCCGGGGGAGAGTACCGCATGGGGTTCCTGAATTTCGGTAAGAAGTCGAACGCAGCACAGCCTGATGCGGATCTCGAAGACCTCACGGTCCCGCAGGCCACCCTGCTGCGCACTCTGTTCGCGGAGAAGTGGCCTACGACAGCAGGGGCGATCACCGTGCACGGCGACTACGCCGAGGGGGACTCCGGCGCGCAGTACGGGCTGTACAACCTCGCGCGCGCCGTGAAGCTCGAACCGGAGTCGAACTGGCCGGAGGCTGTCGAGCGTCACATCTCCGGTCTGCTGAGCCGTCAGGCCGCCCCTCGCGACGAAGATCTCTCCGATGATCAGGTCCTGTCCCTCGTGAAAGCACGTCTCATCCCGTCGTCGTATCTCCCGGAGAGCCACCGTGCGGCGTACACGTACCGGCGCACGATCGTGAGCGGCCTCGAAGCGATCCTCATGCTCGATCACCCCGAGACCACGACCGCCGTCCCTGACGCGATCGTCGGCCGGTTCGATGCCGGACAGCTGTGGGCCACGGCCCTCGCGGCAGTTTCGGCGGAGCCGATCGAAGAGGTGCACACCGTCGACGTCGGCAACGGCGCGTTCCAGGCGATCGTGTCGGACTCCATGTTCACCGCGAGCCGGGTGCTCGACTTCCCGGCCCTCCTGGCCGCAGCCGGTATCTCATCGGCTCCGCACGGCGTCCTGTTCGCCGTGCCCTCACGTCATCATGTCGCGTTCCATGTGATCACCGGACCGGAGGCGATCTATGTCGTGCAGGACATGCACGGATTCGCTCAGCAGATGTTCGGACAGGGCGCCGGCGAGATCGCGACGGATGTCTTCTACTGGAGCGACTCCGGCTACGAGCAGGTGACGTCGAGCGACGAGAGCGGACGCGTCTCGGTCGACGGTACCGGCGCCTTCTTCGCGTCGATCAACGGGTTCTGACGGTTCAGCGGGCCGCTGCCGCGGAGACGACGAAGCGGGTCCGGAGTTGGACTCCGGACCCGCTTCGCTGTCACGTCAGATCACTTCACGTCGTCGTCGACCCAGTCCATCGACTTGGTGATCGCCTTGCGCCACAGGCGGAGCTGGCGGTCGCGCTCGGCCTCCTCCATGGACGGCTCCCAGCGCTTGTCCTCCTGCCAGTTGGCAGAGAGGTCGTCGAGACCGTTCCAGAATCCGACCGCGAGTCCGGCCGCGTAGGCCGCACCGAGCGCCGTGGTCTCCGCGACCACCGGGCGAACGACCGGCACGCCGAGGACGTCTGCCTGGAACTGCATGAGCGCATCATTCGCCACCATGCCGCCGTCGACCTTGAGCTCGGTGAGATCCACGCCGGCGTCCGCGTTCACGGCATCCAGCACGTCACGCGTCTGGAAGGCGACCGCTTCTAGAGCTGCGCGAGCGATGTGGTTCTTGTTCGCGTACCGGGTGAGTCCGACGATCGCGCCTCGGGCGTCGGGACGCCAGTACGGAGCGAACAGACCGGAGAACGCCGGCACGATGTAGACCCCGCCGTTGTCCTCGACCTTGTCGGCCAACTCCTCGACCTCGGGTGCCGAGGAGATGATGCCGAGCTGGTCGCGCAGCCACTGGATCAGCGATCCGGTGACGGCGATCGAGCCTTCGAGGGCGTAATGCGTGGGCTGGTCGCCCAGCTTGTAGCCGACGGTGGTGAGCAGCCCGTTCTTCGAGTGGACGATCTCCTCGCCCGTGTTGAAGATCAGGAAGCAGCCCGTTCCGTAGGTGTTCTTGCTCTCGCCCTTCTGGAACGCCGCCTGACCGAACGTCGCCGCCTGCTGGTCGCCCAGGATGCCGGCGATCGGGGTCTCGCGAAGCAGCGAGGAGTCCTCCGCCGCGCCGTAGACCTCCGAGGACGAGCGGATCTCCGGCATCATCGACCGCGGCACACCGAAGGCCTCGAGGATGTCGTCGCGCCATTCGAGCGTCTCGAGGTCCATGAACATCGTGCGCGAGGCGTTGGTCACGTCGGTGACGTGCACTCCACCGTCGACGCCACCGGTGAGGTTCCAGAGAACCCAGCTGTCGGTCGTGCCGAAGATCAGGTCGCCGGCTTCCGCCTTCTCACGGGCACCATCGACGTTCTCCAGGATCCAGGCGATCTTGGTACCCGAGAAGTACGTGGCCAGGGGCAGACCGACGATCGGCTTGAACCGCTCGACGCCGCCGTCAGCAGCCAGTCGGTCCACGATCGCCTGGGTACGCGTGTCCTGCCACACGATCGCGTTGTAGGCGGGCTTTCCCGTGGTCTTGTCCCAGACCACCGCGGTTTCGCGCTGGTTGGTGATGCCCACTGCGGCGATGTCGTGGCGGGTGAGGTCGGCGCGGCTCAGAGCCAGGCCGATGACCTCCTGGACGTTGCGCCAGATCTCGGAGGCGTCGTGCTCGACCCAGCCGGCCTTCGGCAGGATCTGCTCGTGCTCTTTCTGGCCCGTCGCGATGATGCTGCCCTTCTTGTCGAAGATGATCGCGCGGCTCGAAGTGGTTCCCTGGTCGATGGCGAGGATGTAGTCAGCCATTGTGTTCTCCTTTGAATTCAGGTCGTTCAGGCGAGGTGCAGCAGGACGGGCGCTGCAGCGGCGGCGATCGCACCACCGATGAGCGGACCGACCACCGGGACCCACGAGTAGGACCAGTCGCTGGAGCCCTTGCCCTTGATCGGGAGGATCGCGTGAGCGATACGCGGGCCGAGGTCACGCGCCGGGTTGATCGCGTAGCCGGTCGGGCCACCGAGGGAGGCGCCGATCGCGACCACGAGGAGTGCCACGGGGAGCGCGGTGAGCGGTCCGAGGCCGCCGGGGGTGCCGACCTCGATGTCGCCGTAGTCGGCGAACGCGAAGATCACGAACACGAGCACGAAGGTACCGATGATCTCGGTGACGAGGTTCCAGCCGTACGAGCGGATCGCGGGGCCGGTCGAGAACACGCCGAGCTTGTTGGCCGGGTCGGGCTCCTCATCGAAGTGCTGCTTGTATGCGAGCCACGTGACGATGGCACCGAGGATCGCTCCGACGAGTTCAGCGGCCGTGGCCGTCAGGAACATCACGAAGCTGATCTTGCCCGCGAGCAGCAGGCCGATGCCGACGGCCGGGTTGAGGATCGCACCGGAGTAGGCGGAGACGAGCACACCGGCGAAGACCGCGAGGCCCCATCCCCAGTTGACCATCAGGAAGCCGCCGCCGAAGCCCTTGTTCTTCGCGAGGGCCACGTTGGCGACGACACCACATCCGAGCAGCACGAGCATCGCTGTGCCGACCAGCTCGGAGAGGAAGTAGAGACCGAGATTCACATCAGCCATGTCTTCTTTGACCTTTCTTGTGTGTCGGGGCCCCTCTGCCCCGACACGTTATGGGAGTTGCGCCGCGAGGAGGGCGGCAGTCCGAGACCCCGTCAGCCGCGGGTGCGGGACGGGATATCGAGTCCGTGTCGTTCGTTCAGCAGCTGGCGCGTCTGCTCGAGCTCGGCGTCGTGACGCGAGCGATCCCAGCCGAGCATCGGCGCGAGCGCGTCGGCGATCTCGTCGAGGACCTCGGCATCGGCGCCACCAGTGAACGCGATGCTGGTGCGACGCAGGACGACATCCTCGAGGCGCGCCACCATCTCGTTCTGCACCATCCACTCGAGTTCGCGCGTGGAGAGGGCGCCGCCGGCAAGCGGAGCGTCCGTTCCCTGCTCGACGTACTCCCAGACCTGGGCGGCCCGGGTGCCGTAGCGGGCGAGCAGCTGATCGGCGCGGGCACCGGCGCCGGGAAGGTTCTCCTGGATCCAGATGCGCTTGGCCTTCTCGGTGCGCGGGAACTCCCGGCCGCCGCCGATCGCGCGTCCCGCGGTGGAGACGGTCCTGGTGCGGTCGATGAGGCCGAGCACGACGTCGGAGAGCGATTCGCCGAGCGCGCGGAACGTCGTCCACTTTCCGCCGACGAGGCTCACGAGGGGGACTGCGCCCTTCTCGTCGACTTCGATGCGATAGTCGCGGGAGACGAATCCGGGAGCGGTGTCCTCATGGCGCGGCAGCGGACGGATACCAGAGAACTTGTACACGATCTGGTCGCGTGCCACGGGGATCGTCGGGAAGACGTGGTGGATCAGGTCGAAGAAGTAGTCGACCTCCTCCTCGGTGCACACCGGCACCTCGCGCGGGTCGGCGTCGATGTCGGTGGTGCCGACCAGGACGCGTCCCTTGAGCGGGTAGATGAGCACGATGCGGCCGTCGGAGTGCTCGAAGAAGATCTCCCGCCCCCGCGTCGCCTCGAGCAGCTCTGGGTGATCCAGCACGATGTGCGAGCCCTTGGTGCCGCCCATGAAGCGGGTGTCCGCGCCCAGCGCGTCATTGGTGAGGTCGGTCCAGGGGCCGGAGGCATTGACGACCACGTCAGCCTGCACAGTGAACTCCGTGCCGCTCTCGCGGTCGCGGAGGACGACCTTGTCGCCGTCGCGGGCGATGGCCTCGACGTAGTTGAGAGCGTGGGCTCCCGGGTGCGCCGTGCGTCCGTCCTGCAGCACGTCGAGCGCGAGGCGCTCCGGGTCGTGCATCGAGGCGTCGTAGTACGTGGCGGTGTACTTGATCTTCGGGTCGAGCGAGGGAAGCTCGGCGAGAGACTTCTTGCGGCCGAGGAACCGATGGCGAGGCACCATCCCTCCGTCACGGGAGAAGGTGTCGTAGATCGTGAGGCCGACCTTGATCAGGAACGCGCCCCGTTCCTGGGGCTTTCCGCTCTTGTGCGTGAGGAAGCGCAGGGGAGCGGAGAGGATGCCCGAGAATGTCGAGTAGATCGGGATGGTCGTCTGCAGCGGCTTGACGTAGTGCGGGGCGATCTTGAGCAGGCCGTTGCGCTCCTCGACGGACTCGCGCACGAGTCGGAACTCACCGTTCTCGAGGTAGCGGATCCCGCCGTGGATCATGTGGCTCGATGCGGAGGATGCGCCGGAGGCGAAGTCCCCTCGCTCGACGAGCACGACATCGACGCCCTGCAGAGCCAGGTCGCGGAACGTGGAGATGCCGTTGATCCCCCCGCCGATGACGAGGACGCTGGTGCGTCCGGATTCACGGACGGCGCGAATCTCCGCGCGCTCCGCCGACGAGTGTGTCGAATCGATCATCGTCGACCCTCTCTTCCTTACTTGCCAACCAGCATCGACCTGTGTGACATCCCGCGCAAGCCCACTGCACATATGTGCAAGGATCGAGGGCGAGGAGGTCATCATGGCCGGTGCAAGCGCGGAATCCCGCGACAGCAAGCTGATCGCGGCGCTCACCGCCGCGCAGCTCTACTACATGCAGGACAAGACGATGGAAGTCATCGCGAAAGAGCTCGGCACCTCCCGGTCCTCGGTCTCGCGGCTGCTGAGCTTCGCGCGGGAGAGCGGCCTGGTCGACATCCGGATCAACTCCCCGCTCGAACGCCTCGGCATGCTCGAGCATCGGATTCGCGACAGGCATCGGGTGGCGGCGCACGTCGTGCCGATGCCGGAGATCCTCAGCGAGGTCGAACGTCTCGAGCGCGTTGCGCTCACCGCCGGACGGCTGCTGTCGCAGTTCGTCGACTCGAACATGGTGATCGGCGTCGCATGGGGCTCGACCATCAGTGCGGTGAGTCGCGGGCTCACGCAGAAGGAGACGCACAATACGACCTTCGTGCAGCTCAACGGGGCCGGGAACACGCAGACGACCGGCGTGGAGTACTCCAGTGACATCCTGCAACGGTTCGGCAGCGCCTTCGGCGCACAGGTCCAGCAGTTCCCCGTTCCCGCGTTCTTCGATGACCCCGCCACCCGCGAGGCCATGTGGCGTGAGCGCAGCACTCGTCGTGTGCTCGATCTGCAGGCGAAGATGGACGTCGCCGTATTCAGCCTCGGCTCGCCGGCCGCCGAGGTTCCGAGTCGGGTCTACGTCGGGGGCTATCTCGGACGCGATGACTATCGCAGCCTTCGGGAGGACCATGCCATCGGCGACGTCGCGACGGTTTTCTTCCGGTCCGACGGGTCCTGGCGCGACATCCGTGTGAATGCCAGAGCCACGGGTCCCGGCCTCGACCGTCTGCGTCGCGTCCCGCGTCGCGTGTGTGTCGTCTCGGGAATCCCGAAGCTGGTGAGTCTCCGCGCGGCCCTGGCCGCTGGCCTGATCACGGATGTCGTCCTGGACGAAGGGCTCGCGAGGCGCCTCGTCGAGGACTGAGCTCGCTGCCCTCGACCGCTAGGGCTCGTCGGTGGAGGACTCCGGCCCGGAGCGGAACTCGCGGATCAGGTGGTGCACCACCGCTGAGAGGTCGCCCCCCGCGGCATCCGCCACCGCGAGTTGTCGCGCGTAGCTTGCGCCTCCCTCCAGGATCGTGGCGATGCCGCCGAACTCGCGACCGCAGCCGAGCTCGACGGCTGTCGGGGTGAGGGCTTCGAGCGTCTCCGTCAGATGCTCGCGCACCGGGCGCTGCGTGCCGTCGGCGTCGACGATCACGCGGGCCTCCAGCCCGTAGCGCGCGGCGCGCCACTTGTTCTCGCGGTGGAACCAGGCGGGAAGCTCCGGAAGTGCCTTCCCCTCGTCGAGCTGTCGTGAGAAGTCCTCGACGAGCACCTGGACGAGCGCCGCGACCGATGCAAGTTCCGGCAGGGTGGAGAGCCCGTCGCACGCGCGGACCTCGATGGTGCCCCAGCGTGGAGCGGGACGGATATCCCAGCGCACTTCGGTCGCGTCGGCCATGACACCCGTGCGCACCATGTCATCGAGGTAGGACTCGTACTGCGACCAGTCGTGCAGCGGCCACGGCAGGCCGGCGGTGGGAAGCTGCTGGAACACGAGTGCGCGGTTGGAGGCATATCCGGTGCGTTCTCCCGCCCAGAACGGGCTCGACGCCGCCAGCGACTGCAGGTGCGGGAGGAACCCGGCGAGAGCGTTGATGATGGGGAAGACCTTGCGCTGGTCCTCGACGCCGATGTGCACGTGGATTCCCCAGATCATCATGTTGCGTCCCCACCACTGGGTGCGCTCGATCAGGGTGTGGTAGCGCGACTTGTCCGTCACCTGTTGGTCGTACCACTGCGCGAAGGGGTGGCTTCCGGCCGAGAGCAGCTCGACACCCGCCGGATCGGTCGCGGCCCGCACCGCGGTGATGGCGTTCGCGATGTCGTCGACCGCATGAGCCACGGAATCGCCGATACCGCTCGTGACCTCGATCGTGTTGGTGAGCAGTTCGCCGGTGACCGTATGACGCTCGTCGGCGCTCTCGGCCTCGAGCGCGGCGAGAAGTTCGGGGGCGCGACCGACGAGGTCACCGCTCGCGGGGTCCGCGAGCATGATCTCCCATTCGAGGCCGACGGTGGACCGGGCGGATGAGGCGAACTCGAGCTTCACCCGCACAGTCTGGCACGCGAGGCATGCGACACGGCAACGGCGGTTTCGCCACGTTTCGCGCCTGGCGCGCGCATCTGGCAGAATAGAGGGCTGGACCACCTGCTCGACCCTCTATCCAGCAGGTGTCCACACTCATTTGAGCTTCCGCCGGGTGTGCACCCCACTCTCCAGGCGACCGGTTCGTTTCCTTCCACACAATTCAGGAGAATCGTGGCTGTCAAGATTCGTCTCAAGCGCCTGGGCAAGATCCGTGCGCCGTACTACCGCATCGTCGTCGCCGACTCGAAGACCAAGCGCGATGGTCGCGTGATCGAGGAGATCGGCAAGTACCACCCCACCGAGGAGCCCTCGTTCATCGAGGTCGACTCCGAGCGGGCGCAGTACTGGCTCTCCGTCGGCGCGCAGCCGACCGAGCAGGTCGCCGCCATCCTCAAGATCACGGGCGACTGGGGCAAGTTCAAGGGCGACAAGGACGCGAAGTCCACGCTCAAGGTCGCCGAGCCGAAGGTCCCCTTCGAGATCGACGCGTCCAAGAAGTCCGTCGTCAAGCCCAAGGTCGAGAAGAAGGCCGAGGCTCCCGCTGAGGAGGCTCCCGCCGCGGCCGACGCGGAGGCCGCTGAGGCTCCCGCAGCAGACGCAGAGTAATCCGTCGTGCTCGCCGCCGCGCTCGAACACATCGTCAAGGGGATCGTCGATCACCCGGAGGATGTTCGCATCAACGAATCCACGTCGCCGCGAGGCGACCTCCTCGAGGTGCGCGTGCACCCCGATGACCGTGGACGCGTGATCGGGCGCGGCGGCCGCACTGCGAAGGCCCTTCGCACCCTCGTCAGCGCACTCGCTGACGGGCGTCGGGTCCGCGTCGATGTCGCGGACGACTGACGTGGTGCCGAAGGACCGCAATCAGGGCAAGAACCAGCTGCGTGTCGGACGCCTCGTCAAGGCGCACGGACTCAAGGGTGGGCTCAAGCTCGAGCTGTACACGGACAACCCCGAGGGTCGTTTCACCCCCGGTGCCGGATTCACCTTGCAGGTGCCCGAGGCATCTCCGTGGCACGGCAAGCAGGTCACGGTGCGCGAGTACCGCGTGATGAACGGCAATCCCGTCGTCTTCTTCGAAGACGTCGACGACCGTGACGCCGCCGACAGCCTCGTCAGGGCGATCCTGTGGATCGACCAGGACGCCGACGAGGTCGAGGACGACGCATGGTTCGACCATCAGCTCGTCGGACTCGATGTCGTCCGAGACGACACGGTCATCGGGCGGGTCATACGGGTCGAGCACTTCCCGGCACAGGATCTCCTCATCGTCAAGGCCGGCGAAGACGAGGTCATGGTTCCGTTCGTCGCCGCCATCGTCCCGACCGTCGATGTGCAGGAGGGCCGCGTCATCGTGACGCCGCCGCCGGGACTCTTCGAAGAGGTCGCAGAGATCGCGGACGCCGAGCCGCAGGTCGCCCCGGACGCCGACGCGTCCGAGTGACCGCTGATACGGTTCCTCCGTGCGCATCGACGTCCTCTCCATCTTCCCGTCCTACTTCGACGGCCTGACGCTGTCCCTGCTCGGCAAGGCGCAGAGCACGGGTCTCATCGACCTGCGTGTGCGAGACCTGCGCGACTGGACCTCGGATCGTCACCGGACGGTGGACGACACGCCGTACGGCGGCGGCGCCGGCATGGTCATGAAGCCGGAGCCCTGGGGGCTCGCGCTCGACGAGATCGCCGGTTCCTCCGACACCGAGGACGGGCAGCGACCGACCATCATCTTCCCGTCGCCGGCGGGGGAGGTCTTCACCCAGAAGACCGCACGTGAGTTGGCGACCCGTGAGCATCTCGTCTTCGGCTGCGGTCGTTACGAGGGCATCGACGAGCGCGTGTTCGAGTTCGCCGCCGATCTCGGCGAGGTCCGGTTGATCAGCCTCGGCGACTACGTCCTCAATGGGGGCGAGGTCGCGACCATGGCGATGATCGAGGCGATCGGCCGACTCATCCCCGGTGTCGTCGGCAACCCCGAGAGCCTCGTCGAGGAGTCGCACGAGGACGGACTGCTGGAGTATCCGTCCTACACGAAGCCCGCGTCATGGCGTGAGCGTGCCGTGCCGGACGTTCTGCTCAGCGGCAATCATGCCGCGATCGCCGCCTGGCGTCGCGAGCAGCAGTTCGTGCGGACCCGAACCCGTCGACCCGACCTGCTTGCGGAGGGCGAAGCCGCGTCCTCGTGATCGACGGGCAGATCTGAATCCCGTCGGGCCCGGCGTCAACGTCCGCCTCAGAGAATCCGCTCGGACCGGCGTTCGATATCGAAGACCACACCGTGCGGATGCCGCAGACCGAGCGCACTCGATGCGTCCAGTCCTCGCAACTCCGCGCGCAGCATGCGTCCGATCATCTCGTGGCTCACGAGCAGGGGGACGCCCTCGGCCGCCCACCCGCAGTTGCTGAGCGCCTTCCGCGCCCGAGACCTGGCCTGCGCGTAGCTCTCCCCGCCCGGGAATGCCCAGCCATAGCGGTTGGCGGCACGTTCCTCTCTGGCGGTCGGGTAGACCTCGTCGATCTCTTCCCATGTCATCCCGGCGAGCTCACCGTGGTCGAGCTCTGCGAGCTCCGGCACCTCGATCAGTTCCGCTCCGATCCGATCGGCGATGATGATCGCCGTCCGCATAGCTCTGCCGAGAGGGCTGGTGCACACGGTGAGCACGTGAGCGCCCACGAGTCTGTCCGCGATCGCGTGGGCGTGGGCGACACCGGCCTCTGTCAGTGGAGAGTCGAGCTGGCCTTGGAGTCGGTGCTCGACGTTCCACACGGTCTGCCCGTGCCGAGCGAGGAGCACACGCTCCGGCACATGACGGTCCTGCGGAATCATGGATTCAGAATGGCATACGCCGCAGTTCCCGGACCCGCGGGTTGTGAGATGAGCCTTGGTAACGTCGATTCATGCCTGAACATGCGCTCGCAAGGTCGTTCGAGATCATCGGTGACGATTACGACAGATACCGCCCCGGATTCCCGGAGGCAGCGGCGGCCATGATCGTTCCGACAACCGTCGACGTCGGGCTGGACCTGGGTGCCGGGACCGGCAAGTTCACCGAACTGCTCGTCGATCGTGCGCGGCGCACGGTGGCCGTGGAGCCGTCGGAGCGCATGCTGCAGGTGCTGCGAGTCAAACTCCCCGACGTGGAAGCTCAGATCGGAGCAGCGGAGCGGATTCCGCTCGGGGACGCGTCAGTGGACGTCGTCACGGTTGCCCAGGCCTTCCACTGGTTCGATCGTGACGCGGCCTGCGACGAGATCGCTCGCGTGCTGGTCCCCCGAGGGGCGCTCGGGCTGCTCTGGAATCGCTCCGATCCGACGTGCACCTGGGACCGGGCTTGTCACCGCATCGCTCATCCGGCGGTGTCCGAGGCCGACGCGACGACCGACGGTGCGGCTGAAGAGCTTCCCCATTTCGAACTCGTCCGTCGGGAGGAGATCCAGTGGGCCGAGCGCATCTCGCGCGAACACTATCTTCGTCGATGGGCGACGGTGAGCAGCCTGCTCGTCGCCGAGGAGTCGACGCGTGCGCGGATGCTGGGGGAGATCGGGGCGGTGCTCGACAGTTCAGCGGACACGCGTGGAAGAGAGATGCTCGACCTTCCGCAGGTCACGGACGTGTACGTCTATCGCCGCGCCTGAGAGAACGGCCGCACTCGATCAGTCGACGCCGAGGAACGACCGGTCCGTGAGGATGAGGGGTCCGTCCTCGGTGATGGCGATCGTGTGCTCCGAGTGTGCGCCGCGGGAGCCGTCGACGCTGCGCAGAGTCCATCCATCCGGGTCCGTGACCAGTTCGTCGGTCGTCGCAAGGAACCAGGGCTCCAGCGCGAGTACCAGGCCCGCACGCAGGGGGAAGCCCCGTCCGGCGCGGCCGTCGTTCGGGACATGCGGATCCCCGTGCATCGTGCGCCCCACGCCGTGTCCGCCGAAGTCGGTGTTGATCGAGTAGCCGTCTCCGTGGGCGACGGCAGCGACAGCTGAGGAGATGTCGCCGATGCGGTTACCGACCGTCGCGGCGTCGATCGCTGCCACCAAGGCGCGCTCGGTGGTGTCGATGAGTCGGAGATCTTCTTCGCGCGCGGTTCCGACGACGAACGAGACTGCGGAGTCCGCGACCCATCCGTCGACGGAGACGGCGAAGTCGAGGGTGACGAGGTCGCCGTCGCGCAGCGTGTAGTCGTGGGGGAGCCCGTGCAGGACGGCGTCGTTGACCGAGGTGCAGATGACCTTGCCGAACGGGCTCGCACCGAACGAGGGGTGGTAGTCGATGTAGCAGGACTCGGCTCCGGCTTTGCGGATCATGTCGTGTGCGCGTCTATCGATCGAGAGGAGATTGGTCCCGACCTTCGTCTCGTCGCGCAGCGTCGCCAGGGTCTCAGCCACGAAACGCCCGGCGGCGCGCATCTCATCGATCTCGGCGGGGGTGCGCAGTTCGATCATCGGGTGTCCTCTCGTCATCTCCATTCTCCCTGATCCCGCACCGGTGGATCCCCGACCGCTCTCAGCGAACACCGGGACGCGCGGGGACGCAGCGACGTACGATCTGAGCATGTGGTTGCGACAGGCCTTCTTCCGCTGGCTCCTTCCGGCGGCGTTCCTGCTGCCGCTCTGGCTGCTGATCGGGTGGGGAGTCTTCCAGGGCGGCTGGTCGATCCTCTGGGTGCTGCTCATCGCGATGCCGTCCGTCTTCCTGGGCCAGCTCCTGCTCACGCTGCTCACGCGTTCACGGCCGTCCGTCCGCATCGAGCGTGCCGTCTCCTGGTGGGACGTGGCGGGATTCACCGTGTGGAACGGGCTCACGATCGCCGTCGGATTCTTCATCGACGGGGCGTTCCCCTGGTTGCTCACCGGTGCGATCGTGGCGGGGATCGCCCTGATCTGGTTGCAGCTGTGGCAGCTGTGGAACGAGGCGAAGGGGAGCGGTACCCGACTGCGCCAGACCATCACGTGGTCCACGATCCCGACGGTCGATGAGCCGGCGCCCCCGACGCGCGCGCACGAGATCATCGTGGTCCGGGAGACCGACTCCCGCGACTGACGTCGTCGTTTTGGCCGGGCGCCGTATCCGTGGCAGAATGAATGTTTGTGCTGTGACCGGCTCTGCCACAGGGGAGCCCGCGGACGCGTCTGCTCCGTACAGCTCACTCCTTTTCTTGTTCCTTTGAATACATGCATGCGACCTGTGGCGGGTGCAGAGAGAGACGATCATGCAGATCCTCGACGCCGTCGACGCGGCTTCCCTCCGTTCGGACATCCCGGACTTCTTCCCCGGTGACACCGTCAAGGTGCACGTCAACATCACCGAGGGCAGCCGCTCTCGTATCCAGGTCTTCCAGGGCGTCGTCATCGGCCGCCAGGGCGACAGCGTGCGCGAGACCTTCACGGTCCGCAAGATCAGCTTCCAGGTCGGCGTCGAGCGTACCTTCCCGGTGCACTCCCCGGTGATCGACCACATCGAGGTCGTCACCCGCGGTGACGTGCGTCGCGCGAAGCTCTACTACCTCCGCCAGCTGCGCGGCAAGAAGGCGAAGATCAAGGAGAAGCGCGACCGCTGAGTCGCAGCATCTCCACAGCACCCCGGGACACGATGTCCCGGGGTGCTTTGTTCTCCCACCGGTGTGCGAACCTAGATACCGTCGCCGCACGACGGTGCATGATCGTGAAGGAACCTGATGACCGAATCCCCGTCCGCGCCCACGTCCAGACGTCGTCGCGGGTTCCTCGTATTCCTTCGCGACGTCCTCGTGATCGTCGTGATCGCCGCGCTGGTCTCGTTCGTGGTGAAGACCTTCGTCGTGCGTTCGTTCTACATCCCCTCCGCATCGATGGAACGTACCCTGTTGATCAACGACCGCATCCTGGTCGATGAGCTCACGCCGCGATGGACCGACTACGAGCGAGGTGACGTGGTCGTCTTCAAGGATCCGGGCGGGTGGCTCGACGGTCAGCCGCAGACCCCCGCACAGCCGCCGCTGGTCGAGGCCGTCGACTGGGTGCTGAACTTCGTGGGCATCTCCGCGACGGACTCGCAGGACCACCTCGTCAAGCGTGTGATCGGTCTGCCGGGCGATCATGTGGTGTGCTGCAACGCGCTCGGCCAGATCACGATCAACGGCGCGCCCATCGACGAGCTCAGCTACCTCAATCTGCCTCCCGGGGACACGGCCGCGTCCAACGAGCCCTTCGATGTCGTGGTCCCGGAGGATTCCGTCTGGCTGCTCGGAGACAACCGCGATCGCTCGCGTGACGCCCGTGCGCACCAGGATCTCCCCAGTGGCGGATTCGTGCCGATGGAGAACATCGTGGGAAAGGCGTTCCTCACGACGTGGCCGTTGAACAGGCTGGGACCGATCGACGGGCACCACGAGATCTTCAACGGCGTCCCGGATCCGGAATGACCGTCGTCGCACCGAAACTCACTCTCGAGAGGCGCCTCCTCGGTGAGTGCGAGGTGATCATCTCGCTCGACGAGGTCGGCCGAGGGGCACTCGCGGGTCCTGTCGCCGTGGGCGCGGCCGCGATGAATGCCGCAGGCGCGCGTCGGCGCGTGCCGGAAGGCCTCCGCGACTCCAAGCTCGTGACGGAGAAGCGCAGACCTGAAGTCGCAGCACGCGCCGCCGCATGGGTGCAGGCGTCGGCCGTCGGGTGGGCGAGTGCGGAGGAGGTCGACGAGGTCGGCATCATGCGGGCGCTCGGTCTTGCCGCGTCGCGTGCGGTGCAGGCCGTCGCGGATCAGGGGGTCGCGCTCGACGACGCTCTCGTCCTGCTTGACGGCAACCATGACTATGTTTCGAGGGCGCATCCGGTGCCGCTCCACGTGCGCCCGGTGATCAAAGCCGACCGGGACTGCGCATCCGTCTCCGCGGCGTCCGTGATCGCGAAGGTCGCGCGGGACCAGCACATGGCGGAGCTCCACGAGACGTATCCCGCGTATCAGTGGAACCGCAACAAGGGCTATGCCAGCCTCGAGCATCGCGACGCGATCCGCGCCATCGGGCTCTCCCGCTACCACCGCGCGTCGTGGGCGATCGCCGACGTTCCCACCCTTTTCTGAGCCGACCGCGGCGCGCACGGCCGACCGCTGGATGACGCGCCCCGGTGTCCGCGACTCTAGGATGGACACATCATGGATGAGGAAGCCTTCGACGACTACGACCGCGAGCTCGAGCTGGCACTGTTCCGGGAGTACCGGGATGTGGTGTCGCAGTTCCAGTACGTCGTCGAGACCGAGCGGCGGTTCTACCTGGCGAACGAGGTCAACGTCGTCCGTCGTGACACCGAGCATGATTTCTATTTCGAGATCTCGATGACCGACGTCTGGGTGTGGGACATCTACCGAGCCGACCGCTTCGTGAAGGCCGTGCGCGTGCTGACGTTCAAGGACGTCAACGTCGAGGAACTGCAGCGTCGGGAGTTCGAGCTCCCCCAGGAGCTCTCGCTCGACGGCGAGTGACGGCGCCTCTCGACGAAGCATCTCGGGGAGCTCTCTCGGCGCGTTGCGGATCTCGGTGTTCCTGCACCCCGCGCTGCGAGTTCGAGTTCTCCCCGACCACCGGGGTTGTGCGCCGGCGCCGGCCACGTGCGATCCGCATGCGCGTGAAGCTGGCCGTATGGCAGCGAAGGACGAGCTCGGAAGAGCAGGGGAAGAGCGGGCCGCCCAGCATCTGAGGCGTCGCGGGTACACCGTGCTCGCCAGGAACTGGCGGTGCGCGCAGGGAGAGATCGATATCGTCGCCGTGCGCGACCACCACCTCGCGGTGGTTGAGGTCAAGACGAGACGGACCGCCGTTTACGGGCACCCGTTCGAGGCCATCGACGCTCGCAAGCGACGTCGGCTCTGGCAGCTCGCTCAGGCATGGGCGACGGAGAATCCGGAGGAGGCGCGAGGGCGCGTCCTCCGGCTCGAAGCGATCGGCATCATCGGGTCCGATCCGGCCTCCGGCTCGCTCGAGCACCTCGTGGACATCGCGTGACGACCTCGCGCACCTGGGCGGTCGCGCTCACCGGCGTCGATGGGCATCTCGTCGAGGTCGAAGCCGACATGTCGAACCAGACACCGGAGTTCCGGATCATCGGGCTCCCCGACAAGTCCCTCGGCGAAGCCGTCCAGCGCGTGCACAACGCCTGCAAGAACGCCGGGCTGGATCTTCCACGGCGACGGCTCACGGTGAATCTGTCGCCGGCGAGCCTCCCCAAGCACGGCGCCGGGTTCGACCTGGGGATTGCCATGGCCTGCCTCGCTGCAGGCGGTGTCATCTCACCGCGGTCGATCTCGGCGACGGTCCACATCGGCGAGCTGGGTCTGGACGGCAGGATCCGGCCGGTGCTCGGGGTTCTGCCGGCGGTGTTCGCAGCGGCACGCGCCGGATTCGAATCGGTGATCGTGCCACGGGGAAACGAAGCCGAGGCACGTCTGGTACCGGGTGTCGATGTGCGCGCAGCCGCTTCACTCGCAGAGGTCGCGGTCTGGCACGGTGCCGATGTCGAAGTGCCCGACGTGGAGGCGGTCGTGCTGGCATCGACTCAGAGCGGACCACGTGACACGCTCGACCTCGCCGATGTCGTCGGTCAGGAGGATGCCGTGGAAGCGTTGGTCGTCGCCGCTGCCGGCGGTCATCATCTGCTGTTGAGCGGACCTCCAGGCGCGGGTAAGACGATGCTCGCGCGCAGGCTTCCGGGCATCATGCCGTCCCTCACGGAGCAGGAGGCACTAGAGGTCGCGTCGGTGCGATCACTCAGCGGAGAGCCCGTCGCAGCGCTCGATGTGCTCCCGCCGATCGAGGCGCCGCATCACAGCGCGTCTGTCGCATCGCTGGTCGGAGGGGGCTCGCGCACGGCGCGACCGGGAGCGATCGCACGTGCCCACCGCGGTGTGCTGTTCCTGGACGAGGCTGCCGAGTTCTCCCGGGTCGCACTCGATGCGCTCCGACAGCCACTCGAATCCGGGGCGATCGAGGTGCATCGGGCGGGATTCACCGCCACGTTTCCCGCGAGATTCCAGCTGCTGCTCGCGATGAATCCCTGTCCGTGCGGGAACCACGGTGTCCGCGGCGCGGAGTGCGTCTGCCCACCCATGTCGATCAGGCGATACTCCACGCGCTTGTCCGGACCGCTTCGCGACCGTCTCGACATCGATCTGCAGGTGAGTCGTGTCGCGGCATCGCGAGCGATGGGCGATCATTCTCCATCGATGACGACGGCGCAGGCTCGAGAACGCGTCGCTGCGGCCCGAGAGCGAGCTGCCCATCGGTGGATGAGTATGCGGTGGCGACGCAATGCAGAAGCGCCGGGGACCAGTCTGCGTCAGGGGGCACTCCGACTGGCTCCTGCGGTGCGCGCTCCACTCGATCGAGCCCTCGAGCGCGGCGCCCTCACGCTCCGTGGGTACGATCGCGTTCTGCGTGTGGCTTGGACGATGGCAGATCTGGCGGAGCTCGATCGTCCCGGGATCGACGAGGTCGGACGGGCGCTGCATCTCCGAAGGGGGCTCCCGCGATGATGGATGTCCTCCTCGCTGATTCCGAGATCCTCGCCCTCGCCCGCACCCTCCATCCCGGTGATGAGCTGGCCGATTGCGTCGCGCGTGTCGCCTGGTCTGTGATCGCCGAGCCCGGCGATGCGGTGGCCGGATCGTTGATCGAATCGCTCGGTGCAGCGGATGCGCTTTCTCTCGCTGTGGGAGATTCGTCGTCGCTTCTCCCTCCGGGCGGTGCCAGCGCTACGGCGACGCGCGCACTGGTCGACGGTCGAGTCCGCTGGCGCCCACGCGCCGATCCTCGGGCGGTCATGGCCGCGCTGCGCGGAGGTGTCGCCGTGCGAACGCAGCTCGTGATCCCGGGAGATGCCGCATGGCCCCGCGGTCTCACGGATCTCGGCCCCCACGCCCCGAGCGTGCTGTGGGTGCGCGGCCGCGTGGAGTTGCTCGGCCGCGAGCCCCGAGTCTCGATCGTCGGGGCTCGAGCCTGCAGCGGGTACGGCGAGCACGTGGCGACCGAACTGGCGGGTGACCTCGCGGCCACCGGCGCCGTGATCGTCTCCGGTGGTGCGTACGGGATCGATGGGGCCGCGCATCGTGCCGCACTCGGCGTTCAGGGCGCCACGATCGCGATCCTCGCCGGCGGCGTGGACCGCGCATATCCTGCCGGCCATCAGAGTCTCCTGCGTCAGATCGCGGAACGAGGGGCTCTCGTGAGTGAGCCGCCGTGTGGGACGGCGCCCACCAAGTGGCGATTCCTCGCTCGAAACCGTTTGATCGCGGCGCTCGGCCATGCGACGGTCGTCGTCGAGGCGGGGTGGAGAAGTGGATCGCTGAACACCGCGGGCCACGCGGCCTCGCTCGGTCGCCCACTCGGCGCCGTGCCCGGTGCAGTGACGTCTGCGTCGTCGGCGGGGTGTCATCGTCTGCTCCGCGAGTACGACGCACACTGTGTGACCTCCGCGCAGGAGGTGAGGGAGTTGTACGGCGCGATCGACGAAAGAGTCGAGGAAGACGCGTCAGAGCGGGACTCGAGCCACAGCCGCGTGCTCGATGCGTTGGGTACCCGGACGCGTCTGTCCATAGAAGAGGTGGCGCGTCGCTCCGGCCTGTCTCCTGATCGGGTTCGGGCCGTACTCGGGCTCCTTCATCTCGAGGGCGACGTCGCGCACGACGACGGAGGGTGGCATCGTCAGCGCCCCGCGAGAGCATCGACTTCCCGTGCACGATGAACGGCGAGGCTGCCGCGGACAGAGCATGCGCGGGGCAAGCTGGACTCATGGATCTCGCTGCCGCGACGGAGGCGTTCGCCGAACACCTGGAGAAGGTGCGCCGGCTGTCCGCCGCGACCGTCAAGGCCTATCGCTCAGACCTGCGAGACCTCGACGCCGCGGCGGGTGGTGTTCCCCTCGAGTCGGTCGACCTCGAGGTGCTTCGGGACTGGCTGTGGCGCGCCACTCAGCGTGGCGACGCCAGATCGACCCTCGCGCGCCGCGCCGCCACGGCCCGCTCATTCTTCAATTGGGCTCAGGAGCAGGCGCTCATCACGCATGATCCGAGCCTGCGCCTGGTCGCCCCGAAGAGGGGGAGGACGTTGCCGACGGTCGCCTCGCGGGACGCGATGTCGGCACTTCTGGATTCTCACCGCGACGCCGCCGAAGAGGGCGACCCGATCGCGTTGAGAGACCACGCCATCCTCGAGCTGCTGTACGGCTCCGGTATCCGTGTCTCCGAGCTCTGCGGACTGGACATCGACGATCTCGATCTCGACCGCGGTACGGCGCGAGTGCTCGGCAAAGGCGCGAAGGAACGGATCGTGCCCTACGGCACTCCGGCGCGCGACGCATTGTCGGCGTACCTGAGGCGCGGTAGGCCGGTACTCGTCGCGCGCGCCCGAACCTTCACCCCTGCCGTGATCCTGGGCAGCCGCGGTGGCAGGGTAGGGCCGCGGGCCGTATACGAACTCGTCGCACGGGTTCTCGCGCCGATCGTGGGCGCCGAGACGATCGGTCCTCACGCTCTGCGGCACACCGCGGCCACTCATCTGCTCGACGGGGGAGCCGATCTGAGGGCGGTCCAGGAGATCCTCGGACACGCCAGCCTCGGTACGACGCAGATATACACCCACGTCTCCACCGAGCGTCTGACGGCGACCTATCGACTGGCCCATCCGCGCGCATGATCTCTCGCTAAGCCCCCGTCGCTCAGCGTGCTTCGCAGCAGGGGAGCAGGACGGCTCTCGGAACGTCGTCGAAGAGCAGCAGGGGATTGATGTAGTCGCCGTCCAGCCGCACGCCGAGGTGGAGGGAACCCGCGGCGGTGTGCCCGCCGATATCCAAAACTCCGAGCGCCTGCCCGGCCGTGACGACATCACCCGCGACGAGCGTCGACCGAACGGGTTCGAGAGTCGTCACGAGGCCGCCGGTGTGCTCGATGGTGAGGAGCGGCCGATCCACCACGGTGCCGCGGAAGGCGACCACACCGTCCGCGGGGGCGGACACCTCTGCGCCGACCACGGCGGCCAGATCGACGCCGCGATGGCCGGCACCGTACTCGTGCGCGGGCGCGCGAAACGGAGCCGCGACAGCGCGAGGCCCGGCCACCGGCCAGCTCCAGCGAGGCCATTCGGTTGTCGAGGGAGCTTCCGTCGCCGCCACGGGAGCCGGCGCGGTGAGAGCGAGCAGCAGAGCGACAACGAGAACGGAAAGGGCTCGGGGGACTGTGCGCATGGTGCGAGTCTGGTCGGATGCACTCCGTCGCGGGCACCGGAATGGTCGGCCGCCGCGGGACACCGGAACAAGACCGGCGTGCGGCGTGACGTGCAGGGTGAGTGCCCGCGCGATCCTGTATGCTGGGGGAGCACCTCGAAATCGAGGTGACTACGCGTGCCCAAAGCGATTCACTTCGCGGCATCCACTCCCACAGGTCCTTCTCCTCGATAAGGCGGGCGTGAGCCGGGCACCAGGAAGTCCGATCATCCGATCGGCTTGCAACCTCAACGGCGCAGAACCGCGCCAGAACCAGGAGACGACCATGGCTGTGGTCACCATCCGCCAGCTGCTCGACAGCGGCGTGCACTTCGGACACCAGACCCGTCGGTGGAACCCGAAGGTCAAGCGCTTCATCCTCACCGAGCGCAGCGGTATCCACATCATCGACCTGCAGCAGTCGCTGGGTTACATCGACAAGGCCTACGACTTCGTCAAGGAGACCGTCGCCCACGGTGGCACGATCCTCTTCGTCGGCACCAAGAAGCAGGCGCAGGAGATCCTCGCCGAGCAGGCGACCCGTGTGGGTCAGCCCTTCGTCAACCAGCGCTGGCTCGGTGGACTCCTCACCAACTTCCAGACGATCTCCAAGCGTCTCGCTCGTATGAAGGAGCTCGAGGAGCTCGACTACGAGGTCCCCGCGAACAGCGGCTTCACCAAGAAGGAGCTCCTGCTCAAGAAGCGCGAGCTCGACAAGCTGCACAAGTCGCTGGGCGGTATCCGCAACCTCACCAAGACGCCCTCGGCCATCTGGGTCGTCGACGCCAAGCGTGAGCACCTCGCGATCGATGAGGCCAAGAAGCTCGGCATCCCCGTGATCGGCATCCTCGACACGAACGCCGACCCGGATGACTTCCAGTACCCGATCCCCGGCAACGACGACGCGATCCGCTCCGTCTCGCTGCTGACGCGCATCATCGCCGACGCCGCGGCCGAGGGCCTGCAGCAGAAGCACAACCCGGAGACCGGCGACGCCGAGCCGCTGGCCGACTGGGAGAAGGAGCTCCTCGAGACTCCCGCACAGGAGGTTCAGGAGTCCGCTGACGCCGCCGAGGTCGTCACGGCAGACGACGCCGCTGCCGTCGTCGAGACGCCCGCCGCCGACGAGACCGCTGCCGACGAGGCCGGTGCTGAGGCGCACGACGAGGCGATCGCCGCCGCTTCCGGTGAGGAGACCGCTGAGGTCGCCGCCGCCGAGGCTGCTGACGCCAAGTAATCCCTCGTACACACACCTAACGAAGCAAGGAGCCACCACACATGGCCAACTTCACCATCGCTGACCTCAAGGCGCTGCGTGAGCAGCTCGGCACCGGAATGGTCGACACCAAGAAGGCGCTCGAGGAGGCCGACGGAGACGTCGCGAAGGCCACCGAGATCCTGCGTCTCAAGGGTGCGAAGGGCAACGCGAAGCGCGCTGACCGTTCCACGAGCGAGGGACTGATCGTCGCTCGCGAGCAGGACGGCGCCGTGACGCTCATCGAGCTCGCCTGCGAGACCGACTTCGTCGCGAAGAACGAGCGCTTCATCGCGCTGGCCGACAAGGTCGCCGACGCCGCAGCAGCGGTCAAGGCCGACTCGGTCGACGCCGCCCTCGCCGCCTCTGCCGGCGACAAGAGCGTCGAGCAGGTCATCTCCGAAGAAGCCGCGATCATCGGCGAGAAGGTCGAGCTGCGCCGCGTGCGCACGATCACCGGCGACAAGGTCGAGGTCTACCTGCACCGCACGAGCAAGGACCTTCCGCCGCAGATCGGCGTCGTCGTCGCCTACTCGGGTGACGATGCCGAGACCGCGCGCAGCATTGCGCAGCACATCTCGTTCGCCAACCCGTCCTACCTGTCGCGTGAAGACGTGCCGGCTGACGCGGTCGAGAAGGAGCGCGAGATCGTCACTGAGATCTCCCGCAACGAGGGCAAGCCGGAAGCGGCTCTCCCGAAGATCGTCGAAGGCCGCGTCTCTGCGTTCATCAAGCAGGTCGCCCTGCTCGAGCAGGACTATGCCAAGGACAACAAGCTGTCGGTCGCCCAGGTGGCGAAGGACGCCGGTATCACCGTGACGGACTTCGCGCGCTTCAAGGTCGGCGCGTAGCACCGTCGAAGGGGTTCGGATCGCCAAGATCCGAACCCCTTCTTCATGCCCACGAGGCACTATCTTGAATCGGGACGAGAGGACACCCACCCATGACTGAACGCACCGGACGCCGACGCGTCCTTCTCAAGCTCTCCGGAGAGGCATTCGGAGCGGGACAGCTGGGTGTCAGTCCCGACGTGGTCTCGCAGATCGCCCGTGACATCGCCGCTGCGGTGGACCGTGTCGAGGTCGCGATCGTCGTCGGCGGGGGCAACTTCTTCCGCGGCGCAGAACTGAGCCAGCGAGGCATGGACCGCGGTCGCGCCGACTACATGGGCATGCTCGGCACGGTCATGAACGCGCTCGCCCTGCAGGATTTCCTCGAGCAGGCCGGGGCCGCCACCCGTGTGCAGTCCGCCATCTCGATGACCCAGGTCGCCGAGCCGTACATTCCGCGCCGGGCTGAGCGTCATCTCGAGAAGGGGCGGGTCGTCATCTTCGGTGCCGGGGCCGGCCTCCCGTACTTCTCCACTGACACCGTCGCGGCACAGCGTGCGCTCGAGATCGGCGCGGACGAGGTCCTCGTCGCCAAGAACGGCGTCGACGCCATCTACACCGCCGACCCCAACAAGCATGCCGACGCGGAGCGCATCGAGCGCGTCACCTATCGCGATGCGCTCCAGCGTGGTCTCAAGGTCGTCGACTCGACCGCCTTCAGCCTGTGCATGGACAACAGCATGGACATGCGCGTGTTCGGCATGGAGCCCGCCGGGAACGTGACCCGTGCGCTCCTCGGCGAGCCGATCGGAACCCTCGTCACCGCCTGAGTGTGTGACACGGCGGAGACGACTTCGCCCGATAGAATTTGCAGAACACCCCGACGATAGGAGTCACCGTGATCGCGGACGTCCTCGCTGAAACCACCACTCGCATGAACCGGGCGGTCGAAGCTGCCAAGGAGGACTTCTCCACGGTGCGCACCGGTCGTGCGAACCCGCAGATGTTCCAGAAGGTCCTCGTGGACTACTACGGCACCCCCACGCCGATCGCCCAGCTCGCCTCCCTGGCGAACCAGGAAGCTCGCACGCTCATCATCACGCCGTACGACAAGTCGGCGCTGAAGGCGATCGAACAGGCGATCCGTGACATGCCCAACCTCGGAGCCAACCCGACGAACGACGGCAACCTCGTTCGCGTGACGATGCCGGAGCTCACGGCCGAGCGCCGCAAGGAGTACGTCAAGCTCGTCAAGACCAAGGCCGAGGACGCGAAGGTCCACGTCCGTGGTATCCGTCGCAAGGCCAAGGACGAGCTCGATGCCCTCAAGAGCGAGCTCGGTGAGGACGAGATCGCGCGCGGAGAGAAGGAGCTCGACGTCCTGACACGTCAGCACGTCGAGCTCATCGATGACGCGCTGAAGCGCAAAGAGGCAGAACTCCTCGAGGTGTAGTCGGGATGTCTGACGAAACGCGAGATGCCGACGACGATGGGCCGTTCACGCGTCACGGCGGGAACGGGAAGACCCCATCCGACGGCGTCCCGCTCGTTGACGCCGCGTTCCCGTCTTTCGACGCGGCTGCCGTCCCTCCGCGCCCACCGCTTCCCGCAGCTTCGGAGCGCATGCCCTCGGGCGGCGTCGGTCCCCTGGACACGGCGGATCACAACGCTATCCGGGAACAGTGGCGCGCAGCACGGGATGAACTCGGCAGCCATGTCTCCCATGCACGCGACCAGCTCGACCAGGCGAACGAACGTATCAAGGAGCGCACGGGCCGCGATCTCGTCCTGGCCATTCTGATCGGTCTCGCCTTCGGCGCTGCGCTCCTGGGATCGTTGCTCTTCCTCAAGGTGCTCTTCGTCCCGTTCGCTCTCGCGGCCGCCTTGCTCGGTGTCTACGAGCTCTCCCGAGCGCTGCGGAGCTCGGGTCGCCGCGTCGACGTGGTCCCTCAGCTGATCGCCGCCGCGTTCCTCGTGCTCTCTGCGTACTTCGCCGAGCCCTGGTTGTGCTGGGTGATGCTCTTCGTGTCCGTCGCGTTCGTCATCGTGTGGCGGCTCATCGCGCAGATGGTGGAGAAGGACGGCCGCACCTACGGGGACGTCCTCGCCGACGCCGTGACGAGCGGGTTCGTGCAGGTCTACGTCCCCTTCCTCGCGGGAATCGCGCTCATCCTCCTCAAGCAGGAGGGCGGTCAATGGTGGGTCCTCAGCTTCATCGCGATCGCCGTAGCGGCCGACACGGGCGCGTACGCCGCCGGTCTCGCCTTCGGCCGTCACCCGATGGCTCCGAAGATCAGCCCGAAGAAGACCTGGGAGGGCTTCGGCGGCGCCGTCATCGCCTCGCTCGCTGCGGGCGTGCTGCTCGCGATCTTCCTCCTGGAGCTGCCGTGGTGGTGCGGCGTGATCTTCGGCGCGTCGATCCTGCTCTCCGCGACGCTGGGGGACCTCGGTGAATCGATGCTCAAGCGCGACCTCGGCATCAAGGACATGAGTTCCTGGCTCCCCGGTCACGGAGGGCTGCTCGATCGACTCGACAGCATTCTGCCCTCGACGATCCCTGCGCTCTGCCTCTACTTCCTCTTCTCTCCTTGGGTGGTTCTGTGATGAACGATGATCAGCTCGACGAACAGGCGGAGTCGACGCCGCCGGCATTCGCACTCACCTCCGGTCGGGTGCGCGGCTATCACCGGGCAGCCGTCGACACGTTCCTCGCATCCGCCCGCCGCGCGTTCGAGGCGGGTGGCGATGAACTCAGCGCGGATGATGTGCGGACGGCCTCCTTCCCGCTGGTGAAGAACGGATACGTCGTCGCGGATGTCGACGCGGCGCTCGGCCGCGTCGAAGACGCCTTCGCCGCTCGAGAACGCGAACGCGCGGTGCGATCCGCGGGAGCAGGTGCCTGGGTGGAGCAGGCCAGAGCAGACGCGCAGGTCATCCTGGATCATCTGGCGCGACCACGGCGCCACCGCTTCGCCCGTACCGGAGTGCTCACCTTCGGGTACCGTCTCGATGAGGTCGATCATGTGTCGACGCGTATCGTGCGGTATCTCCGTGACGGCGAAGCGCTGACCGCCGAGCAGTTGCGCTCGGCGGCGTTTCGGATGCAGCGTGGGGGATACCGCGAGGAGCAGGTGGATGCCCTTCTGGACGCCACGATCGACGTGATTCTCGCCGTTCGCTGAGGTTCCTGATGGTCGATCCAGGCACTCTTGCGTAGACTGTCCCTCATCGTGAACTCCCGAAACGACATGAATCTCGAAAGAAACGACCTCTCGCCGGTGCCCGCGGTGAAGGCTCGTTCGGCGCGCACGGGCACACGACGCTGGTCTCGCAGCCGTGGTGTCGTCGGGGTCTTCAGTGCCCTCGCCGTCGTGGGTTTCGCCGGTGCATTGGTCGCACCGACCGGGGTGGCATTGGCCGCACCCGCCCCTGAGGAGTCGCCGGACTCCGCCTATTCGCTTGCGCTCGCGGACACTCAGAACCTCACCGTCACCGTCGAAGGTGCCGAGATCGCACCCGTCGTGCGCGGAGGATTCGAGGTCTATGTGAAGCCGAAGCCGGCTCCGGTCCCGACCGTGGCTGCAGCACCCCGTGGGGGATCCTCCGGAAAGTCTTCCGGAGGTAGCCTTCCTCCCTACACGGGAGGCGGTGCTCCTGCAGAGTGGATGGCGGCAGCCGGCATCGCGCAGAGCGACTGGCAGTACGTCGACTACGTCGTGTCCCGCGAGAGCGGTTGGAACCCGAACGCCACGAACAAGTCCTCCGGTGCCTGCGGTCTGGTGCAGGCCCTGCCGTGCAGCAAGGTGCCCGGCAACGGCTACAATCCGGTCGACAATCTTCGCTGGGCGACCGGGTACGCCACCGGCCGCTACGGCAGCTGGGCCGGTGCGTACAACTTCTGGGTCAACAACCACTGGTGGTGAGCAGGCAGTATGCCCCGCTCTCGCAGACGTCCTTCGGAGCGCCCTGACCACGAGGAATCCTTCGATCGCCTCCTCGCGGGCTGGAAGCGTACCGAGACCCGCCGCGGCGGTGAGTGGACCGTGCAACCGGTTTCCGGGGCGCAGGCGCAGAAGGACTACCTCTGCCCGGGCTGCGGTCGATCGATCGTCGCCGGAACCGCGCATCTCGTCGCCTGGCGCGCGGACGGCGTGCTCGGCGACGCGGCCGACCTCGCCGCACGGCGTCATTGGCACACACACTGTTGGAGGCTTGCATGAGCATCGAGATCCGAGGACCACTGGAGCTTCCGGCGCGACGCGAAGACATCGAGCTGAAGACCGCCGACGGTCTCACGTTGGTCGGAGAGCTCGCCGTGCCGGAGACCACGACGCCTGTCGCGACTCTCGTGACGCTTCATCCCCTGCCTACGGCCGGCGGGTTCATGGATTCGCACATCATCCGCAAAGCGGCGGCACGTCTTCCGGCCCTGGCGGATCTGGCCGTGCTGCGATTCAACACGAGGGGGACCACCTCACCTCGTGGGACGAGTGACGGATCCTTCGACGGCGGGGCGTCCGAACAGTTCGACGTCGCGGCAGCGATGGACTTCGCCCGTGAGCGCGCTCTGCCTCGCCCCTGGCTGCTGGGATGGTCCTTCGGCACGGAACTCGCGTTGAAGTACGGTCGGGAACACGACATCGAGGGGATCATCCTCCTTTCGCCGCCCTTGCACCGCGCGACACCGGAAGAGGTCGCCGCGTGGGCGACGATCGACCGACGCGTGGTCGTCCTGGTACCGGAGCTGGATGACTACCTGCGCCCCGCCGAGGCCCGCGAAAGGTTCGCTGCGATCCCGCACGCACAGCTGATCGCGGTGGACGGAGGGAAGCACCTCTGGGTGGGCGAGACCCAGACGCGACGCGTGCTGACGGAGATCGTGGCCGCGGTCAATCCTGCGGCGCTGCCTCTCACCACGCACTGGCCGGCCGACGACTGACGCGCAGCAGGCTCAGAGCTCGTTCATCCGCGGGATGAGCACCTGCCGGTAGATGATCAGGATGCTCGCGGCGACCGGGATGGCGATCAGCGCGCCCAGCAGACCGAGAAGGCTTCCTCCGGCGAGTGCCGCGACCACGACGACAGCCCCCGGTACCGAGACCGCACGGCTCATGATGCGCGGCGAGATGATGTAGGCCTCGATCTGCATGTAGATCAGGTAGTAGATCGCAGCGGCGATCGCTGTCGCCGGAGAGCCCAGTCCGGGGATGAGACATACCAGCACGATGATCGTGGAGCCGGTCAGGGTGCCGACGAGCGGGATCAGGGAGAAGAAGAACGCGATCACCGCGAGGACGGCGGGGAACGGTGCTTGGATGATCGACAGGAAGATCGCGCTCAGCACGCCGTTGATGACACCCTGCGTCACCTGCCCCATGACGTAATAGCCGACCGAATCCGTGATCTGTTCGGACAGGTCGATGAACCTGTCACGTTTCGACGCCGGAGCCAGCTGGTAGACCGCCCGCTTGAGGGACGGCGTGGAAGCCGTGAGATAGATCGTCAGGATGAGGACGATGAACGCGCCGAACAGGCCGCTGAGCACGGCGCCACTCGCCACGAGGAACCCTTGGCCGATGGAGCCGCCGATCTCGGTCAGGTTCGTGGTGAGCCAGTCCTCGACGTAGGTGAAGACATCATCGACCCTCAGGTTGGGGAACGCGTCCGTCATCCACTGCTTGAGGTCGTCGATCGCGGTACCGCGTTGCACGATCGCCGTGATCTGGGCGATCAGCTGGGAGATCTGGTCGACCAGCACGGGAAGGACGATGAGCACGATGCCGACGAAGATGCCGAGCACCGCGAGAATCGTGACGATGACAGCGAGCCATCGGGGGAGACGCCGGCGCTCCAGGAAGGAGACGAGCGGATCGAGTCCGAGACTGAGGAAGAGTGCCGTGCCGAGATAGAGCAGCACCGTGGAGAGGTTCTGCACGCTGTTGATCAGCAGGATGCCCAATCCCACGCCGAGCGTCGCCACCAGGGCGGTGCGGAAGGGATTGTGGATCTTCATTCGGAGGCTCCTCGAGGACGGATGCAGCCAGGCTATCCAGAGCGTCCGGCTCGGTGCCGACGACGTGCCGGTCCGGCCCGCACTGAACCTGCTCGTGGGCAACACACAGCTGATTTCGCTAGTCTGAAATGTCGAGTGTTGCGTCGCCGGCAAGTGCCGGCGATGCGTGAGGAGACTATTCGTGCGTTTCGTATGGGCCGTGGTGGCCTTCGTGCTGGCTGCCGTGCTGATCGGCGCGGGGATTGCTCAGCGCACCATCTTCATGGGGCCGGACACTCAGCAGACCCAGGTCGAGATCGATGAACCGGCACCCTTCGTGCTCATCGACGGCGACGTGCTTCGGGCGAATCCAGGCGCGCAGACGCTGATCGTCCGGGGAGAGGGCGAGATCTTCGGCAGCTATGGTCGCACCGCCGACATGGAGGCCTGGCTCGCCGACTCCGACTACAACCAGGTCACGCTGAAGAAGAACGGCGATCTGGTGGTCGAGCACGTCACGGCGCCCTCCGCCGACGGCGAGACCGATGCTCCGAGCGACGGCGCTGAGGGCGACTCCGCAGACGCGGAGTCCGCGGGGCGTGATCCGCGGGGATCCGATCTCTGGCTCGACTCGTTCGTCAAGGACAACCGTCTCACGGCCGAGAACATGCAGTTGCCCGAGGGCACGAGCATGCTCGTCGCCTACGACGGCACAGCCGATGCGCCGGATGACATCGTGGTCTCCTGGCCGCTGGACAACTCGACGCCGTGGGCGGGACCTCTCATGGTCGCCGGGGGAATCGTGCTGCTGCTCGGCCTCATCCTCTACGTGCTCGCGATCCGCCATCAGCGCCGCGGCCGCGGCCCCCGGCGCAAGGGCCCGGGTCCGCTCCCGGCGACCGAACCGATCGACGTCGCGGTTCTTCCGCCGTCTGAGCGCGCGGCGATCGAGGAGTCCGGCACTCCGCGCAGCGAACCCTCGGCAGGAACGGCGGCGCCGGCCGACGGAGACGTCGAGGAGGCGGAGATCGTGGACGAGAGCAAGGACCCCGACGCGAAGACCTCCATGCGCGCAGCGACGCGGCCTCGCCGTCGTCGCATGCTCGCGCTTCCGGCTCTCGGGCTCACGGCGCTTCTTGCCGCCGGGTGCTCGTCGGACTCGTGGCCGCAGCTGGGCGACGCCTCGCCGACCCCGTCTCCGAGTCCGACGGTGATCGCGCCGGAGAACCAGAAGCCCCCTGCGGTGACCGAAGCGCAGGCCAAGCGCATCTTGAAGACGCTCGCCGGCACGGTGAGCGAAGCCGACGCGGCACTCGACCTCGACCTGCTCGCTACCCGCTTCGAGGGACCCGCTCTCGCAGCACGGACCACGGAATATGCGCTGCGCTCGAAGCTCCCGGACACCGTTCCGCCCGCGGCGATCCCGACCGATCAGGTCGAGGTCGTGCTGCCGGAAGCGACCGATCAGTGGCCGCGCACGGTGCTGATGCTGTCGAAGACCGGGGATGACACGGTGCCGCCGGTGGTCCTCACGATGACGCAGGCCGACCCCTGGTCGAACTATAAGGTCTCGAACATCGCCGAGATGTCTGCTGACGCCGTCTTTCCCGAGGTCGCCGCATCCTGGCTCGGGACATCGCTCGTTCCCTCCGATTCCGCGTTCCTGACGATCCCGCCTGCGAACCTCGCCTCGACCTTCGCCGATGTGGTGGACCAGGGGGAGCAGAGCGAGTTCTACGACATGTTCGACGATCTGGCGTTGACCTACGCCAAGTCGATCACCGACAGCCGTCAGGCCGTGATCCAGGCTCTCGCCGACAAGGGCGCCGCCGACACGTCGAAGGCCGCCTTCGACATGGCTCCGACGACGGATGCCTCCATCTCGATGACGACTCTGGACAGCGGCGCGATCGTCGCCGTCACCCTCACCGACACCGAGACGGTGACGCCGACGGGAGACGACGTCTCCATCCGTTTCGGCGACAATGCACAAGCCAAGGCCCTCACCGACGCGACCGAGTCCGCGAAGGGCGTCGAGACGACCTACGAGTTCCAGCTGTTCTTCTCGGTCCCGGCAAAGGGCTCGACGGAGCAGATCCGGCTCCTGGCAGCCCACCAGGACCTCCTGTCCGTGAAGGTGATCAAATGAGTGAGATCTCTCCTGCCGCCCTGCGCGGTGCCGTCGACCTGTCGAGTCTCCGCAACCGGCCCGCATCTCCCGCAGAGGGCGCCCCCGCCCCGGGACTGCCCGATGTCGTCGTGGATGCGACCGACGAGACGTTCGGGCAGATCCTCGAGCTCTCGCGCACCGTTCCCGTCGTCGTCGACCTCTGGGCGGAGTGGTGCGGGCCCTGCAAGCAGCTGAGCCCGATCATCGAGAAGGTGACGCGCGAGCTCGGCGGACGCGTGCTGCTCGCCAAGGTCGATGTGGATGCGAATCCGCAGCTCGCGCAGAGCTTCCGTGCCCAGTCCATCCCGATGGTGGTGGCACTGATCGCCGGTCAGCCGGTGCCGATGTTCACCGGGGCCGTGCCGGAGCAGCAGGTTCGCGACGTCTTCGCGCAGCTGCTGCAGGTGGCGGCGCAGAACGGTGTCACCGGATCGCTCTCGGTCGGCGAGGAGGGCGCGGACCCGGAACCTCCCGTGGAGCCGGAGCTCCCCCCGCTGCACGCTGAGGCGTTCGCGGCGATCGAGGTCGGCGACTACGCGGCCGCCATCACGGCGTACGAGAAGGCGCTCGCGGAGAACCCGCGGGATGCGGACGCGCTCGCGGGTCTCGGCCAGGTACGGCTGCTCGACCGCGTTCAGGGCCTCGATCTGCAGGCGGCACGGGCCGCAGCGGCCGAGGGCCCGCTCGACGTCCAGGCGCAGTTCGATGTGGCCGACCTCGACCTCGCCGGCGGGCATGTCGATGACGCCTTCGGTCGCCTGCTCGATCTGTTCGCGCAGCTCCCGTCCGACCAGCGCACGCCCGTTCGTGAGCGCCTGGTCGAGCTCTTCGGGCTCATCGGTGCGGAGGATCCGCGGGTCGTGTCGGCGCGCAACCGGCTTTCGTCGCTGCTGTTCTAGGGAGGTACGCGCCGAGTCCCCGGCGCGCTCAGCCGTGGTTGACCGTCGGCACGTGAGGGTCGGACTGGTAGCGCAGCCACAGCGTCGAGAGCGCGGGCAACGTCAGGGTCGCGAGCGGTGCTCCTCCTTCAGAGGGCTTCGCATAGACCAACCCGAGGTTGCCCGATCCTCGACCCCCGTAGTCCGCCGCGTCCGTGTTGAGCACCTCCTGCCACACTCCTTCTCGAGGAAGGGTGAGCTGATACCCGGTGCGTTCCACCCCGGCGAAGTTGCTCACGACGACCAGGCGCCCGCCGTGCGCGTCACGCCGCTCGAACGCGATCACCGTGGATTCCCAACTCGGTGCACCGAGGCGGCTGAACGACGAACCGTCGTTGTCGCGTTCCCAGAGAGGGGCCTGCGCCCGGTAGGTACGGTTCATCTCGCCGATGAAGTCCTGCAGCTGGGCATGTGAGGGCTGCTCGAGGAGCCACCAATCCAGCTCGCGCCCTTCCGACCACTCCGCCAGCTGGCCGAACTCCTGCCCCATGAACAGCAGCTTCTTGCCGGGGTGCCCCCACATGTAGGCGAGGTACGCACGCACGTTCGCCAGCTTGTGCCAATGGTCTCCCGGCATCTTTGCGACCAGGCTGCCCTTGCCGTGGACGACTTCGTCGTGGCTGATGGGAAGCAGATAGTTCTCACCGAAGGCGTAGACGAAGGAGAAGGTCATCTCGCCCTCGTGATGCCCGCGGTACATCGGGTCGCGTGAGATGTACTGCAGGGAGTCGTTCATCCAGCCCATGTTCCACTTGAACCCGAAACCCAGGCCTGCGTGGTCGGTGGGAGCGGTGACGCCGGGGAAGCTGGTGGACTCCTCCGCGATCATCAGGATCCCCGGGTGCAGCCGGTAGGCGGTGGCATTCACCTCCTGCAGGAAACGGATCGCCTCGAGGTTCTCGCGCCCGCCATGGATGTTCGGCTCCCATTCGCCCGGTTGACGGGAGTAGTCGAGGTAGAGCATCGAGGCGACGGCGTCGACACGAAGCCCATCGACATGGAACTCTCGGAGCCAGTACAGGGCGTTGGCGACCAGGAATCCGCGGACCTCCGGGCGGCCGTAATCGAAGATGAGTGTGCCCCAGTCCTGATGCTCTCCGCGTCGTGGGTCCGGGTGCTCGTAGAGAGGCTGACCGTCGAAGCGTGCGAGTGCGAAGGCATCCTTGGGGAAGTGGCCCGGAACCCAGTCCATGATCACGCCGATGCCGGCCTGGTGGAGACGGTCGATGAGATAGCGCAGGTCGTCGGGCGTGCCGAACCTGCTCGTGGGGGCGTAGTATCCGCTGACCTGATAGCCCCACGATCCACCGAACGGATGCTCGGCCAGCGGCATGAACTCGACGTGGGAGAAGCCCGATTCCGTCACATGCTGGATCAGCGGGTCGGCGATCTCGCGGTATCCGAGGCCCGCCCGCCATGAGCCGACGTGGACCTCGTAGATCGACAACGGCTGCGCCACGGCGTGGGTGGCCGCCCGGCGCGTCATCCACGCGCCATCCGACCAGCTGTGCGTCGATGCCGTCACGATCGATGCCGTGTCGGGCGGAACCTCGGCAGCGAGCGCCATCGGGTCGGCCTTGAGGATCCACGCCCCCTCGCGGGTGCGGATCTGGTACTTGTATCTGGTGCCGATCGGCAGCCCTGGAACGAAGAGCTCCCAGACGCCGCTGACGCCCATCGAGCGCATGGCGTGGGGCTCGCCGTTCCAGTCGTTGTGGTCGCCGACCACCCGCACGGCAGTGGCGTTGGGCGCCCAGACCGCGAACGAGACGCCGATCTCTCCGTCGAACGTGCGCACATGAGCGCCCAACGCCTCCCAGAGGCGTTCGTGACGCCCCTCGGCGATCAGGTGCAGGTCGAGGTCGCCGAGCGTCGGCGGATGCCGATACGGGTCGCCCGACACTGTCTCATCGTGATCTGCGTACCTTGTGGCGATGCGGTAAGGGACCGGGGGACCGCTGTGCTCGCCCTCCCAGATGCCGTGGGCGACGTGGGCGAGCTCCTGCCTGCTGCCGTCGTCGAAGACGGCTGCGACTGCTTCTGCGAGCGGGCGTCTGGCACGGATCACGGTGACGGTGCGATCGGCCGCATCCTTGTGGGCATGCGCTCCGAGAACGGAGTGAGGATCGTGGTACGTGGCTGATGAGACCGCCTCCCATTCGGTGGATGCGGCGACGTCTTCCGTGTAGCTCATGATCGCTCCCTCACCTTCAGGATGTGCACCGGCTCGGCGAAGGCGTCGAGTCGCACGTAGTTGTGATCGGTCCAGGTCCAGACGGCTCCCGTGAGGAGGTCCTCCACCTCGAAGGCCTCGCCCGGGAGGATGCCCCACTGGGTCGTGTCGAGGTGCACGGTGGTCTCCCGCACCGAGTGCGGGTCGACGTTGGCGACGACGATGACGGTGTCTCCGCGACCGGTGCCGGTGAACGGCGCCGCCAGATGCTTGCTGTAGACGAGCACCGCGTCGTCGTCGCTCCAGTGCGCGCGGAAGTTGCGGAGCTGCTGCAACGCGGGATGAGCGCCCCGGATCTCGTTGAGTCGGCGCAGCAGGGGGGCGAGCGATTCGCCGCGAGCCTCGGCGCCGACCCAGTCTCGGAACTTGTACTCGTACTTCTCGTTGTCGATGTTCTCTTCGGACCCGGGACGGGCGACGTTCTCGAAGAGTTCGTAGCCCGCGTAAACGCCCCATACGGGACCTGCCGTCGCGGCGATGCAGGCGCGGATCCTGTAGGCCGCCCTGCCACCGAACTGTAGGTACTCGGTGAGGATGTCGTGGGTGTTCACGAAGAGGTTGGGCCTCATGTAGTCGGAGGTCTCGTGGGATACCGAGCCGAGGAACTCCTCGAGCTCGGCCTTCGTGTTGCGCCAGGTGAAGTAGCTGTAGCTCTGCTGGAAACCGACCGCGGCGAGCGCGCGCATGACGGCCGGTCGGGTGAACGCCTCTGCGAGGAAGATCACGTCGGGGTCGACGGCGTTCACCTCTGCGATGAGCCATTCCCAGAACTGGAGCGGTTTCGTGTGCGGGTTGTCGACGCGGAAGATCTTCACGCCCTGCGCCACCCAGTGCTGCACGACCCGCAGCATCTCGGCGTAGATGCCGTCCGGATCGTTGTCGAAGTTCAGAGGGTAGATGTCCTGGTACTTCTTCGGCGGGTTCTCGGCGTAGGCGATCGTGCCGTCCGGGAGGGTCGTGAACCATTCCGGATGCTCGCGCACCCATGGATGGTCGGGCGAGGCCTGGAGTGCGAGGTCGAGCGCGACCTCGAGCCCTTCCCTCCGTGCCGCGCGCACGAACGCCCGGAAATCCTGCGGGGTGCCAAGTTCGGGATGGATCGCATCGTGCCCGCCTTCCGCGGCCCCGATCGCGTACGGCGAACCCGGGTCTCCGGCCTCGGCGGTGAGGGTGTTGTTGCGTCCCTTGCGATTGGTGGAACCGATCGGATGGATCGGCACCAGATACACCACGTCGAAACCCATCGCCGCGACGTCGGGCAGACGCCGCGTCGCGGTGCGGAACGTGCCGCTCTTGACGGTGCCGTCCTTCAGACGCCGCGCGCCTTCGGAGCGGGGGAAGAACTCGTACCAGGCGCCGACACCTGCCGCGCGCCGGTCGGCATGCAGCGTGTGTGTCGGCGTCGCGGAGCGCAGAGTCGTCACGGGACGGTCGCGGAAGATCTGAACCAATCCCGCATCCGTCGCCAGCGCCATGGTCGTCGCGGCATCGCCGTCCTGCAGGGATACCGCGTCTGCGCCGAGCCGTTTCCGCTGCGGTGCCGGGCGGTCCTTCTCCGCGGCGGCCCGCGCCAGCAGATCTGCCCCCAGCGCTGCCATCACCGGGACGTCGACCCCGGCGGCGACCTTGAGCTCCGCGGCGTGCGCCCAGGTCGCGAAGTCATCGGAGAAGGCCTCGAACCGGAAGAGCCATTCGCCCTGTTCGTCGAGCGCGATCGGCGTCGACCAGGTGTCGGTGCCGTCGTCGCGGGGAGAGAGGCGATGCAGGGTCTCTTCTCCGGAAGGGGACGTGAGCCGGACGTGCACGCCGATGACGTCGTGGCCCTCGCGGAACGCGACCACGCTGAAGGGCACCACTTCGCCGACGAAGGCCTTCGGCCTGAAGCCACCGGGTACCGATGGCGACGGGTCGAGTAGCGGGATGCGGGTCGTCCGAAGTGCACCGGGAGAATCCGCAACGCCCAGGGCGCGCGCCGGGATCTGAGCGGGGCTCCGAAGAGCCGAGGACCGAGTACCAGCACGTGCAGCCACCTCCCGAATGTACCGCGCGGACGTGGCCACGGGTAGCGCGCCGGAGGGTGCGTCGTCGGCCGGCTTCATTCGATGCGGAACAGCCTCATCGACGTGCCCGAGACCGGCAGCACATCGCCAGGCGCGAAGACCTCTTCGTCATCGGAAGGGCGCTCCTGAGCACTCGACCACAGCGAGACGAAGCGGGTCGCGTCTTCGATCTCGACGGGCAGGCGTACATCGATGGGCGACTCGGTACCGTGCACGATCAGCAGGATGCGGTTGTAGGCCTCGGTGTCGGGAGTGGAGGCGGCGACATACTGCAGCGTCCGGTTCCCTGGGTCGGCCCATTGGTCCTGCTCCATCGTCTCCCCGTTCTGGTCGTACCAGTCCATCACCGAGGCGTTGGGGATGTGCTCGCCGAGTCGCGCGTAGCGGCTCGGTCGCAAGGCGGGGTTCTCCTGGCGCAGCCGGATGAGCCGGGAGACGTGGGCGCGCAGATCGTCCTGCCAGGGCTCGAACTCCCAACCGAGCCAGGTCAGGACGGAGTCCTGGGCATAGGCGTTGTTGTTGCCTCGCTGGGTGCGACCGACCTCGTCGCCGGCGGTGAGCATGGGAATGCCCGCGGACAGCAGGAGCGTTCCGAGCAGGTTGCGCATGGCTTTGCGCCGCGAGGCGAGGATGGTCGGGTCGTCTGTCGGACCCTCGACTCCGTGGTTGAACGCGCGGTTCATGTCCGCACCGTCGCGATTCTGTTCGCCGTTGGCCTCATTGTGCTTGACGTCGTAGGAGACGAGGTCGTGCAGGGTGAAGCCGTCGTGCGCCGTGACGAAGTTCACGCTGGCGAGCGGACCGCGGTCCTCGCTGAAGGTGTTCGACGATCCGGCGAGACGGGTCGCGAATCCACCGATGCCCACCGGGGCAGATGCTCGCCGGGCGTAGTCGATGTCGCTCAGCCAGAAGTTGCGCACCCGATCGCGATAGCGGTCGTTCCACTCATGCCAGCCGGCCGGGAAGTTGCCCGTCTGCCAGCCGCCGAGACCGACGTCCCATGGCTCGGCGATGAGCTTGGTGTCGGCGAGGATCGGATCGTCCGCGATGGCGGTGAGAAGCGGATGCTCCGGGGTGTATGTGTGGGCGGCGTCGCGGGCGATGGCCGTGGCGAGGTCGAAGCGGAAGCCGTCGATCTGCATCTCCTGCGCCCAGTAGCGCAGGGAGTCCAGAACGAGTCGGGCACCGGCATCGGTTGCCGTGTTCAGGGTGTTGCCGCACCCGGTGGTGTCGACGTAGACGCCGGACTCATCCTGTCGGTAGTAGTTGGCGTTGTCGATGCCGCGCAGGCTCGAGCGCGGACCGCCGATGCCCTCTTCGGACGTGTGGTTGTACACGACGTCGAGGATGACCTCGAGTCCGGCCTCGTGCAGCAGCCGCACCATGCCCTTGAACTCGGCCAGCACTGCCTCCGGCCCCTCCTTGCGGGCCTCCTCGGTGGCGTAGGCGGTGTGCGGGGTGAAGAAGTTCAGCGTGTTGTAGCCCCAGTAGTTGGTGAGACCGCGCTCGAGGAGGCGAGGTTCCGGCACGAAGGCATGAACCGGGAGCAGCTCGATCGAGGTGATCCCCAGGGAGTGGAAGTAGGCGATCATCGCGGGGTGGGCAAGCCCGGCGTAGGTGCCGTGCAGTGCGGGAGGAACATCGGGATGACGCTTGGTGAGGCCCTTGAGATGCCCCTCGTAGATGACCGTGCGGTCCAACGGCACCCGAGGCTTCTGCGACTCGCCCCAATCGAAGCCGTCGACGATCACCACGGAGCGCCATTCCTCGTACCCGTCTCCCTGCGCGAGGCCGCGGGCGTAGGGGTCGAGGAGCAGCGTCTCCGGGTTGAACGTGTTCCCGGGGCCGTGCGGACCCCCGACACGGATGGCATACCGCACACCGGGTTGGAGCAGTTCGGTGGTGACCTCCCAGACGCCCCCGGCGAGTCGCTCGAGCGGCACTTCGTCCGTCGCCCAGTCGAGGTCGGTGGCGTCGAAGACGACCAACTCGATGGAGGAGGCGTTCTGCGACCAGACGCGCAGGGTACCGACGCCGTCGTGCAGACGAACGCCGAGGTTGTCGAGGGCAGGTCCGCCGGGCACGGTGAGGTCTCGGGACTCGGGCATGAGTACACACTAGGCGCGATGTGTTGCCGTCTCATGTCAGCGCGCACCCGGTACCTGGAGGCAGCACCCTTCCGCCCTCGTTTCGGGAGAGAATCGAAGGATGCGGCACTATCTGGACCACGCGGCGACCACGCCACTGCGCCCCGAAGCACGGGAGGCCTGGCTCGCCGCTTCCCAGATGGTCGGCAATGCGTCGTCGACGCACGGGGCGGGTCAGGATGCGCGTCGGCTGCTCGAGGAGTCGCGCGAACGGGTCGCCGCGGTGCTGGAGGCCGACCCGATCGAGATCGTGTTCACCTCCGGGGGCACGGAGTCCATCAACCTCGCTCTTCAGGGGTTGTGGCACGGCCGCGCGGGCGGAACGTCGGCGATCGTGATGCCCGACGCCGAGCATCACGCGACCATAGACACGGTCGCCGCGCTCGTGGATGAAGGGGCAGCACTGCGACGAGTGCCCGTCGCGCCCGACGCGCGGATCGATCCCGAGCAGTTCGCCGCCGAGCTTCCCGGTGCCGCTCTGGCGACGGCCCTCGCGGCGAACAACGAGGCCGGAACCATCAACGACACCCGCTCCCTCGCAGCCGCGGCGGCGGGAGCGGGTGTTCCCCTGCACATCGACGCCGTCGCGGCTCTCGGGCACGTGCGCCTGTCGTTCCGCACCCTGCGAGGTGATGCCGACGGTGGGGTCGGTCTGGTCGCCATGAGCTTCGCCGGCCACAAGATCGGCGCGCCGGTCGGCGTGGGAGTCCTCGTCACGGCACGCACGGCCCGCCTCACCGCGTTGCTGCGTGGGGGAGCTCAGCAGCGCGGGTTGCGCGCGGGCACGCAAGATGTCCCCGGGGCTGCCGCTTTCGCGACGGCGCTGGAGCTCGCAGAGCGCGAACGATCGGACGAGACCGCACGACTCAGCGCGCTGCGTGACCGCCTCGTGTCCGGCATCAGGGCGGCCGTGCCGAGAGCAGAACTGCTGGGGGATCCGACCGTGCGCCTCCCGGGGAACGCGCACGTGCTGTTCCCCGGCGCGGTGGGGGAGAGCCTGCTTTTCCTCCTGGATGTCGCCGGCGTCGCCGCCTCGACGGGATCCGCCTGCCAGGCGGGCGTCGCCGAGCCGTCGCACGTCGTGATGGCGATGGGGCGCAGCGAACGGGATGCGCGCAGCGTGCTGCGGTTCTCGCTCGGTCGGACCTCGACCGATACCGACGTCGATGCGGTGCTCGCCACGATCGCTGACGCCTATGCCCGCGCATCCGGCGCCGGCACAGCCGCGCGCTCGTAGACTGGTCTCATGCGGATCCTTGCGGCTATGAGCGGTGGAGTCGACTCCGCCGTCGCGGCCGCCAGGGCCGTGGAGGCGGGGCACGACGTGGTCGGCGTGCATCTGGCACTGTCCCGTGCCGGCGGCACCCTGCGCACCGGCAGCCGCGGCTGCTGCACGATCGAGGATGCCCTCGACGCCCGTCGCGCCGCCGACGTGCTCGGCATCCCGTTCTACGTCTGGGACTTCTCGGAGCGGTTCCGCGACGACGTGATCGCAGATTTCATCTCCGAGTACCAGGCCGGTCGCACCCCCAATCCCTGCATGCGATGCAACGAGAAGATCAAGTTCGCCGCACTGCTGGAGCGAGCGATCGAGCTCGGGTTCGACGCCGTGTGCACGGGGCACTACGCGACGTTGATCGACGGCGACGGGGGTCTCGAGCTGCACCGCGCCTCCGACAACGCCAAAGACCAGTCGTACGTCCTGGGCGTCCTCAACGCCGAGCAGCTCGCGCACACTTACTTCCCGCTCGGCACCACGCCCTCGAAGGCGATCGTGCGCGCCGAAGCCGAGGCACGCGGTCTGAGCGTCGCGCAGAAACCGGACAGCCACGACATCTGCTTCATCCCCGATGGTGACACCCGCGGTTGGCTCGCCGAGAAGGTCGGCACGGCGACCGGCGAGATCGTCGACCGCAGCGGAGAGGTCGTCGGATCCCACGAGGGTGCTCAAGCCTTCACCGTCGGGCAGCGCCGCGGTCTCAAGCTCGGTGTGCCCGCCGCCGACGGCAAGCCCAGGTTCGTTCTCGAAGTGCGCCCGGTCTCCAACACCGTCGTCGTCGGCCCGAAGGAGGCCCTCGCCATCGCCGAGATCGCGGGGGAGCGGTTCAGCTGGGCCGGCGCTGCACCGACCGAATCGTCCTTCTCCTGCCATGTGCAGATCCGTGCGCATTCCGAGCCCGTGGCCGCACACGCCGAGGTCTCCGACGGGGGTGTACGCGTCATACCGGAAGTTCCCCTCGACGGCGTCGCACCGGGGCAGACCGCTGTGCTCTATGTCGGAACGCGCGTGCTCGGACAGTTCACGATTGATACGACGGTCTCGGCGGTTCCCGTCGGCGCGTAGACGTTTCCGGTGTCGGTACCCGCTCGTAGACTGGCGGGGTGCCGGAGAACATCTCGCTGGAAGACGCCCGTACCGAAGCTGAAGAGCTGACCACTCGCATCCTCGACGCCAAAGAGGCCTACTACGGCCGCGACACCTCGGTCGTCGATGACTTCACCTATGACGGATGGATGCACCGGCTCGAAGAGCTCGAGCGTCTGCACCCCGAGCTTCAGGGACAGGACTCGCCCACCCAGATGGTCGGCGCGGCCGAGGCGACGGGTCTTGCGACCATCGAGCACGCCGAGCGGATGCTCAGCCTCGACAACGTCTTCTCGATCGACGAGCTGAAGGAGTGGGCAGCGAAGACGAAGGCCGCAGCGGGCCGCGAGGTCGCCTGGCTCACCGAGCTCAAGATCGACGGACTGGCGATCAACCTCCGCTACGAGAACGGTGTGCTGACCTCCGCGGCCACCAGAGGCGACGGACGCGTCGGAGAGATCGTCACCGAGAACGCTTTGCGTCTCCCTGAGATCCCATATCGGCTCAGCGGCGACGGGCATCCCCCGATCGTCGAAGTGCGCGGCGAGGTCTTCATCCCCGTGGCGGCGTTCGAACGGCTCAATGGGGCGCAGGCGGCCTTCCGCGACCGGGCCTACGCCGACGCGCTCGAGCGGTGGGAGTCGCGCGGCGGGGTGAAGAAGCCCTTCGACGATGAGAAGGCGCGCACTGCGGCCGCCCGGCGATTCCCGGCCTTCGCGAACCCCCGCAATGCGGCGAGCGGTGGACTCCGCCAGCAGATCGACAAGAAGAACGGCCTCGAGCTCGAAGCAGGACTGTTGCGGATCGAGTCGCTCGCGCTGTACGTGCACGGGGTCGGCGCATGGTCGAACCCTCCGGTCGCCGCGCAGAGCGAGGTGTACGACCTGCTCGCGGAGTGGGGGCTGCCCACGAGCCCGCACACGAAGGTCTGCCGCACGATCGACGAGGTCGTCACGTTCGTCGAGTACTTCGGCGAGCATCGGCATGATGTCGAGCATGAGCTCGACGGCATCGTGGTCAAGGTCGACGAGCTCGAGCTGCACGACGAGCTCGGCGCGACGAGCCGGGCCCCGCGCTGGGCGATCGCCTACAAGTACCCGCCGGAAGAGGTGCAGACGAAGCTGCTCGATATCGTCGTGTCGGTCGGTCGCACCGGTCGTGCGACTCCGTTCGCCGTCATGGCCCCCGCACATGTCGCCGGATCGGTGGTCCGCCAGGCGACGCTGCACAACAAGGACGTCGTGAAGGCGAAAGGCGTGCTGATCGGTGACACGGTCGTGCTGCGCAAAGCCGGCGACGTGATCCCCGAGGTCCTCGGGCCGGTCGTCGAGAAGCGCGACGGCACCGAGCGCGAGTTCGTGATGCCCGTCGAGTGCCCGGAGTGCGGCACGCCCCTGCGAGCCATGAAGGAAGGCGATATCGATCTGCGCTGTCCGAACGCACGCTCGTGCCCGGCGCAGGTGCGCGGACGCGTGGAGCACATCGGTTCGCGAGGTGCCCTCGACGTCGAGGCACTGGGCGAGGTCACCGCTGCGGCCCTGACGCAGCCGACGTCTCCTGCAGTGCCACCGCTCGAGACCGAGGCGGGCCTGTTCGCGCTCAGCCTCGAACAGCTGGTCCCCATCGAGCTGTTCGTTCGCGACGCCGAGACGGGTCTCCCCAAGGAAGACGAGGACGGGGTCGTCAAAACTCGCGCTCCTTTCCGACGCAACCCCACTGCGGCTGAGAAGAAGTCCGGTCTCGACGGACCCCAGCCCTCCGCACAGGCGCTCACCCTGCTCGCAGAACTGGAGAAGGCCAAGACGAAGGACCTGTGGCGGCTGCTCGTCTCACTGAACATCCGCCATGTCGGCCCTGTCGCCGCGAGGGCGCTCGCTCAGTGGTTCGGGTCGCTCGACGCGATCCGCGCGGCGTCACGCGACGAGCTCGCCGCGGTCGAGGGCGTCGGTGGCATCATCGCCGATTCGCTTCTCGCCTGGTTCGAGGTGGACTGGCACCAGGAGATCGTTCAGCAGTGGGAGGACGCGGGCGTGCAGTGGGCGACGCCTGGGCACCCCGGCCCCGGCGCGGCTGAGGCCGCGGGCGGAGTCCTGGAGGGGCTGACCGTCGTCGCCACCGGATCCCTCGACGGTTACACACGAGACGGCGCACAGGAGGCCATCATCAACGCGGGCGGCAAGGCCGCGTCGAGCGTATCGAAGAAGACCGACTTCGTCGCCGCCGGCCCCGGCGCGGGTTCCAAGCTGGCGAAGGCGGAGGACCTCGGCCTGCGAATCCTCGACGCGGCGCAGTTCCATATCCTGGTGACCCAGGGGCCGGATGCCCTCCCTCCCACGGGCGAAGGGGCGTGAAGCGCTTCGGGCCCCTGATCGTCGTCCCGGAGGCTCTCGCCGTCGGAGATCCCGGTCGCCATCATCTGCGGTTGAGCCCTGATGCCGTGATCATTCGCGAGGGCGTCGATAATCGCGGGATCGTGAGCTGGAGCGAGCTCGACTCGATCGTCATGGACGTCCCCACGACGAGGTTCCGTCTTCCTGGGCTCGTCAGCACGATTCTGCTCGGCGCTTTGACCGCCGCCATGCTGACCGATCCCGGAGTCGATCCCGACGACGGTTCCGTGACTCTGACGGTCGACGGAGAATCTCGAGTCCTGCCCCTGAGCAGACACCACGTCGGCGGATACTGGGAGCCTGCGGTCATGGGCGCGCATCGGCTGATCGCCCATCTCATCGCGCACCCCGAGCAGCGTGCGCTGCTCACACATCCGGAGCCGCTGATCGATGTCGCCGCGCGACTCGCGCGCGGGACGGGATAATCCGTTCCGCGCGCGAGTGGTGGTCAGCTTTTGTGACGCGGCTTGCGGTACGGCTTCTCGTCACGCGTGTCGCGCGCCGGCCGATCATCGCGGTCCCGACGCTCGAAACGGTCACCCCGACCGCCGGCCTCCCGAGGGCCACCGGTGCGGCGTGCGCCCCCGGGACCGCGGTCGGGCTTGATCTCGATCAGGCGTCCCGAGATGCGCGTGTCGCGCAGCTTCTCGAGGACAGACGGATCCAGGTTCGATGGCAGCTCGACCGTCGAGAAGTCCGGACGGATGTTGATCGCACCGAAGTCGTCGCGTCCCAGACCGCCCTCGTTGGCGAGGGCCCCGACGATCTGGCGGGGTTCGACACGATGACGTCGTCCGACCTCGATGCGGTAGGCGGTGTAGTCGCCACGCCCGCGTCGTTCCGTACGCGGCTCACGAGCATCGCGTCCCGTGCGCTCGCGCGGGGGACGGTTGTCTGCTTCGACCGCCTTGGTGAGCGGATCGTTGGCGGGGTCGAGCAGCAGCGGCTTGTCACCCTGCGCCACGACAGCCAGAGCGGCGGCCACATCACCCTCAGGGACATCATGGTGACGCACGTAGTGCGCCACGATGTCGCGGAACGCCTCGATGCGCCCGGTCTCCGACAGCGCCGTGGTGATCGCGTCGTCGAAGCGGTTCAGACGTGTGGTGTTCACGTCTTCCGTGCTCGGGAGCTGCATCTGGGCCGGCTGCTGACGCGTCGCCTTCTCGATGTGCTTCAGGAGGTAGCGCTCGCGCGGGGTGATGAAGCTGATCGCGTCGCCCGATCGTCCGGCGCGGCCCGTGCGACCGATTCGGTGCACATAGGACTCGGTGTCGGTGGGGATGTCGAAGTTGACGACGTGGCTGATGCGCTCGACGTCGAGTCCTCGCGCGGCCACGTCGGTCGCGACCAGGATGTCGAGCTTGCCGTCCTTGAGCTGGTTCACACTGCGCTCACGCTGCACCTGAGGCACGTCGCCGTTGATGGCTGCGGCCGAGTAGCCACGGGCGCGCAGCTTCTCCGCCAGGGTCTCGGTCTCGTTCTTCGTACGGACGAAGACGATCATTCCGTCGAAGTTCTCGACCTCGAGGATCCGGGTGAGCGCATCGACCTTCTGCGCGTACGACACGACGAGATAGCGCTGCGTGATGTTGGTGCCGGTCGCGGTCTTCGACTTGATGCTGATCTCTTCAGGGTCTCGCAGGTACTTCTGGGCGAGACGGCGGATCTGCGGCGGCATCGTCGCGGAGAACAGCGCGACCTGCTTCTCCTCGGGCGTCTGCGCGAGGATCTGCTCCACGTCTTCGGCGAAGCCCATCTTCAGCATCTCGTCGGCCTCGTCGAGCACGAGGTACTGCAGCTGCGACAGGTCGAGCGTGCCCTTGGCGAGGTGGTCCATGATGCGGCCCGGCGTGCCGACGATCACGTGGACGCCGCGGCGCAGAGCCGACAGCTGCACGCCGTAGCCCTGCCCGCCGTAGACGGGGAGCACGTGCACGCCCTTCATCTTGGAGGCGTACGACTCGAACGCCTCGCAGACCTGGAGCGCGAGCTCACGGGTGGGTGCGAGCACGAGGGCCTGCGGGGTCTTCTGGGAGACATCGAGGCGCTCGAGCACGGGGAGGGCGAAGGCCGCGGTCTTCCCGGTACCGGTCTGCGCCATGCCGACGACATCGCGCCCAGCCAGGAGCGTCGGGATGGTGGCCGCCTGGATGGGCGACGGCGTCTCGTAGCCGAGGTCTTTGATGGCTTTGAGGACGGGCCCGGTGATGCCGAGCTCCTCGAATCCAGGGGTCGCGGGAGATTCGTCGGGGGCGTCGGTCAGCACTGCATCTTCAGGGGTCACTTCCCAAGGGTAGCGCGCTGCGGCGTCCGCCGCCTGTGAGGGCGTCCTCAGGCGCCGGTGTTCAGCGCCACGAGCTTCTCCTTGACCTGGCGCCGGAGCACCTTACCGATCAGCGACTTCGGGAGTTCGTCCACCACGAAGATGCGGCGGGGGACCTTGTAGGGGGTGAGGATGCTGCGCGCGAACTCACGAACGGCCTCGACGTCCACGTCGGTTCCCTGATCGATGACGATCGCGGCGACGACCTCTTCACCGGAGTGCTCGCTCGGCAGACCGATGACCGCGGCATCCGCGACCTGCGGGTGCTGGCGCAGGGCGTTCTCCACCTCGGTGGGTGTGACGTTGAAGCCGCCCGTGATGATGAGCTCCTTGATGCGATCGACGATGCGAACGAAGCCGGCCTCGTCGATCGTGACGATGTCGCCGGTGCGGTACCAGCCGTCGACGAAGACCGCCTCCGTCTCCTCCGGCTTGCCGTAGTACCCCGAGAACACCTGCGGCCCGCGCACGACGAGTTCCCCGGCAGAGCCCGGCGGCACGTCCTCACCAGGGTTCTCCGGATCCACCACGCGGCATTCGGTTCCGGGCAGGGGAAGCCCGACGGTTCCGGGAACGCGGTTGTCCGCCACCGGGTTCGCCATCAGGACAGGGGAGCACTCGCTCAGCCCGTAGCCTTCGACGAGATATCCGTGGGTGGCCTCCTCGAAGGGGACAACCAGTTCATGTGGCAGCGCCATCGCGCCGGAGATCGCGACCTCGATGCCCTCGAGCGACACGCCCTTCGCCTTGGCCGCGGCGAGAAGGCGGTCGGCTATGGGCGGTACCAGCGGCAGGAACGTGGCGGGGTGCTTCTTGACGACGTCGAGCACGAGGTCCGGATCGAACTTGGGGAAGAGCACGAGTCGAGCCCCCATCGACATCGCGAACGTCAGACAGAGCGTGAGTCCGTAAGCGTGGAACATGGGAAGGACCGCGTACACGACGCAACCGTTGCCGCGTCGGATCGACGGCACCCAGGCCTGCGACTGGGCGGCGTTCGCCAGCAGGTTGCGGTGTGTGAGCGCCGCCCCCTTCGGCGTTCCGGTCGTTCCGGAGGTGTATTGGATGATCGCCAGATCGTCGGTTCCCGGCTTCGGGTGCGTCTCCGGCAGAGGGTCGGAAGCGACCAGCGAGTCCCAGACGACCGTGCCGCGCACCTTGGCCGTGAGGGCCGCGCGGGAGTCGCGAGCCTTCGCGACGGGGAGACGCAGGGCGAAGCGCGTGAGGAACGGCATGGCGCGCGTCACGTCGACGGAGATGAGGTTCGTCACGGCGAGGTCCGCCGGGAACTCCTGCACCGTGGAGACGACCTTGTTCCACACGATCGCGTGTTTCGCTCCATGGTCCTCGAACTGCTTGCGCAGCTCACGAGGCGTGTATAGCGGGTTGTGCTCGACGACGACGGCGCCGAGTCGCAGCACCGCGTAGAAGGCCACGATGTGCTGCGGGCAGTTCGGCAGCACGATGGCCACAGGATCGCCGGCGCGGACGCCGAGGTCCCGCAGCCCCGTCGCCGCGCGGTCGATCGCTGCTTGCAGCTGTGCGTATGTCGTCTCACGCCCGAAGAATTGCAGCGCGGGGGCATCGGGGTAGTCCCGCGCCGACGCGGCGACGATGTCGACGAGTGATCCGTCGACCGGGGCGAGGTCTTCCGGGACGCCTGGGGCGTAGCTGGCGACCCACGGGCGAGGAGGCTGGAACGTGCTCACCCGCCCAGCATATGTCGAGCTGCTCGTCGGGCATGGGACCGGGGAGCGCGCCAACTAGACTGGGGGAGTGTCTGAAATCACCCCTGAACTCGTGCGCCACCTCGGTGTGCTTGCACGCATCCAGCTGAACGACGACGAGGTGTCGAGGCTCACGGGCCAGCTCGACGCCATCGTCGACAACATCGCGAAGGTGTCGGAAGTCGCGACCGCCGACGTCGTGGCGACGAGTCACCCGATTCCGTTGAGCAACGTCTTCCGACCCGACGTGGTCGGCGAGACGCTCACGCACGAGCAGGTGCTTCAGAACGCCCCGGATGCCGCCGACGGCCGCTTCCGCGTGACCGCGATCCTGGGAGAAGAACAGTGAGCGACATCATCCGGCTGGATGCGGCTGACCTCGCCGCGAAGCTCGCCTCTCGTGAGGTGTCGAGCGTCGAGGCGACCCAGGCGCACCTCGATCGCATCGCCGCCGTGGACGGCGACGTCCACGCCTTCCTCCACATCAACGAGGGAGCGCTCGAGGCCGCAACGGCCATCGACGCCCGTCGCGCCGCCGGCGAGGCCCTCGGACCGCTCGCCGGCGTTCCTCTCGCGATCAAGGACGTGCTCGTCACGACCGACCAGCCGACGACCAGCGGGTCGCGCATCCTCGAGGGATACCGCTCGCCTTACGATGCGACCGTCGTCGCACGCTCGCGCGATGCGGGACTCATCCCGCTCGGCAAGACGAACATGGACGAATTCGCCATGGGGTCGTCTACCGAGCACTCCGCATACGGCCCCACGCACAACCCCTGGGACCTCGACCGCATCCCCGGTGGCTCCGGTGGAGGTTCGGCTGCCGCTGTCGCCGCATTCGAGGCACCGCTCGCTCTCGGCTCCGACACCGGCGGCTCGATCCGTCAGCCCGCCCACGTGACCGGCACGGTCGGCGTCAAGCCGACGTACGGCGGCGTGAGCCGCTACGGTGCGATCGCCCTCGCCTCCAGCCTCGACCAGGTCGGTCCGGTCTCGCGGACCGTGCTCGACTCCGGCCTGCTGCACGATGCGATCGGCGGTCATGACCCCAAGGACTCGACGTCGCTGCGCGATGCATGGCCTTCGTTCGCCGAGGCGGCTCGCGAGGGTGCGCGCGGAGACGTGCTCAAGGGTCTCAAGGTCGGCGTGATCCGCGAACTGCCGGACAGCGGCTTCCAGCCCGGCGTCGCCGCATCCTTCCGCAATGCTCTCGCGCTCATGGAGGCTCAGGGCGCGGAGATCGTCGAGATCGGTGCTCCCCATTTCGAGTACGGCGTGGCTGCGTACTACCTGATCCTCCCCGCGGAGGCATCGAGCAACCTCGCGAAGTTCGACTCGGTGCGCTTCGGTCTGCGGGTGACGCCCGACGGAAACCCGACGGTCGAGGACGTCATGTCCGCAACCCGTGACGCCGGCTTCGGTGACGAGGTCAAGCGACGCATCATCCTCGGCACGTACGCACTGTCGGCCGGTTACTACGACGCCTACTATGGCAGCGCGCAGAAGGTCCGCACACTCATCCAGCAGGACTTCGCCAACGCCTTCGCCGAGGTCGACGTCATCGCGACGCCGTCGGCGCCCACCACCGCCTTCAAGCTCGGCGAGAAGATCGACGACCCGCTGCAGATGTATCTCAACGACATCACCACGATTCCGGTGAACCTCGCCGGCGTTCCCGGCATCTCCGTCCCCAGCGGTCTGGCCGATGACGACGGACTCCCCGTCGGCATCCAGTTCATCGCCCCGGCACGGGAGGATGCACGTCTCTACAAGGTCGGCGCCGCGCTCGAGACGCTGCTCGTCGACTCCTGGGGTGCGCCGCTGCTCACCCGCGCACCGCAGCTCGCAGGAGGGAAGCGCTGATGGCCGCCGCCAAGCTCATGGACTTCGACAAGGCGCTCGAGCTGTTCGAGCCGGTCCTCGGATTCGAGGTGCACGTCGAGCTCAACACCAACACGAAGATGTTCTCCGATGCGCCGAACCCGGCCAACGAGGCCTTCCACGCCGCTGAGCCGAACACGCTGATCGCGCCCGTCGACCTCGGTCTGCCGGGGTCGCTTCCGGTCGTGAACGAGACGGCGATCCGTTCGTCGATCAGCCTGGGTCTCGCTCTCGGTTGCTCGATCGCGGAATCGAGCCGGTTCGCGCGGAAGAACTATTTCTACCCGGATCTCGGCAAGAACTACCAGATCTCGCAGTACGACGAGCCGATCGCCTATGACGGTTCGGTCGAGGTCGAGCTCGAGGACGGGACACTCATCACGATTCCGATCGAGCGCGCGCATATGGAGGAAGACGCGGGAAAGCTCACCCACATGGGTGGCGCCACCGGCCGCATCCAGGGCGCTGAGTACTCGCTCGTCGACTACAACCGCGCGGGTGTTCCGCTGGTCGAGATCGTGACGAACATCATCTACGGCACCGAGCACCGCGCACCCGAGGTCGCCAAGGCCTACGTGCAGGCGATCCGCGACATCGTCCGTGGTCTCGGAATCTCCGAGGCCCGGTTGGAACGCGGAAACCTGCGCTGCGACGCCAACGTCTCTCTGCGTCGGCGTGGCACCGACAAGCTCGGCACCCGCACCGAGACGAAGAACGTCAACTCCATGCGTTCGGTCGAGCGGGCCGTGAAGTACGAGATCCAGCGCCAGGCGCAGATCCTCGCCGATGGCGGCACGATCACGCAGGAGACGCGGCACTGGCACGAGGACACCGGTACGACATCGCCGGGTCGTCCGAAGTCGGACGCCGACGACTACCGCTACTTCCCGGAGCCCGACCTGCTGCCCGTGGAGCCGGCCGCCGAGCTGATCGAGGAGCTGCGCGCGGCTCTTCCCGAGCAGCCTGTCGCCCGCCGTCGTCGCCTGATGACGGAGTGGGGCTTCACCGACCTGGAGTTCCAGGACGTGCGCAACGGAGGCCTGCTCGAAGTGGTCGAGGCGACCATCGCCGCCGGTGCGGCACCTGCGACCGCCCGGAAATGGTGGACGGGGGAGATCTCCCGTCTCGCGAACGCGCAGGAGAAGGAAGCCACCGAGCTGATCAGCCCGGAGAACGTCGCCGCACTGCAGCAGCTGGTCGACGCGGGCACGCTCACCGACAAGCTCGCCCGCCAGGTGCTCGAAGGCGTCATCGCGGGGGAAGGCACTCCGCAGGAGGTCGTCAACGCCCGTGGCCTCGCCGTGGTGTCGGACGACGGCGCGCTGATCGCTGCGATCGACGAGGCTCTCGCGGCCCAGCCGGATGTGATGGCGAAGATCAAGGACGGCAAGGTCCAGGCCGCCGGTGCTGTCATCGGCGCCGTCATGAAGGCCATGAAGGGCCAGGCGGACGCGGCACGCGTGCGTGAACTCATCCTCGAGCGCGCTGCCCAGTAGCGCGTGGCCCCGGGCCTCCTGTCGGAGGCCCGGGGGAGAATGGTCGTATGGGACACGGTGACGGCACGGGACGGATGGTCTCCGCCTCCGACGCCGACGACACCGGGACGCGCATCCTCCACGTCGACATGGACGCGTTCTACGCGGCTGTCGAGGTCCTCGACGATCCCGCGCTCCGGGAGCTTCCGCTGATCATCGGCGCACCGGACGGCCGCTCGGTCGTCTCGAGTGCCTCTTACGAGGCCCGCCGATACGGCGTACGCGCAGCGATGCCGGTATCGCAGGCGCTGCGCCTGTGTCCCTCCGCGCGCATCGTGCCGCCGCACTTCCATCGCTATCAGGAGGTCTCCCGGCAGGTGATGGCGATCTTCGAATCGTTCACCCCGCTCGTCGAGCCGTTGTCGGTCGACGAGGCGTTCCTCGATGTGCAGGGCGTGCGACGGCTCTGGGGCAGCCCTGCACACATCGCAGAGCTCATCCGCGGACGTGTGCACGATGAGGTCGGCATCACCTGCAGTGTCGGAGTCGCGGCCACCAAACACGTCGCCAAGATGGCATCGACGATCTCCAAGCCCAACGGCATGCTCGTCGTCGCCGCAAAGGACACGCTCGAGTTCCTCGCGCCACGTCCGGTCCGCGCGATGTGGGGCGTCGGGCCGAAGGCTGCCGAGGCGCTGGAGGCACGCGGTATCCGTACCGTGAGAGATGTGCGCGAGGCTCCGCGCGAGATGATCGAGCGTGCGGTCGGCCCCGCCCTGGGCGCGCGCCTCGCTCAGCTCGCGATGGGTGAGGATGCGCGCGCCGTCGATACGGTGCGCGTGGAGAAGAGCATCGGTCATGAGGAGACCTTCGATACGGATATCCTCGATCGTCCGTTCCTCCGCGCGGAGCTCCTGCGGCTCGCTGACCGTGTCGCCGCACGTCTCCGCCGCGCCGAGTGGGAGACGTCGACCGTCGCCATCAAGATCCGTTTCGACGACTTCCGCACCCTGAGTCGCTCTCAGACGCTGAGCGAGCCCACCGCGGTCGGGCAGCGCATCGGCGAGGCTGCGCAGGCTCTGTTCGAGCAGATCGACCGACGCGATCCCGTGCGTCTGGTCGGCGTCAGAGCCGAGAACCTGCGTCCGGCCGGCGGCGGCGGTCTCGGGCTGTGGGACGACGACGAGGACTGGCGCAGAGTCGAGGGGGCAGTCGACGAGGCCATGGCCAGGTTCGGCACAGCGACGATCAGCCGCGCGCGACACATCGGCCGCGGGGACGGTCGCGGTGCCGCCCAACATCCGAAGGCCCACGGCCTGGATTGATCGCACGCGCGCGCGGTTCCTCGACTAGCGTGGGGGTATGCCGAACATTGCACTGGAACTCGGAAAGCAAGCTGCGTCCTTCGGCGTGAAGAGCGCGTACGGGGAGCCGCAGGATGTCGACGGTGTGAGCATCACTCCGGTGGCATTCACCTACTCGGGCTTCGGCGGAGGCAGCGGAGACGGTGGCGAGGGTGGTGGCGGTGGCGGTGTCTCCGTCCCGGTCGGGGTCTACGTGCGTCGCGAGGAAGGTCTGCGCTTCGAGCCGAACATCGTCACGTTGCTCGTCGTCGCCGTGCCGTTCGTCTGGGTCGCCGGACGGGCGCTCACTCGCATCATCCGTGCCCTCAAGAAGTGACGATCCGGTCGCTGCCGCGCTGGAGCTGGCCGCGACGCTGATCGAGCGGGATGTCCGTGCCGTCGCCGCCGCGAACCCCGTCGTGCTCATCGATGGCGGCAGCGGTGCGGGAAAGTCGTCCCTCGCCTCCCTGTTGGTGCGTCGCTGGCCCGTGGTCGGTCACGTACAGCTCATCGCGTTGGATTCCATCTACCCGGGCTGGGACGGACTCGATGAAGGCGCTGAGCGCGCCCTCGACTGGATCCTCCGTCCGCACGGCCGCGGGTATCTCGGCACCTGGCGGCGATGGGACTGGGAGGACCGCACCGAGGCGGAGAGCCACGCCGTCGACCCGGCCCTCGGAGTCATCATCGAGGGCAGCGGGATCCTCCGCCCCTCGTCCGCCGCTCTCGCCGATGTCAGGGTATGGGTGGAGTCGGCGGAGGCATCGAGGAAGGCGCGTGCCCTGGCACGCGATGGGGACGCCTATCGGCCGCACTGGGACCGTTGGGCGGCACAGGAACGCCGACACATCGAGCGGGACGACCCTCGATCCCTCGCTACGAGAATCGTCGAGGTTCCTTAGACCTTCCGGCCCTCATCCGCTTCGTCTGCAGCCTGGATGAGAAGCTCCAAACGGTATCCGAGCCAGTCGTACACATCGTGACGCCCATCCGTGGCGGTCTGTTCGTCGGTCGTGATCCCGAGCCGCGTGGCTATGACGAGGCGAATAGCCGTGAGCGTTCGGAGCCAGGCGTCGACGTCCTCCACGGGCACGGCCATCTCCCGCGTCCGCAGCGCTTCTGCCTCGGCGAGGTCGTCACCGGTGACGTCTCCGAGAGACCCACGTGTCCGGCGCGCATCGGCGAGCCGTCGATCGAGGAGATCATCCCTCGTGCTTTCGGCGAACTCGGCGGCGGAGTCCGCATCGTCGGGGTACGGAGTCGGCGTCAATCGGTCGATGGCGGGGTCCCCGACCTCCCGCGAAGTCGCGAGGAGCTCGATGAAATCGTCCACGAGCTTCGCGAGGTGGAGCTCCTCGATCCCGGTGATCGTGACGATGACGGCGTCCCTGGTCACTGTGAGGCCTTCCTGACCGTGGCCCACAGGCCGTAGTCATGCATGGCCTGCGCGTGGACCTCCATGGTCTCGCGCGGCCCCGTCGCCACGATGGCGTGTCCGTCGTGGTGCACGGCGAGCATCAGCGTCGTCGCGTGGTCGAGCGAGTATCCGAAATACGTGCGGAAGACGCGGACCACGTAGCTCATCAGATTGACGGGGTCGTTCCAGACGACCACCTGCCACGGCTCCAGGGGAGCGGCGCTCAGATCGGTCGCCTCATCGAGATCGGGAACTGCGGCGGGGATCGTCATGCCCAACCCATCTCATGCAGCTGCTCGTCGTCGATGCCATAGAAATGCGCGATCTCATGCACCAACGTGGTGTGGATCTCGTCGCGGAGCTCTTGCTCGTTCTCGCATTGGGCCAGGTGCGGCTCGCGATAGACCACGATGCGATCGGGCAACTCGCCCATCCCGTACTGGGTCCGATCGGTCAGCGCCAGCCCGTCGTAGAGGCCGAGCAGATCGAGGCTGCCGTCCTCCGGCCGATCCTCCACCACGAACACGACGTTCTCCAACCCTTCGACCATGTCGTCGGGCAACTGGTCGAGCTCATCGATCACGAGCTCTTCGAAGGCGGCGGCATCCATGTCCATCCCCCTCAGCCTAGGGCCCGAGGGAGGTCAGTGCAGGAGAACGAGGATCGCGGCCACCACGATGAACAGGACGCCGAACACGGTGTTGAGGATGCGCTGTCCACGTGCGGTTCGCGTGAGTCGACGGAACGGACGTGCGGCTGCAGCGAAGAATCCCCACATCACGATCACGTCGACGACGATCACGGTGACGATGAGCGTGAGGTATTGGGGCAGCGGAGGCTCGTCCAACCTGACGAACTGCGGAATGAACGCGAGGAAGAACACGATCGCCTTCGGGTTCAGGAGATTGACCCAGAAACCGCGGCGGATCATCGACCAGTGGCTCTCGCGGCTGTCTACCGGCAGGGGATCGTCGTCGACCACGACCGCGGGCTTCGCGAGGATGAGGCGGATCCCGAGGAACACCAGGTAGGCGGCCCCGGCATAGCGGATGCCGTTGAACAGCACTTCCGAACGTGACACCAGGAGTCCGACACCGGCAGCCACGATCGCGACGTGGACGATCAACGCGATCTGCTGGCCGACGATGCCCCAGATCGAGCGCCGCCAGCCCTGGTTCATCGCATTCGACATCGTGTTGATCGCACCGGCGCCGGGCGTGAAGCTGATCACGACGGACGCGGTCAGCAACGAGAACCAGACCGCGAGAGACACGTCGTCAGTCTAGGGCGCCGGGGGAGGGGTACCAGCCGCGCGTAGACGCGAAGAAGGCCCGAATCTCGCGATTCGGGCCTTCTTCAGTGGGGTGAGTAACGGGACTCGAACCCGCGACATCCGGCACCACAAGCCAGCGCTCTACCAGCTGAGCTATACCCACCATGTGCCTGCCGGAGCAGGCAACCATACGAGTCTATTACATGTTCGGAGTGAACTCGGACACCGTACGTGCAGCGATCTCGCGAGCTTCGTCGCTGGACGGTCCCGGCTCATCGACGAACACCGCGTCGCGGTAGTACCGGAGCTCTCGGATTGACTCCAGAATGTCGGCGAGGGCGCGGTGTCCTCCGTCCTTGGGCGGAGCCTGGAAGAAGACTCGCGGGTACCAGCGTCGCGACAGTTCCTTGATGCTGGAGACGTCGACATTGCGGTAATGCAGCCACTGATCCACCTGCGGCATGTATTTGGCCAGGAACATGCGGTCCGTTCCGATCGTGTTGCCGGCCAATGGAGCCTTGCGCTCGAGGGGCACGAAGCGCTTGATGTACGCCAGCGTCTGGGACTCCGCCTCCTCCAGCGACACGCCACCGGGGATCTCCTCGATCAGGCCCGATGTCTCATGCATCTTCGTGACGAAATCGTTCATGTGCGCGAGCGCGGCTTCGGTGGGGCGTATCACCACCTGGAATCCGGGGTCGATCGGGTTGAGCTCGAAGTCGGTGATGACGACGGCGATCTCGACGAGTTCGTCGACCGCGAGATCGAGTCCCGTCATCTCGCAGTCGATCCATACGAGACGATCATTCTCGGACGCAGATACCATCTCGCCATACTATCGACGCCCCCGACATCGCCGGCCGGAGTGTGACTCGTGAATCGTCTGCGCGACCGCGATACTCTAGAGTCGTGCGCCTCCGTAGCTCAGGGGATAGAGCAGGAGCCTTCTAATCTCTTGGTCGCAGGTTCGAATCCTGCCGGGGGCACTTCACGGTGTCGGCGTTCGAGAATGTTCGGTCCGATGGATGTTCGATCCAATGGGTGATCGCTCCGACGGATGATCGATCCGACGAGAGACGATCTCATGGGCAGAGAGCGACCTCTCCCGGATCGACGCCATGCGTCGCGGGCGGCGACCACCGTCAGGAATAGCGCAGCACCGCGACGGCGTCATCGACACGCCAGAACTCGCCGACCACTCGGAACACGCCGGTTGCGAGGTGTAGCCTCTCCGCCCTGTACCGGAGACCGAGCGGGTCCGCGACGATGCGCAGATGTCCGAGAACATGCTCTCTCTGGTCCTGGACCCTCCAGAGATGATCGGCAGCCCGGACGAGATGCTCTCGCGGGGACGAGAGTCGAGGCGTGGCGAAGGGGACTTCGGGAAGAGAGGTGATCATGCTGTCGGACATCGGTGCTCCTTTCGTGATTCGAAGATACGACCGACCACCGACATTCCCTCGCGCGCAGTCCTCTCGTCCTCATCGGGGGTTTCTCTCCACAGAGGACATCTGTCTCGGTCTCTCCACCGACTTCGTGTTTCGGGCTCTCCACCTCCGTCGTGGCGGCGCACGCTGGAAAGACCGGAAGGGATCCGGAGACGAGAGGACGAGCAACATGATCGACACGCTGACCATCGTGGGAAGAGTCGCCACCGACCCGACACAGGTGCAGACCGCAGGAGGTGTGGCGGTCACCAACTTCCGTCTCGCCAGCACCCACCGACGTTTCGACCCCGCAGCCCAGGCTTGGACGGACTCGGGGACCAACTGGTACTCGGTGGCGGCGTTCCGGCAGCTCGGCGAGAACGCCAAGGCGTCCCTGCGGACGGGTGACGCGGTGATCGTGACAGGACGGCTGAAGATCCGGAACTGGGAGAGCAACGGCAAACATGGCACAAGTGTCGATGTCGAAGCGGAGGCGATCGGTCACGATCTGCGGTGGGGGACCACGGCGTATCGACCGCAGCCGCGGCCGCAGACCGGGATCGCAGAGGCAAGCTCCGACGCACCGGGCGCTCACTCTGCAGAGGAAAGAGCCCCTGTACACGCCGCAGAGTCGGAGTCTGCGGCATTCGACCTCTCGTGGGCGGATCCGGCGTCGAGGATAGCGGCGAGCGATTGACGCGCACCGGTTCCCGAGAGCGTCGGGTGCCGGCTGTCGGCCGATTCACGCGGAGGCGGGGAGGAAGGCGACGTAGACTCGGCACGTGCTTCGTCGATCGGTCTCCTCACCGGCGCGTGCAGCCGGCGTCCTGGCGGTCACGGCCGTCTCTGCCCTTCTGCTCTCGGGCTGCGTTCCGGAACCCGCACCGACGGCGTCTCCGTCGAGTTCGGCAACTCCCGATGCGGACTCGACGGCGCCGTCTGCTCCCGTGCTCGTTCCCGACGGCAGCGCAGAGGACAACCTGCCGGTGTTCACCGCGACTGCGGAGGGCATCTGGGCGACAGATCAGCGCGGTTCGGGCCGTGCGTACATCGACGCGCTGATCGGCGCAGGGTTCGATCGCGAGTCGATGCAGGTGACCCAGGATCAGACCACCGTCGGCAACCCGGCAGAGAGTCTGCAGTTCTCGGTTCGGTGGGGTCAAGACGAGTGCTTGGTCGGCCAGGTCGGCCCGTCCACCGGGCAGGTCGTCACCGCGGTACTCCCGCAACTCGCCGAAGGGCGATGCCTGGTCGGCACCACACGTCCGATCGACTGGTGACACGCCAGGGGGCCGGTAGGCTGGAGTGTCGATCTTCGACGCCAACAGAAGGAGCGGTTTTCGGTGGCTGAGTACATCTACTCGATGGTTCGTGCGCGCAAGGCAGTGGGCGAGAAGCTCATCCTCGACGACGTGACCATGGCGTTCCTCCCCGGGGCCAAGATCGGCATGGTCGGTCCCAACGGCGCGGGCAAGTCGACGATCCTCAAGATCATGGCGGGTCTCGACACTCCGTCGAACGGTGAGGCGAAGCTCTCCCCGGGGTTCACTGTCGGCATCCTGATGCAGGAGCCGGAGCTCGACGAGACGAAGACCGTGCTCGAGAACATCCAGGACGGTATCGCGATCAAGGCGAAGCTCGACCGTTTCAACGAGATCTCGGCGCTGATGGCCGATCCCGATGCCGACTTCGACGCGCTCCTCGCCGAGATGGGTTCGCTCCAGGAAGAGATCGACGCGGCCGACGGCTGGGACCTCGACTCGCAGCTCGACCAGGCCATGGATGCGCTCCGCACCCCGCCGGGAGACGCCGCGATCGCGCCTCTCTCCGGTGGCGAGAAGCGTCGAGTGGCGCTGGCGAAGCTGCTCCTGCAGAAGCCCGATCTCCTGCTTCTCGACGAGCCGACCAACCACCTCGACGCCGAGAGCGTGCTGTGGCTCGAGCAGCACCTGCAGGCGTACAAGGGTGCCGTCATCGCGATCACCCACGACCGGTACTTCCTCGACCACGTGGCCGAGTGGATCGCCGAGGTCGACCGCGGTCGCCTGATCGGCTACGAGGGCAACTACTCGACGTACCTGGAGAAGAAGGGCGAGCGCCTCGAGATCCAGGGCAAGAAGGACGCCAAGCTCGCCAAGCGCCTCAAGGAGGAGCTGGAGTGGGTGCGCTCCAGCGCGAAGGGCCGCCAGACGAAGTCGAAGGCACGTCTCGCCCGCTACGAGGAGATGGCATCCGAGGCCGAGCGCACCAGGAAGCTGGATTTCGAGGAGATCCAGATTCCCGCCGGTCCTCGACTCGGAAGCGTCGTCATCGAGGCCAAGAACCTGAAGAAGGGCTTCGACGGGCGCTCGCTCATCGACGGCCTGAGCTTCAGCCTGCCGCCGAACGGCATCGTCGGCGTCATCGGTCCGAACGGCGTGGGAAAGACGACGTTGTTCAAGACCATCGTGGGCCTCGAGCCTCTGGACGGCGGAGATCTGAAGATCGGTGAGACGGTCAAGATCAGCTACGTCGACCAGTCACGCTCCAACATCGACCCGAACAAAACGCTGTGGGAAGTCGTCTCCGACGGCCTCGACTACATCACCGTCGGCAAGACCGAGATCCCGTCCAGGGCGTACGTCTCGAAGTTCGGCTTCAAGGGGCCGGACCAGCAGAAGAAGGCCGGGGTGCTCTCCGGTGGAGAACGCAACCGCCTGAACCTCGCACTGACGCTCAAGGAGGGCGGTAACCTGCTGCTCCTCGATGAGCCGACGAACGACCTGGATGTCGAAACCCTCAGCTCGCTCGAGAACGCTCTGCTCGAGTTCCCCGGATGCGCCGTGGTCATCACCCACGACCGGTGGTTCCTCGACCGCATCGCCACGCACATCCTCGCCTACGAGGGCACCGACGAGAAGCCGGACCAGTGGTACTGGTTCGAGGGCAACTTCGAGGCGTATGAGGAGAACAAGATCGAACGCCTCGGAGCCGATGCGGCCAAGCCGCACCGTTCGACGCACCGCAAGCTGACGCGCGACTGAGCACCTCGTGACTGCGACGCCGGGGCCCCGTCTGCACATCCCGATCCAGCTCCGCTGGGGCGATCTGGATGCGTTCAACCACGTCAACAACACCTCGATGCTGAAGCTGCTCGAGGAAGCTCGTGTGCGAGCGTTCTGGCGTGCAGGCCCCGGCGAAGAGGCACCATCCACCGCGGTACTCGACTCGGGTATCGATGAGGGGATCCTCACCCTCATCGCGCGACAGGAGATCGAGTACCTCGCGCCGGTGCCCTATCAGCGGCGACCGCTCGAAGTGCAGATGTGGTTCGGCAAGCTCGGCGGCTCCAGCGTCGAGGTCTGCTACGAGGTGCACAACGATCCCACGGCGGCGCCGCGTCAGATCTACGCCCGCTCCACGGCGATCATCGTGCTCGTCGATGCGAAGACCGGACGTCCCACCCGTCTCACCCAGGAGATGCGCGAGGCGTGGGATCCGTACGTCGGCGAATCGATCGAGTACAGCCACCGCTGACCGCCACAGGTACCGACGGCGTGCACCAGAGCACGGCCACCCGGGCAGACCCGCAGCACGACGAGCGTCTGAGCGGATAAGTCAGTCCTGGCCGTCGGGAACCCTGATCATGATCTCCTGGGCGACACTCGCCACCAGGGTGCCGTCGCGTGTAAAGATCCGTCCGGTGGCGAGTCCGCGGCCTCCGCGGGCGTTGGGTGACTCCTGCACGTAGAGCAGCCACTCATCCACGCGAGCAGGGCGGTGCCACCACATCGCGTGATCGAGACTCGCGACCTTGAGACCGGGGAGCGCCCAATAGACCCCGTGCGCGCGAAGAATCGACTCCTGGATCGTCATGTCGCTGAGGTAGGCGAGCGCTGCGCGGTGCAGACGCTGGTCGTCCGGAAGCGGCGCGCGAAGGCGCATCCACACGGCCTGCTGCGGTGTGCGGGCATCGTCGCTCGGCAGATACATCGGCGAGTCGACATGGCGGACATCAGCCGCTCGGTCGCTCAGCATCCGCGCCGTGCCGCCGGGGAGTCCCTGTACACGGTCCTCGTCCGGCTGGAGCGCCTCAGGCTCGGGGATGCCCTCGGGCATCGACGACGCATGCTCGACGCCGGGATCCGCATCCTGGAACGAGGCGATCATCGAGAAGATGGGTACGCCGTTCTGGTATGCCTGGGCACGGCGTGTCGAGAATGAGCGCCCGTCATGAATACGATCGACCGAGATCGTGATGCCCTGACTCGCATCGCCGGGGCGCAGGAAGTATCCATGCATCGAGTGCACCGCCCGATCTTCGGGAAGAGTGCGTTCCGCAGCGAGGAGCGCCTGGGCGAGAACCTGTCCACCGTAGATCCGCCCGCTGGGCATCGGGTGCGACGAACCGGTGAAGATGTCCTCGGTGGTCCGTGCCTGGGTCGAATCGAGATCGAGGACCTCGAGCAGTCGCTCGACGGTCTGGATGGCGTGTTCTTCCGCGCTCATGGATTCCTCTCCGCGCCCCGGGACGCCGCTCCGTTGGTAGTTTAGAACGCGTGCCGCATCACCTTCTCCTCGCCGACGCCGACACGGCGAAAGACGTTCTGACATTCGTGGGGCGAGCCGCCAGAATCAGCGACGAGGGCGTACGACTGCAGGCGACGGGGGGAGTCCTCGCGCTCACGACGGCGGCCCTGGCACCACACGGTCTGTTCGATCAGACGCCGACGATCCTCGCGATGCGCATCGTCCATGCCGACCCCGAACTCGAGTGCGATGTCGTCGTCGACCAACTCACGCAGACCGACGGCCCCGATCGCCTGACCCTCCCGGATACGGGCCTCTCTCCGGCCTGGGCCGGCATCGCTCCGCCTCGCGGTCCATGGGAACGGTCAGCCGTCCTCGACGCCTCGACGCTGGCCCGACGAGCACAGTGGGGCATTTCCGCCGTCGCCCGAGGCGCGACGCCGGGCGCCGGAGAAGAAGCCGTGCGGGCGCTGCGTGCCGCGATCTGGGGTGAGCCGGACGAGGAGCTCGAGGGTCTGCCGAGAGGGGTCGCCTTCGCCGCGGACGCGATGGGTTTCATCTCCGGCGAGGAGCAGGTATCGGTGACTCGATCCGGGCGATGGACGCGACTCGCCTTCCGGCGCGGGCATGTGCTCTCTCGGGGACCGGTCGCCTCTGGCCTCACGAGCGTGCGTCAGACCGGCGTGCTCGACTGACGCGAAGCGCGCAGGCGCCCCCGGGACGCGACCGGAACGACTAGGAGCGCGACGATCCTGCTCACCAGAGCACTGATTCCCCCCAGCACGAGCACGATCCCGAGAACATCGAGGAGCGGGAACAGCCAGAGGTCGAATACCCAGTACTGCCATTCGACCGATCCTCCGAGCAATGCCGGTGCGAGCGGGACGAACAGGCCCGCCACGATGACGAGCGTCAGCGGGACCAGACGAAGCCAGACGCGTGGTCTTCGCGCTGCGCGTCTCCGCGCCGCCCACCGCGGAGCACGAAGTGCGGTCACCAGGAAAAGGATCAGAGCGAGCACGGCGAGAGCCGACAGGATCCCGTTGACGATGTTCAGCGGATTCTCATACGGCTTCGCCGCCACCCCGTCGGCACCGACGATCAGGTTCTGCACCAGCTCGCCGGGAGAGCCGACGCCGTTCGTCAGCACCACTGCCGCTCGGCCCGTCTCGGGAACGAATGCCATCGAACCGGTGAACGTGGCCAATGTGCCGCCGTGGGAGACGAAGCCGGGGGCGTCACCTCCGCCCGGAGCGGCGCGTTGCCAGCCGAGGGCGTAGGACTCCGCGCCCGGCTGAGAGACATGGAGTTCTTCGAGAAGTATGCGATCCAGGACGCCCGCTCCGACCTCGCCCTGCTGGAACCGAAGCCACCGCACCATGTCGGCGAGCGTCGACACCACACCTCCGTTCCCCCCGCAGCGTCCGGGCATCTCCGGCATGACGTAGGCGAGTCCGAGCACGACGGAGAAGCCGGGGGCAAGTCGTTCGACCGCCTGATCGCAGGCATCGACGCTCCGTGTGTCGAGCATGCCGAGCGGGACGAAGAGGCGCTGCCGGAAGAAGTCGTCCAGCGACTGGCCGGAGACGACTTCGACGACGCGCGCCGCGATCGAGTAGTTGGTGTTGTGATACTCGAATCGGGCGCCGGGCTCGGCCACCAGCCGCCGATCGCGGAGCTCGGCCACGACCGCCTCGGTCGTCCGTGGGGAGGGGAGCGCGAACTCGGGGTTGGTTCGCAGCGAGAGTCCGGAGGTGTGCGACAGCAGCTGCCGTATCGTGACCTCCTCATAGCGCTCGTCGGCCATGGTGAACTCCGGCAGTGTGTCGACTACCCGGTCGTCGAGCGCGATCTTCCTTTCCTGAACGAGCAGCATGACCGCCGTGGCCGTCATCGACTTGCTCATCGAAGCGATCCGAAACAGCGTGTGCGGGGTGATCGTGCGCCCGTCCCCATCCCGACCGCGCACGATCAGCTCGACGCCTCCGTCGGAGACCACCGCCGCAGCTATGCCCGGTGTCGCGAACGCATCCACGTAGGCCTGCACGGTGGCGTCGGAGGAGAGTGGGGCGGAAGTCGCGGCGGCGGGAACCGCGGTGCCCGGGATCAGAACGGACAGGAGACCGAGAACGGGGAGGAGGCGCACGAGCCCACAGTAGGGACGAACATCGAGCGATTCGAGTGACGCACACACTTCTTCGGGGTAGCCCGAACAGGCAGGAGGGATCCCCGGAACGGCATCATCCGGAAAGCTGGAACCGGCGCTCTCGGAACGTGCCTCAGCCCGCGAGTGCCGCTGCCCGCCCCGCCGTCCGTCCCGAGAACAGGCAACCGCCGAGGAACGTGCCTTCGAGGGCCCGGTAGCCGTGCACGCCCCCGCCACCGAAGCCGCTCGCCTCGCCTGCCGCATAGAGCCCCGGGATCGGCTCTCCGGCCGGGTTCAGAGCGCGGCCCTCGAGGTCGGTGTTGATTCCGCCCAGAGACTTCCGCGTGAGCACGTGCAGCTTCACGGCGACGAGCGGTCCGGCCGCAGGATCCTGGAGACGATGCGGTGCGGCGGTACGGATCAGTCTGTCGCCCCGGTAGCTGCGCATCGATCGGAGCATCCCGATCTGCGCGTCCTTCGTGAAATCGTTCTGCATCTCGCGGTCGCGGGCGAGCACCTCGCGCCGGACGTTGTCGATGTCGAGGAGCTCCCCGCCCGGATGCCGCTGCATCTGTTCGAGCAGCGTTTCCAGGTCGTTCTCCACGATGAAGTCCTCGCCCTCGTCGAGAAACGACTGCACAGGCCCGGTCGGTCCCTTGGCCAGGCGCGATCTCACCAGGAGACCGACGTCCTTGCCGGTGAGATCGGGATTCTGCTCGCTGCCGGAAAGTGCGAATTCCTTCTCGACGATCTGGCGTGACGTGACGAACCAGGAATGGTCGTGACCGGTCGTGCGCAGGTGCTCCAGCGTTCCGAGGGTGTCGAATCCGGGAAACAGGGGGACAGGGAGTCGTTTACCCGTCGCGTCGAGCCAGAGCGAGGAGGGGCCGGGGAGGATACGGATGCCGTGTGACGGCCACACCGGGTCCCAGTTCGTGATGCCTTCGACGTAGTGCCACATCCGGTCGCCGTTGATCAGCCGGGCGCCGGCAGCTTCGCTCACACCGTGCATCGATCCGTCGACGTATGCCGGTACCCCGGTGAGCATGTGCTCCGGCGCGGTACCGAGGCGCGCCGGCCAGGCTGCGCGGACGAGGTCGTGGTTTCCTCCGATGCCGCCCGACGAGACGATGGTCGATCTCGCCGTGATCTCGAAGTCGCCGATGACGTCGCGGGAGGACGGCACACCGCGGCTGGATCCGCTCGTCGCGAGGACGTCGCCTCGCGCTCCGGTGACGGTCCCGTCCGCGGCGAGCAGTTCCGTCACGCGGTGGCGGGGGAGGACCGTGAGCCGTCCCTCCCGCTCGCCCTGTTCGACAGCCGCCGCGAAAGGGGCCACGATCCCCGGACCGGTACCCCAGGTGATGTGGAAGCGCGGGACGGAGTTGCCGGGACCGGTGGCGCCGTACCCGCCGCGCTCCGCCCAACCCACGACGGGGAAGAAGCCGACACCGCGTTCTCTCAGCCATGCGCGCTTCTCGCCGGCGGCGAACTGCAGGTAGGCCTCAGCCCAGCGACGAGGCCATTCGTCCTCCGGCCGATCGAAGTCGGCGTTTCCGAACCAGTCCTGAGTGGCGAGTTCCAGGGAGTCCTTGATGCCGAAGCGCCGCTGCTCGGGGGAGTCGATGAAGAAGAGACCGCCGAAGGACCACCACGCCTGTCCACCGAGGTTTGTGCGTGGCTCCTGGTCGACGATGATCACGCGCCGACCGGCGTCGAGCGCTTCTGCGGCGGCCACCAGACCGGCCAACCCCCATCCGATCACCAGGACGTCTGTGGACAGGGGCGTTGTCGTCATGAGTTCTCCGTTGATTCCTGACGTGAGCGGGTCTCGAGCGTGGGACGGCCGCCGGGACCGGCGCCGATGCCGGAAGGCTCGAGTGTGTTCACCATGGCATAGGCGGCGCGCTCCAGGTAGTCCCACAGCGTCGTTTCGTGCAGAGGAGACAACTGCGCTTCGTCGACGGCCGTTCTCATATGACGAAGCCAACGATCGCGGGCATCGGCATCGATGTGGAAGGGCATGTGTCGCATGCGCAGCCGAGGGTGCCCTCGCGTCTCGCCATAGGTCGTCGGCCCTCCCCAGTACTGCTCGAGGAACATCCGGAGCCGATCCTCCGCCGGTCCGAGATCCTCCTCGGGGTACATCGGCTTCATCACCGGGTCGAGCGCGACCTCGCGGTAGAACACCGAGACGATCTTCCGAAAGGTCTCATGCCCGCCGATCTCGTCGTAGAACGTCACTTCTGAGGGCTCCCGTCATCATTCGGCTTCTTGCGGCGCCAGATCCCACGATCGGGGATGATCGGCACGCCCGTGACCGCGTTCGGACGGGTCCTGGGTGGGTTCGCTCCTCGTACCCGACGTGCGCCGTCGAGCCCCGTCGGCACGACGTCGACCATGCGGGGCACGCCGATCTCCTTCTCGAGCAGGGCGGCGCGCAGGCGACGACGCAGCTCCTGGGCCACGTCGTCCTTCGCATTCGCACGGGCCTTGATGACGATGCGGACGACGAGCGCATCGCCGTCGATGGATTCGAGTCCCCACAGCTCCGGCTTCTCGATGATGCGGGTGCGCCACTTCGGGTCTTTCGACAGGCCCTGCGCGGTCTCGAGCATGATGTGCTCGACCTGGTCGAGGTCCGAGTCGGCCGGCACCCCGATGTCGATGATGGAGCGTGCCCATCCCTGTGACATGTTGCCGATACGGGTGACCTCGCCGTTGCGCACGTACCAGAGGGTTCCGTTGACGTCGCGCACCTGCGTGATGCGCACGCTGACGTACTCGACCACACCGCTCGCGAGACCGAGGTCGACCACATCGCCGATACCGATCTGGTCCTCCGCGACGATGAACATCCCGTTGAGCACGTCCTTGACGATGTTCTGGGCGCCGAAACCGAGGCCGGCACCGACCGCTGCGGTGAGGAGGGTCAGCGAGCCGAGGAGCGTCGGGTTGAGGGCGTTCACGATGAGGACGATCGCGATCACGACGAGCATCACATTGACGATGTTCTGCAGGATCGTCCCGAGGGTGCGGGTGCGCTGTACCAGGCGCATGTCAGCGAGCGGGGAGCGCTCGAGCGCCTGCGTGTCGTCGACAGACGCCTTGTTCTTGGCGCTGTCGACGATGCGGTGCACGACGCGCCGGATGACCAGGCGGAGGATGAGCCCGATCACTATGCAGCTGGCGATGATGAGCGCCACAGTCAGGGCACTCATGCCGATGCTTCCGAGCCAGCCGAGCAGCGCCGTCACCCAGTCGGGAAGCGGCACGGGGTCTGGGGGAGTGTCTGTCGTGGAGGGGATCATCATCACCACCGATCCTAGCGATCGGGCCTCTGCACTGGCTGGGTGGTGGATGCCGCACGCGAAAACGGAGACCATCTGCCTCAGCCGGGGCGTGTCGTGGTGTGGACACTCCCAGGGCGAGACAGATGGTCTCCGTTTCGGATGTACTCCGGTATCAGTCCTCGGCGTCGCGCGCCTGCGCAGCGAGCGCCCGTTCGACATCGGCCAGATTCTCGAGCACGAGTCGGCGCAGTGCCGGTGCAGCGTCCTGGTGGGCGGCCAGCCAGCCGCGGGTCGCGTCGCGGAGGGCGATGTCGGCCAGGGCCGTCGGGAAGAGCCCGACGATCAGGTACTGCGCGATCTGATAGGTGCGCGACTCCCAGACGGGGAGCAGCATGTCGAAGTACGCGGGGACGAACTCGCTCAGCGCCGCTGCTCCGGACGGGTGCGTGAAGCCGAGTGCCGCCGAGCGGACGATCGTGTTCGGGGCGTCATCGCGCTCGATGAGCGACGCCCATGCGGCCTTCTTCGACGCCGAGTCCGGGAGAGAGGCGCGGGCCTGTGCCGCGAACTCCCCGCCCTTGGCGGTGTTGTCCGCGGCGAGAGCGGCATCGATGGTCGCGGCATCCGTCGCGCCGATCGTGGCGAGGCCCACGAGGAGCTGCCAGTTCAGGTCGGCATCGATCTCGAGCCCGGGCAGGGTGTCCTCGCCGGAGCGCAGACGCCCGACGATGCCGGCATGCTCCGGGGTGACCAGCGCGTTGGCGAAGGCGGTGACGAACTGCAGCTGGCTGTCGCTGCCCGGCTCGGCGGACTCCGCGAGACTCCACAGGCCGTCGGCGATCTTCAGCCGCGCCGCCTCGCGGTCGGCCGGCGTGACGTACAGCGTCGCCGCAGTGCGCAGCTGGGCGAGCGTGGTGCGCACCGTCGTCGACTCGGTCTCGCGACCGATGTTGCCCAGCACGAGGTCGAGGTACTCCGAGGCGCCGGTCTCGGCGTCGCGGGTCTGATCCCACGCGGCACCCCAGACGAGCGAGCGGGCGAGCGGGTCGTGGATGTCGGCGAGGTGCGCGATTGCGGTGGCGAGCGACTTCTCGTCGAGGCGGATCTTCGCGTAGGCGAGATCGTTGTCGTTGAGCAGCACGAGGTCGGGCCGGGCGAGACCCTGCAGCTCGGGCACCTCGGTGCGGTCGCCGTCGACGTCGACCTCGAGGTAGTGCGTGCGCGTGAGCGAACCGTCGGTCAGCGTGTAGAAGCCGATTCCGAGCCGGTGCGGACGAATCGTCGGGTAGTCCGCCGGCGCGGTCTGCGTGATCGCGAAGCGCGAGATCTTTCCATCGTGGTCCTCTGCGATGACCGGCTCGAGCGTGTTCACGCCGGCGGTCTCCAGCCACTTCTTCGACCAGGAACTGAGGTCGCGGCCGCTGGTGGCTTCCAGCTCCGAGAGCAGGTCGCTCAGCTCGGTGTTGCCCCAGGAGTGCTTCTGGAAGTACTGCGACACGCCCGCGAAGAACGCCTCGATGCCGACCCAGGCGGCGAGCTGCTTCAGGACGGAACCGCCCTTGGCGTATGTGATGCCGTCGAAGTTCACCTGCACGTCTTCGAGGTCGTTGATCTCGGCGACGATCGGGTGAGTGGACGGGAGCTGGTCCTGGCGGTAGGCCCAGGTCTTCTCCATGGCGTTGAACGTGGTCCACGCCTCGGTCCACTCGGTGGCCTCGGCGGTGGCGATGGTCGACGCCCACTCAGCGAACGACTCGTTCAGCCAGAGGTCGTTCCACCACTTCATGGTGACGAGGTCACCGAACCACATGTGGGCGAGCTCGTGCAGGATCGTGACGACGCGGCGCTCCTTGACAGCATCCGTCACCTTGCTGCGGAAGACGTAGGTCTCGGTGAAGGTGACCGCTCCCGCGTTCTCCATGGCGCCGGCGTTGAACTCCGGCACGAAGAGCTGGTCGTACTTGGCGAACGGGTACGGCACGCCGAACTTCGACTCGAAGTAGGCGAAGCCCTCGCGCGTCTTGTCGAAGATGTAGTCGGCGTCGAGGTGCTGCCACAGGCTCTTGCGGCCGTACACGCCCAGCGGGATGACACGGCCGGAGGCGCTCGTCAGCTCCGAGAAGGTCGATTCATACGGTCCGGCGACGAGTGCGGTGATGTACGACGAGATGCGCGGGGTCGGCTCGAAGCCCCAGGTGGCGGTGACGTCGTCGTCGTGCACGATGGGCTCGGGCGTGGGGGAGTTGGAGACGACCTTCCACGCTGCCGGTGCCGTCACGGTGAACTGGAACGTCGCCTTGAGGTCGGGCTGCTCGAAGACCGCGAACACGCGGCGCGAGTCGGGCACCTCGAACTGGGAGTAGAGGTAGACCTCCCCGTCGACGGGGTCGACGAAGCGGTGCAGTCCTTCTCCCGTGTTGGTGTATTCGCAGTCGGCGTCCACGACGAGGACGTTCTCGGCCTGCAGCCCGGTGAGCGCGATGCGCGAGTCGGCGAAGACCTCGTTCGGGTCCAACTGCTCGCCGTTGAGCGAGATCTCGCGCACCTCGCGGGCGATGAGGTCGATGAAGGTGAAGCCCTCCGGTGTCGCGGTGAAGCGCACCACGCTGCGGGAGCCGAACACTTCGGCGCCCTTGGTCAGATCGAGGGCGACTTCATAGGACTGAGTGTCGACGACGTCGCGGCGCTCCTGCGCTTCGATGCGGGTGAGGTTCTCTCCAGGCACAGCTGTACTCCCAGGGGTGAGGGGATGTCACCGGGGCTGGGCGCAGTTGGCGCCGACGGCAACCCTGACAGCCTACGCCAGTGCGACGGATGCCCTCTCGCAGCGGCGCAGGAACGGAAACGGATAGAAACGGTGAATGCGCGCACTCCCGCACTCCGCCGAGGTGGGAGGATGGAGGGGTGACTGCGATCGAGCCGAATGTCGTTCCCTTTGCTTCGCCTGCTGCCTCCGGCGGTGCGCCCTTCGTGACCACGCCGGTCGCCTACGACGCGATCCTTCTCGCCGGATTCGGCGGGCCGGAGGGTCAGGAAGACGTGATCCCGTTCCTCCGGAATGTGACGCGCGGGCGCGGCATCCCCGACGAACGACTCGAAGAGGTTGCACACCACTATCGTCACTTCGGCGGAGTGAGCCCGATCAACGGGCAGAACCGTGTGCTCAAGCAGGCGCTCGAGAACGCCCTGGTCGAGCGAGGCATCACGCTCCCTGTCTACTGGGGGAACCGCAACTGGGCCCCGTACCTGGAAGAGGTCGTCACCGAGGCGTCGGGCAACGGTCACAACACCCTCCTGGCTTTCGCCACCAGTGCATACAGCTCGTTCTCCAGTTGCCGTCAGTATCGCGAGGACTTCGCCCGCATCCTCGAGGAGACGGGCCTGGGCGAGACCGTGACGATCGACAAGATCCGTCCCTTCTACGATCACCCGGGGTTCGTCGAAGCGTTCGAGACCGGCGTGCGGGAGGCTGTCGAAGGCTTCCTCGCCGAGGGTGTCGCCGCAGCCGACATCCAGATCCTCTTCTCGACGCACAGCATCCCGACGGCCGACGCCGAGCGCTCCGGCGCACGGGACATCGACTGGGGCGAAGGCGGTGCGTACGCCGCACAGCATCTCGCCGTCGCCGCCTGGGTGATGGACCGCGTGCGGCAGACCGTTCCGGCATCCGCCGATGTGTCCTGGGAACTCGTCTACCAGTCCCGCTCCGGCCCCGCCTCGCAGCCGTGGCTCGAGCCCGATGTGTGCGACGTGATCGGCGAGCTGCCCGAGCGCGGTCGCAAGGCCGTCGCCGTCGTACCAGTGGGCTTCATGAGCGATCACATGGAGGTCCTGTGGGATCTCGACACCGAAGCGGCCGAAGCCGCGGAGGAGGCGGGCCTCGCGTTCACGCGCACACCCACCCCGGGCGTGTCACCGGCGTTCGTGACGGGCATCGTTGACCTGATCGAAGAGCGTCTCCAGGGACGCCCCAACGAAGAGCGCGCGCATGTCACGTCCCTCCCGGGAGGTTTCGACGTGTGCCGTCCCGGGTGCTGTGAGAACATCCGCGCGGGCTTCAAGCCGGCCGCGGCCGGTGTCGCCCCGTGACCTCTCGGTGATGCACGCGCACTTCTAGGATGGGAGTCATGCGCATCCACATCGCCACCGACCACGCGGGCCTCGACTTCTCCACCCAGCTGCAGGGACATCTGCGCGCAGCCGGACACGAGGTCGTCGATCACGGTCCGATCGAGTACGACGCGGTCGACGACTACCCCGCGTTCTGCATCCGCGCGGCTCAGGCGGTCATCGCCGATCAGCGGGCGGGCGTCGAAGCTCTGGGTGTGGTCTTCGGAGGTTCCGGAAACGGCGAGCAGATCGCTGCGAACAAGGTGGAAGGCGTCCGTGCCGCACTCGTGTGGAACCTCTCGACGGCAGAACTGGCCCGCGAGCACAACGACGCCAACGTGATCTCCATCGGCGCACGACAGCACACCTACGACGAGGTCACCTCGTTCATCGACCGTTTCATCGAGACGCCGTTCTCCGGAGACGAGCGCCACGTGCGGCGCATCGGCCAGATCGCGGACTTCGAACGCGACGGCTCCCTGCTCCCGGACCCGCGGGCCTGAGATGCCCGAGGGTCATTCCGTCCACCGGATCGCTCGTCAGTTCGACCGCAACTTCGTCGGCAAGACGCTGAGCGCCTCCAGCCCGCAGGGCCGGTTCGCCGAAGGTGCCGCTGTCCTCGACGGGCGCGCGGCGGTGAGCGTGCAGGCCGTCGGCAAGCAGATGTTCCTCGAGACGGAAGGCGATCTGTGGCTCCGCGTGCACCTCGGTCTGTACGGGGCGTGGGATTTCGCGGGCGAGATCCTCGTCGACCCGACCATCGCCTCGGCGAACGGGCGGATGGGCCAGACCAACCAGCGGGGCACCGTCCTCGACGAGCCGATCCTCGATGATGCGGGGGAGAACTCGCTGGCGTCGATCGGAGCCCCTCGACGCACCCGGGTGCATGTGCGCATGTCGGAGCAGACGAAGGGCCTCGCCGACGAGGGGATGGAGTGGCCTCCTCCTGTCGTCGGGCAGGTGCGCCTTCGCCTGATGACCGACATCACCGCAGCCGACCTCCGAGGACCGACCGCCTGTGTGCTGCAGACGCCCGAAGAGATGCTCGCCACCGTCGCCAAGCTGGGGCCCGATCCGCTCGTCGGCGATCCGGTCGAGAACGAAGAACGGTTCGTCCGGGCGGTCCGGAAGAAGCCGACGGTCATCGCACTCCTGCTCATGGACCAGTCGGTCGTGAGCGGCATCGGGAACGTGTACCGGGCCGAGATGCTGTTCCGGCAGCGGCTGAATCCGCACACACCTGGTCGGGATGTGCCCGAAGACGTCGTGCGTGCGCTCTGGAACGATTGGGTGCGGCTGCTCGCCGTCGGTGTGGAGACCGGGCAGATGATGACGATGGACGGCCTCACCGGTGCGGACTATCGAGCGGCGATGGCAAACCGCGACGACCGCCACTGGGTGTATCACCGCGCGGGGCTTCCGTGCCGCATCTGCGGGACGGAGATCGCCCTCGAGGAGATCGGCGCGCGCAAGCTCTACTGGTGCCCCCGTTGTCAGGCCTGACCACGCACCTGCCACCGCCATCCGTTCTAGGCTGATCGAATGCGACAGAATCCCAGCTTCACGCTGGCCGACGTGACCGAGATCCGCCGAGTGATCGAGGCGAATCCGTGGGCGACGATCATGAGCGCGGGCGATGACGGACTCGTCGCCTCCCACTACGCCGTTCTCCTCGACGAATCGCGCGACGACCTGACCGTCGTCGGGCACGTCGGCCGTCCGGACGATCTCATCCACGGCATGGGCCGGCGAGAGATGCTCGCGGTGTTCCAGGGTCCACACGGTTACGTGTCTCCGGGCTGGTACGGCGATGTCGCCGCCGTGCCGACGTGGAACTACACCGCCGTGCATCTGGCCGGCGTGCCCGAGATCCTCACTGACGAAGAGAACCTCGTCGTCCTCGACCGGCTGGTGGAGCGATTCGAATCGCGGATGCCCGAACCGAGGCGTATGTGGGAGCGTCCGAATGACCCGGGATACATCGAGCGGCTCGCTTCGGGGACTGTCGGCTTCCGGTTGACGCCGACCCGCGTCGTCGCCAAGAGGAAACTCAGTCAGAACAAGCCGCCGGAGACGATCGAGACGGTGATCGCCGCGCTGTCGACCGACGGACCGTATTCCAACCCGGCTCTCGCCGCGGAGATGCGGCGCGCACAGGACGCGCGCCGAGGAGGACGACAGCAGTGACAGAACGCGGAGCGGCGATCGACACCATCACGGCCGTGCGGATTGCGGGCCCCGGGCGTGAATTCCTGATGGATGACGAGCCCGTGGACATCTTCATCGCCGACGGGCGCATCGTCGACATCGCGCCGACCGGTGCATTGCCGGCGCGGGGCGAGGTCATCCGCGGTGATGGCGCCTGGGCCGTTCCGGGGCTCTGGGACAACCACGTGCACACGGTGCAATGGGCTTTGGCATCGGAACGAGCGCCGCTCGGTCACCTGGAATCCGCCGCCGCTGCCGCCGCGGCGATGAGCGGTGTGGCCCCGTTGCCGGATGGACGTCGTGTCGGCACCGGTTTCCGTGACGCCCTGTGGTCGGATCGGCCCTCACTCGACCTCCTGGACGCGGCGACCGGGGATATCCCGACCTACCTCATCAATGCCGACGTCCACAGCGTCTGGCTCAACAGCGCGGCACTCGCTCGTGAGGGGTTCCGGAGCGATGACGGCATGCTCCGCGAGACCGACGCCTTCGAGATCTCGCGGCGCCTCAACGCGGTTGACGCCGCCCATGGCGACCGCGCGATGATGCGCGCTGGAGAGCAGGCCGCCACGCGCGGCATCACCGGCCTGGTCGATTTCGACATGGCGTGGAGTGCGGAAGCCTGGCCCCGACGGGTCCTGGCCGGATTCGCCTGGCACCGTGTCGAGTTCGCGGTCTACCCCTTCGACCTCGACCGTGCGATCGGCGCCGGGTTGCGCACGGGAGAACTCCGCGAGGAGCACGACGTTCCGACACCTGGTAGAGGCCTGGTCCACGTCGGGCCGCTGAAGATCATCACCGACGGTTCGCTGGGCACGCGAACCGCCGCCTGCTCGCACTCCTATCCCGGTGACCCCGACAACTTCGGGATGCTCACCGTGCCTTCCGATGAACTCGTCGCGCTCCTGACCCGGGCGACAGGCGCTGGTCTGGGCGTGGCCGTGCATGCGATCGGCGACCGGGCGATCACCTCGGCGCTCGACGCCTTCACCACCACGGGCGCCGTCGGGTCGATCGAGCATGTGCAACTCGTCCGACACAGCGATCTCGCGCGGTTCGCGCGCCTCGGGGTGGTCGCCAGCGTCCAGCCGCAGCACGCCGTGGATGACCGTGATCTGGTGGATCGCCACTGGGCGGAGCAGACCGCGATCGGCTATCCACTGGCATCGCTGCGCGACGCCGGCGTGCACCTGCGTTTCGGATCCGATGCACCCGTCGCCGAGCTCGACCCCTGGCACGCCATCGCGGCTGCGGTATCGCGCACCGACGACGCGCGGGAACCCTGGCATCCGGAAGAACGGATCACGATCGACCAGGCGCTCGAGGCGAGCGTGCGTTCGTCGGTGCGTCCGGGCGAGCCCGCCGACATCGCCCTCTGCGCCGCAGATCCTCGCACGGCGACAGGGGCGGACCTGCGATCCATGCCCGTTCGCTCCACGATTCTGGCCGGATACGTCACCCACATCGGCTGATCTTCCGCACGCACGAAGCGCGCACGAAGAAGGGGCGATCCTCGGAGAACCGAGGATCGCCCCTTGCTGTGCCGATCAGATCAGGCGGCGATGTGCGAGACCAGGAACCAGCGGTCCTTCTCGAGGCCGCGCTGGATCTCGATCGCGACGTCCTGGCTGGTGAGGTCGACCTCGTCGAGGCCGTCGACGGCGGCCTTGACGTCGACGAGGATCGCGTCGATGTCAGAGATGACGGCGCGGATCAGTTCGTCCGACTGGGCGAAGCCGGCGGCGACGGAGGTGGTTCCCGCCTTGTCGGCGACTGCGTTGACGCGAGCGTCGATCGGCAGACCGAGCGCGACGATCCGCTCTGCGGCGGTGTCTGCGAAGTCACCGGCGTGGGCGACGATCGTGTCGAGCAACTCGTGGACGCCGATGAAGTTGGCGCCGCGGACATGCCAGTGCGCCTGCTTGCCGTTGAGCGTCAGCGCCTGGAGGCCGAGCACGACAGGGGAGAGGAACTGGGCCGCCCCTGCAGCCACGGTCGGGTCGATGGCGGTGGTGGAAACGGTCTGTGCCTTGCTCATCTTGTGCTCCTCTGGAACGGGTTCTCGTATCTGATGAAGACAACGCTACTCAGCCTCATACATTCCGCAAGCAAGCTGAGGCTCGGCTCACTTCCGCGTGATTCCGGGGAAGTGAGGGTAGTCTCGCCTCATGAGCATCGCGTCCGGAGCCTCTGTCCTCGCCCTGCCGAACAGCACCCCGTCGATCGACGCGACGGCTTTCGTCGCAGACGGGGCGCGCATCATCGGTGAAGTCTCCCTCGCCGCCGGTTCCAGCGTCTGGTACAACGCCGTGCTTCGTGGCGACTCGGCCGGGATCGTCATCGGTCCCGGCTCGAACGTGCAGGACAACGTCTCGGTGCACGTGGATGCCGGACACCCGGTCGTGATCGGTGCCAAGGTATCGGTCGGACACAATGCGGTCGTCCATGGCTGCACGATCGGCGACGGCACGCTGGTCGGCATGGGATCGGTGATCCTCAGCGGTGCGGTGATCGGTGAAGGCTGCCTCGTCGCCGGAGGCGCCGTCGTGCTCGGCGGGACGGAGATCCCCGCCGGTTCCCTCGTCGCCGGTGTTCCCGCGAAGGTGCGTCGGGCACTCAGTGAAGAGGAGCGTGCGGGACTCATCGCCAACGCCGACATCTATCTGGGGCACTCGCAGACGCACTCGTCGGCTACCTCGGCCTGACGGCCCCGGCCGCTAGGCTGGGAGGAGTACGGGGCGGTGGCCAAGCTGGTTAAGGCAGTGGGCTCATAACCCAACGATCGCGGGTTCAAGTCCCGCCCGCCCTACTCCTCAGCCACGACCGCTCCCGGGTTCCCTCCGCCCGAGCAACAGCCGGCATTGCCGCGGCGAGACGAACGGATCCAACCGCTGCATCTCGAGCGGCCCGTCGCTGAGCTGGAGCACATCGCGGACGAGCTGGGCGTGAACGTCGCAGACGAGCGCCTGATCCTCCGCCAACAGCCCCTGATAGCGGCACGGAGCCAAGTCGAAGCGCAGCGCCGCTTCATCGACGACGGGGTCCAGACCGGCGTCGTCGAGGTGTTCGTAGAGGACGTCGACCTGACGCAGGGCGTCCTCCTCGAGCGCAGTCGGGGCATCGTCCGTCACGGCTCGGAGCATCCGCCCCCGCTCGCTCGCCCCGTCGACGCGCGCGCGCGTGACGGTGTTCGATGTCACGTCGCGCACAGGATGGAAGACGACGGACGGACGCCCTCGACCGCCGGACCTTCGTGTCTCACTGCGGATCAGCCCCTCGTCCTCCAACACCCGCAGATGATCCCGGACGGTGTTCAGCGGGATGCCGCTCTCCTCGGCGAGCGCGCCGGCGCGCCGGCCGGGCGCCTGTTGTATGGCGTGCAGCAGCTGGAGTCGACGCGGCTGAGTGAGTCCTCGGAAGTCATGGGCGCGACGGGGCATGTGGCGAGGATAGGCGGGCGCGAACAGTCCAGGACTCCTTTCCACCGGAAATAACCCGGTGAAAGACCCGGCGCGTACCCTCGCCGCGGGAAAGGGTGGGAGAACCATGACGATGAAGAGAAGGGAAGTCATGAAACTCTCAACGGAGTCCGAGGCGGTCGTGCGTGCGACCGCGGGAGTCGTCGCGCAGCATGCGGACGAGATCACGACGCTGTTCTACCGCGAGATGTTCGCCGCACATCCGGAACTGCTCCGTGTGTTCAATCGTGCAAACCAGGCGATAGGCGAGCAGCCCAAGGCGCTGGCCGCATCGGTGGTCGCGTTCGCGGTCCACCTCATCGACCCCGAGGCCCCCGATTTCACGCCCGTCATGCGCCGGATCGCTCACAAGCACGTCTCCCTGGGCATACAGGCACGCCAGTACACGATCGTCGGGCACCACCTCCTCGACGCTGTCCAGACGGTCCTGGGCGATGCCGTCACCCCCGAGGTCAGAGCCGCCTGGGACGAGGTCTACTGGCTCTTCGGCTGCTCGCTCATCGCGGAGGAGGCGAAGCTCTACGCGCAGGGCGGAACTGATCCCGAGCAGCCGTGGCGCACACACCGCGTCGTGGAGCGCGTGGTGGAGTCCGACGACGTCATCTCCCTGCTCCTCGCTCCCGTTGAGGGGGCAGTGGCCTCGCACCGTACCGGCCAGTACGTCGCCATCGCCGTCGACCTGCCGGATGGTTCCCGACAGCCGCGCCAATACACGATCTCCTCCGGGCCGCGAGGCGATTCGCTGCGGGTGACGGTGAAGCGGGTACGCGGTGAGGGCGGCCTGCCCGACGGCCTGGTGTCGACCTGGCTGCATGAGCACGCGCATCCCGGAACAGTGCTCGACGTATCGCAGCCGGCGGGCGATGTCGTGCTCGACGACGACGAGCACCCGCTGATCCTGGTGTCGGCGGGTATCGGCATCACTCCGATCGCTGCGATCGTCGAGGACCTGTCGCGACGTTCTCCCGGCCGCACTGTGCGGCTCTTCCATGCGGACCGCGCCCACGACACGCATGCGCTGTATCCCTCACTTCGTCGTCAGGTGCTCGCGATGGACGACGCCAGGGCACAGAACTGGTACGCGAAGGACGCAGACGGGGCCCCGACCCTGCATCCCGCTCTTCCGGGCAGGATGGACCTCAGCGATGTGGAGCTGCCGGACGACGCGGTCGTGTTCATGTGCGGACCGCTCGAGTTCATGCGGAACGCGAGAGCGACCCTTCTGCGCCGAGGAGTGCCCGCTGAGCGGATCGCCTACGAGGTCTTCGGCCCCGATCTCTGGCTGCAGCAGCCCGCGACCGACGCCGCCTGAGGTCTCCGCACACAGGGGGGGGAGGGGAACGGGCGCGCGGATGTCAAGCCCCTCCTCGGCGGTGCCGCACCACGCCATGCTTTCGATGTGCGGCACCGCGCCGCAGAACGGGAGGCACCATGAGCATCGGCAGCGGAATCGCGCTCTTCGTGATCGGGGCGATCCTCGTCTTCGCGATCAACGTCGACGTTCCCTGGGTCGACCTCGACATGGTCGGCTACATCCTGATGGGGGCCGGCGTCGTCGTCTTCCTCATCGGCATCGTGCTGCTCGCACGTCGGCGTCGCACCGAGACGGTGTCGCGCACCTTCGTCGATCCCGCCACCGGAGAGCCGACGACGCGTCGCTCCGTGAGCACCAGCGGCGACGAAGCGGTGTGAGCCCAGCCGCTGACGGCGTCCAGCTCGGAGGGTGTCGGGCGCCGTCAGTCGGCGGTGACGCTCTCGAGATGTTCCTCGACGAGCGTGATGCCACCGCTCGAACTCGCGGAATGAGCCAGCTCTTCGATCCACCTTCTGCTCAGCTCCGGCGTCTGTGCGTCCTGGAAGACGAAGCGGAGCGGGATCGAGGGATGCAGCCACAGGGTGGAACGTCCGGGCGCATCGCCGTCCGGGTGCCGCCACGAGAGGGTGAAGCTCTCGTTACGACGGAGCTTGGTGGCGATGACCACTTTGAGATGCGCGAGCGCGCGGTCATCGATGTGGATGGGAGTCTTCGCGTCGCCGTAGTAGAGGCTTCCCATCAGCGTGGGGACGATTCGTCGGGGTGGCGCGCGTGGACCATGGTTCTCCTCGGGGGCGTGCTCGCAGGACCGAGGTCCGGGACACTCGAACTCTAACCGCAGATCGCTCCGACGCCCCGCGCTCGCCCCCGACCCGCCGAGCGACGCGAAGAGAATATTCGTTCCCTGTCAGGTCGATGGCAGTGCGGGCGCCATCCCGTACGCCTCGCGGTAGGCCGAAGCGAACCGCGAGGAGTTGCTGAAGCCCCAGCGTCGAGCGACCTCGCCGACCGAGCGACCCCGACCGTTGCGGAGATCACGATGGGCGCCGTCGAGGCGCGCCCGACGCAGAGCATCCGCAGGCGTGATGTCGAGCGCCCGCCGGAACGCGTATTGCAGACCACGAGTGGAGATGTAGGACGCGGCCGCGACGTCGTCGATGGTGATCGCCAGATGCGCGTTCGCATCGATGTAGGCGAGCGCTCGGCGAACGGCCGCCGGTGCACCGGCGCGCTGCGCCGGGCGCCGCAGCGATTCGGAGAATGTGGTCGGGAACGCCGAAAGCGTGATCATCAGGGCATGGCGTTCGAGCTCGGCGACGAGCAGATCGTCTGCGATCCCGTCCCGCAGGGACTGGTCGAGGTAGGCGAACATCCGCTCCCACCGTTGGGAACCCATGACGGAGTGCGGCGCGAGTCCGGTCGTGCGAAGCTCTCGCCGATCGTCGCCCGTGATCTGCCGCGCTCTGCTCTGCGCGGCCTGCTGGTCGAAGACGATGGCGCGAACGCGAGCCGACCGGTCCCATCTGGCCTCGACCTCAGTGCCGTCTGACATCCAGACGGCCTCGGCGTCCAAGGAAGCGCGCCCCGACCAGACGCGCGCGTCCGGAGCGTCCACACGGCACACGAGCAACTGATCCTGCGGCTCGGCCCGCGAATGCACCTGAGCGGAAAGGCGATAGTCGACGAACGACGCGGTCTCGAGTTCCTCGGATCGCCAGTCGAATCGAAAGCTCCGCGGATCAGCATTCTGGAGGGAGGCCGAGGGAACGAACTGCTGCCACGTGGACTCGACCCGTTCGAGATCGACGGACGTGAACTGCATGGGCTGCTCCTCGTGCTTTGCGCCCTGATCCCACTCGAGGGCGCACCATCTGGAGCGTATCCCACGACACCTGATTCCGAGCCGAGGAGCAGCGACGCACGTCACTCCACGATGGGGCCGGCGTGCCGCACCGGCCAGCGTCCATCGAGCATGTCATCGGGTTCCAGACGTCCGATGCTCACGAAGTACTCGGTGAGGTTGGCTGCCTGCGAGCGGGCCCAGCCGATCTGGTGCGTGTGGAGCTGTACCGGATTCTCGGGGAGACGGAACTGACGGGCGAGCGCCTGCGCCACGCGCCCGGCGGCGATCGCATCCGCAGACGCTTCGTGGGCGCCCTCCAACGGGACGGCGTAGTGCGCCGCGACCACCTCGAGCGTGCGTCGACCGCGCCGGTAGCGGTCATATGCCTTGTCGATCACGAGCGGGTCGATCACCGGTGCGGGGTCGGTGAGCGGGTCGACCCCGTGCCGAGCGGCTTCGCAGGCGAGCAGCGAGAAGTCGAACGACGCGTTGTAGGCGACGACCGGCACACCCCGCCGGAAAAGGGACCGCAGGGCAGCAGTCACTTCGGCGACCACCTCAGGGACGGGCCGCCCATGGGCTCGCGCGTGCGCCGTCGTGATCCCGTGCACCGCGGTTGCGCCGTCGGGGATCGGCACACCGGGGTCCGCAAGCCACGAACGGGACGCGACCTGTCTGCCGTCGGCGTCGAGGATACCGACGTAGGCGGTCACCACGCGGTCCGACTCGACGTCGACTCCGGTCGTCTCCAGATCGAACACCCCGACACGGGTGAGCCAGGCAGGAAACGGGGGACCGGCTGGCATGGCTTCACGCTATGGTCGGCCGCGGACATTCAGGAGAAGGCGCACGGCGACTCGTAGACACGGCGACTCGTAGACTCTGAGGATGACCGTGCCTTCCCCGTATGCGGACCGTCTTCGTCGTCTGCCCGTGCAACGCCACGAGGTCGAGGTGCGCGGGGCGACCACGGCGTACTGGGCGTACGGACCCGAAGACGCCGAGACGACCGTCGTCGCGGTGCACGGCTTCCGGGGCGAGCACCATGGCCTCGAACCGGTGCTCGCATACCTCCCGGAGGTGCGGGTGATCGCGCCCGACCTTCCGGGCTTCGGTGAGACGGCCCCGCTGCCGGGACGCCGTCACGATCTCGACGAGTACGCCGGATGGCTCACGGACTTCGCCACCGAGGTCGCACCCGGCGCGGTCATCCTCGGCCACTCCTTCGGGTCGATCGTGACGGCCGCGGCGGTGGCCCGCGGATTGCAGACTCCGCGCCTGATCCTCGTGAACCCCATCGGTGCCCCCGCGCTCGAGGGGCCCAAGGGGCTCATGACGCGCCTGGCCGTGTTCTACTACGCCCTCGGTGCCCGGCTCCCGGAGAATTTCGGAACCGCGCTGCTGCGCAATCGGATCATCGTGCGGGTCATGAGCATCACGATGGCCAAGACGAAGGACCCCGAGCTCCGGCGGTTCATCCACGACCAGCATGACACCTACTTCTCCCGGTTCTCCGATCGTGATGTGCTCCGCGATGCCTTCGTCGCGAGCGTCTCGCACGACGTCCGCGAGTTCGCGCCCGACATCGACGTTCCGACGCTCCTGGTGGCGGCCGAACGCGACGACATCACGCCGATCGAAGCGGAGCGGAAGCTGGCGACGCTCTTCCCGGACGCCGGGTTGGTCGAGATCGCCCACGTCGGGCATCTGATCCACTACGAGACGCCGGCGGAGGCCGCAGGGGCGATCCGGCGCTTCCTCAGGATTCCCGTCGTGCGAGGCCGATGAGGCCGGCCACACGGAACGGGATCACCTCGCCCATGGCGAGTGAGGTCTCGGTGCGTTCCACTCCCTCGATCGACAGGATGCGCGCGTCGGTGTCGAAGAGGTGACGCGCGTCGCGACAGGCCACGCGTGCGAGCAGATCGATCGATCCGCTGAGCCCATGCGCCTGCACGACTTCGGGAATCCGGGCGAGTTCGTTGATGATGCGAGGAAGCTCCGTCTGGCGGACGCCGATGCTCACGAACGCCTGCAACGGGAATCCGAGCACGTCAGGCGAGAACGACCTCTCGTAGGACAGGAAGATCCCGCTCTGCTCGAGACGTGCCATCCGCGCCTGGATCGTGTTGCGGGACAGGCCCAGGCTCTCCGCGAGCGCGACGATCGTGGTCCTCGGGTCGTCAGCGAGTGCGGCGAGAAGCTCGAGATCGATGCGGTCCAGTCCTGGCATAGTGCCAAACCTTAGCAGGAGCCTTCCGCGCCAAATTGAGCAACATGCTCAAGCCCTTTCAGAATGCTTGAGCGAGGTGTTGAGCAGACGTACTCTCAGACCATGCCGGTGATGACGCTGGCATCAGTGCGCGGAGCCTCACGAGGGCCGCCGAGGACGAGGAGGACGACGATGTCACCGCAGATCACCCCCATCGCAGACACCGCCCAGGATCTGGAGCTCTCGGAGCGCATCCTCAATCCGGACGGCAGTCGCATCGCGAACCCTCGGCTGGATCCTTTCGTCGCCGACGTCGACAGTGCGCAACTGCGTTCACTGCTGCGGGACATGGTCATCCTCCGGCGGATCGACGCCGAAGGCGTCGCCCTGCAGCGCCAGGGACAGCTCGGCCTCTGGGCACCCTGCCAGGGGCAGGAGGCGACCCAGATCGGCACGGCACGCGCCATCGCGCCGGAGGACTACGTGTTCCCGAGCTACCGGGAAACCGGGGTCATCTACGCGCGCGGCGCCCAGCCGGGCGACTATGTGCGCATGTGGCGCGGCGAGGAGGGCGCCGCGTACGATCCGGCCGCACTCGGAGTCGCGCCCTTGCAGATCATCATCGGTGCCCAGACACTGCACGCCGTCGGCTATGCCTTGGGCATCCAGCACGATGGCGCCAAGGAAGTCGCGGTCACGTACTTCGGCGACGGTGCCACCAGTCAGGGCGATGTCAACGAGGCGATGATCTTCGCCGCCTCGTACCAGGCCCCCGTGGTCTTCGTCTGCCAGAACAACCACTGGGCGATCTCGGAGCCCGTCTCCGTGCAGTCGCAGTATCCGATCGCCGGGCGGGCTCCGGGGTTCGGTATCCCCAGCGTCCGCGTCGACGGCAACGATGTGCTCGCCTGCATGGCTGCCATGCGCTGGGCCCTCGATCATGCACGTGCCGGCAAGGGGCCCGCCTATATCGAGGCGGTCACGTATCGAATGGGGCCGCACACCACGGCCGATGACCCGACGCGCTACCGTGACCAGGACGAACTCGAATCCTGGCGCCGACGCGATCCGATCGCACGGCTGGAAGCCCATCTGCGCGCCACGGGAGATCTGACCGACGAGCACCTCGCCGAGACCCAGGCGGCAGCAGACGCGGTGGCGAAGGAGATGCGCGCCGCATGCCTCGGCATGGTCACGCGCCCGCCCCTCGCGGTCTTCGACGGCGTCTACGCCGAACCGCACACCGGGCTCGAGCGTCAGCGTGGTGAGTACGCCGCGTACCTCGCCTCCTTCGAGGGCGAGGCCGGCGCATGACCGAACTGACCCTCGGAAAGGCGCTCGGCGCGGGACTGCGTCAGGCGATGCGCGACGACGACAAGGTGGTGCTGCTCGGAGAGGACATCGGGAAACTCGGTGGCGTCTTCCGCATCACCGACGGGCTGCTCGACGAGTTCGGCGCAGCGCGGGTGATCGACACTCCGCTCGCGGAGTCGGGCATCGTCGGAACAGCCGTGGGCCTGGCGTTCCGCGGTTATCGGCCGGTGGTCGAGATCCAGTTCGACGGCTTCGTGTACCCCGCGTTCGACCAGATCGTCGCTCAGGTCGCGAAGCTGCACTACCGCACCCAGGGCCGGGTGAAGATGCCGATCACCATCCGCATCCCGTGGGCAGGAGGCATCGGCGCCGCCGAGCATCACTCGGAGTCCCCGGAGGCCTACTTCGTGCACACGGCCGGTCTGCGCGTGATCGCGGTCTCGAACCCGGAGGACGCGTACCGCAGCCTGCGACAGGCGATCGCCTCCGACGATCCGGTGATCTTCTTCGAGCCGAAACGCCTGTACCACCACAAGGGCGATGTCGATCTGGAGGCGCCGCTCGCGGACGCAGCGCCCATGGGACTCGCGCGCGTCGTGCGCACCGGGAACGACGCGACCCTGATCACCTACGGGGCGATGGTCTCCACGGCGCTTCAGGCGGCCGACGCGGCAGCGGACGAGGGCGTCTCTCTCGAGGTCATCGACCTCCGCTCGCTCTCACCGGTGGACTACGACTCGGTCGCCGCCTCGGTGCGCAAGACGGGACGCGTGGTCGTCGCCCACGAGGCCTCTCGCGAGGCCGGCGTCGCAGCCGAGGTGATCGCGAGCATCACGGAGCGCTGCTTCGAGTACCTCGAGTCGGCGCCGTTGCGCGTCACCGGACACGACGTCCCCTACCCGCCCGCAAAGCTCGAGAAGTATCACCTTCCCGATCTCGATCGGCTGCTCGATGCCGTCGACCGGGTGCTGGACCGACCGAACAGTCTGACGGGAGCAGGGGCATGATCGCGGAGTTCCGTCTTCCGGACCTCGGAGAGGGACTGACCGAAGCCGAGGTGGTGACCTGGCTCGTCGCCCCCGGCGACGCGGTCTCGCTCAACCAGACTCTCGCGGAGGTGGAGACGGCGAAAGCGGTCGTCGAGCTGCCCTCGCCCTATGAGGGCACGGTATCGGCCCTGCACGCCGAGGCCGGCCAGACGGTCGCCGTCGGTGCTCCGCTGATCGCCTTCGATGTGGTGGGGGAGGACGAGGATGGGCCCGCACCCGCGTCGGATTCCGAGGAGAAGGCGCAGCCGAACCTCGTCGGCTACGGTGCCGCCCCCACGACCGCCGGCCGCCCTGCGCGACGGGCTCGGCGCATCGGAGCCACCCCGGCACCGGTCGACACGGCCGTTCTCGAGGCCGCACCGCATGACGCCAGCCCCTCGGCAGCCGTGGATGCGGTCATCGAACGGCCGCGCTCCACCCCGCCCGTGCGCGCTCATGCCAAGCGTCTCGGCATCGATCTCGTGCTGGTCGCCGCCGACGTGGGGGACCGAGTCATCACCCGCCGCGACGTCGACGAATACGCAGAGCGGATCGCCCACCGCACGCCGCGTGCCGACGACCTGTCGTCGACGCCCACCCCGTCGAACGCGTCAGTGCTCACAGACGCGGAGCGAGAGACCCGCATCCCCATCCGCGGCGTGCGCAAGCACACGGCGGCGGCGATGGTGCAGAGCGCGTTCACGGCCCCCCATGTCACGGTCTTCCACACGGTCGACGTGACCGCGACGATGGACCTGTTGTCGAGTCTTCGCGACGATCGCTCCCTCAGCGCACACCGGATCGGCCCGCTCGCGGTGGTCGCGAAGGCCGTCTGTCTCGCTCTGAGCCGCACGCCCGGGCTCAACTCGCGTTGGGACGAGGCCGCCGGGGAGATCGTCCAGCACAACTACGTCGACCTGGGGATCGCCGCCGCGACGGATCGGGGCCTCATCGTCCCGATGATCCGTGATGCGGAGCAGTTGACCCTCGTCGGTCTCGCGGATGCCGTGAAGTCGCTGGCCGAGGTGGCCCGTGCGGGGAAGACCTCGCCGGCGGAACTCGCAGGCGGCACGTTCTCGATCTCGAACATCGGAGTCTTCGGCGTCGATGCCGGCACACCCATCCTGCCCCCGGGGCAATCCGGGATCCTGGCCGTCGGAGCAGTGCGGCGTCAGCCGTGGGAGCACCACGGCGAGATCGCCCTGCGGCAGATGATGACCCTCAGCCTCTCGTTCGATCACCGTCTGGTCGACGGAGCCGAGGGGGCGAGCTTCCTCAAGGATGTCGCCGACATCCTCGAAGAGCCCGGACGGGCGATGCTGCTCAGGTAGTCGCGCGCAGAGCCGCGTCCGCCATCGCGATCAGTACGGTCGCGGTGGCGGAATGCCGCCTGGCGGCGGCGCGGGTGCTGTGGGGAGTCGAGTTGATGAGCCCGAAGCACGCCTGCACGCGCAACCGCAGCTCATCCTGATCCGCGCCGCCGCCCGGCGTCGCATGCAACGGCGACAATGCTGCCATCCACAACTCGATGTACGCGCGCTGGAGGCGGCGGACCTCGGCCCGGTCCGTCTCGGAGAGGAACGCGACATCACGATCCTGCACCTGGATGACCTCGGCATTGCCCAGCGCGAACTCGACATGGAAGCCGATCAGCGCACGCATCCGCTCGTCGGGGGTCGGAGTTTCCTCGGAGACCTGCCGTCCACCGCGGATCAGATCCTGACTCACCTTGACGAGTACGGCCCCGAGCAGTGCCTGCTTGCCGGCGAAGTGACGGTAGACGGCCGGTCCGGATACGCCGACGGCAGCCCCGATGTCCTCCAGGCTCACGCCGCTGTATCCACGCGCGGCGAAGAGACGCGCGGCAGCGTGCAGGATCGCATCCGACCGTTCAGCCTTGGCGCGGTCTCGGGCGGTGACCGGGCTTGTCATCTCAGTTAATCCTCGCTAACCTGAATCAACGGGTTAGTGAACACTAACCGAAAGTGCATGCACCGCGCCAGGGCCCGCCCTCGCGGACGTGGGTCGAGGAGGACATCACGATGCCGGCAACCCAGGAGTCTCTCGCGCAAGAGCTGCGAGACCGCCTCGCGACCGCGGCCCGCGGCGGACCGGAGGCGTCCCGCGAACGCCACGTCGCGCGCGGCAAGCTTCTCCCGCGGGACCGCGTCGCTCGGGTGCTCGATGAAGGCAGCCCGTTCCTGGAAGTCGCCCCCCTCGCGGCCGACGGCCTGTACGGGGGAGAGGCGCCCGGTGCCGGGGTGATCGCCGGGATCGGACTCGTCCACGGTCGCCACGTCATGGTGGTCTGCAACGACGCGACGGTGAAGGGCGGCACGTACTACCCCCTCACGGTCAAGAAGCATCTGCGTGCGCAGGAGATCGCCCTCGAGAATCGCCTGCCTTGTCTGTACCTGGTCGACTCGGGAGGCGCCTTCCTCCCGAAGCAGGACGAGGTCTTCCCGGATCGGGAGCATTTCGGCCGGATCTTCTTCAACCAGGCGCGTATGTCCGCCGAAGGGATCCCTCAGCTCGCTGCAGTTCTCGGTTCCTGCACGGCGGGTGGCGCCTATGTCCCCGCCATGAGCGACGAGACCGTGATCGTCCGCGGCCAGGGAACGATCTTCCTCGGGGGGCCGCCCCTGGTGAAGGCCGCGATCGGCGAGATCGTGACCGCAGAGGAACTGGGCGGGGGAGAACTGCACGCACGACGCAGCGGTGTGGTCGACCATCTCGCGGAAGACGACGAGCACGCCCTCGAGATCCTGCGCGATATCGTCGCCACGCTCCCCGCACCCGCAGCTCCGGCCTGGGACGTGGCGCCCAGCCGACCGCCGTCCGAGTCCTCCAGCCTCTACGACGCGGTTCCCGTCGACGTGAATGCCGCGTACGACGTGCACGAGGTCATCTCACGCCTCGTCGACGGCGACACGTTCCTCGAGTTCAAGCCCGAGTACGGCACGACCCTGGTCACCGGTTTCGCCCGACTCCATGGTCATCCCATCGGCATCGTCGCGAACAACGGCGTGCTGTTCAGCGAGTCCGCGCTCAAGGGCGCCCACTTCATCGAGCTGTGCGACCAGCGCGGGATCCCGCTGTTGTTCCTGCAGAACATCACCGGGTTCATGGTCGGCTCCGACGCCGAGGCCGGAGGCATCGCGAAGGACGGCGCGAAGATGGTCACTGCGGTCGCAAGCACACGGGTGCCGAAGCTCACGGTCATCATCGGAGGTTCTTTCGGGGCCGGCAACTACTCCATGTGCGGCCGTGCCTACTCGCCCCGCTTCCTGTGGACGTGGCCTGCGAGCCGCATCTCCGTGATGGGCGGCGCGCAGGCGGCGTCGGTGCTCGCCACCGTCAAGGAGGATCAGCTGACCGCGCGCGGCGATGCCTGGAGCGGCGAGGACCGTGCGGCGTTCGAGGCTCCGATCCGTGAGCAGTACGAGCACCAGGGCGAGCCCTATTACGCCACAGCCCGACTCTGGGACGACGGGATCGTCGACCCTGCACAGACCCGCGACCTCCTGGGGCTCTCCCTCGACGTCATCTCCCGCAGCCCGCTGCCCGAACCGCGCTTCGGCGTCTTCCGGATGTGAGTGTCTTGTCCATGACCACGACGTCGTCGTCGAACACCGTCTCCTTCCACACCGTTCTCGTCGCCAACCGCGGGGAGATCGCCCGACGGGTGATCCGCACCCTGCGCACGCTCGGGATCCGCAGCGTCGCCGTCTACAGCGACGCCGACGTCGCGGCACCCCACGTGCGAGAGGCCGATGTCGCCGTGAGAATCGGCCCGGCACCGGCTGCGGAGTCGTACCTCGACATCGATGCCGTCATCGCGGCGGCTCGGCGCAGCGGCGCGCAAGCCATCCACCCCGGCTACGGATTCCTCTCTGAGAGTGTCGGACTCGCCGAGGCCTGCGCCGAGAGCGGCATCGTCTTCATCGGCCCCTCGGTGGAGGCCCTGCAGATCATGGGGGACAAGGCACGCGCTCGCGAGCATGTCCTGCGTTTCGGCGTTCCGGTCGTCCCCGGTTTCGACGCCAAAGGCCTGTCCGACGTCGAGATCGCCGAAGAGGCGGAGAACGTCGGATACCCACTGCTGGTCAAGCCCAGCGCCGGCGGAGGCGGCAAGGGCATGGAGGTCGTCGCCGACTCGACGGGGCTGCGCTCTGCGCTCGCCTCGGCCCGGCGCGTGGCGGCCGCGGCGTTCGGCGATGATGCGCTCATCCTCGAACGCCTGATCAGACGTCCGCGGCACATCGAGGTGCAGGTCTTCGGAGACGCGCACGGTACGGTCATCGCGCTCGGGGAGCGGGAGTGCACGCTGCAGCGACGGCACCAGAAGGTCGTCGAGGAGGCGCCGTCGGCAGGCATCCCCCCGCACACCCGGGAGCGACTGCTCTCAGCCGCCGTGCTGGCGGCTGAGAGCGTCGAGTACATCGGGGCCGGCACGGTCGAGTTCCTCATCGACGCCGATGCGCCGGACGAGGTGTTCTTCATCGAGATGAACACCCGCCTCCAGGTGGAGCATCCGGTCACCGAGGAGGTCACCGGACTCGATCTCGTCGCCCTTCAACTCCGCGCGGCCGATGGGCTTCCGCTGGATGTCTCGCCGCGTCTGCGCGGTCACGCTGTGGAGGCGCGCGTGTATGCGGAATCGCCCGAGCGCGGCTTCCTCCCCTCCACCGGGAACGTGCTGTTGTTCGAACCGCCCGTCGGTGTGCGCGTCGACGCGGCGATCGAGACCGGAAGCGAGGTGACCGGGTTCTACGATCCGATGATCGCGAAGGTGATCGCCTTCGCGGACGACCGTGCCACGGCACTCGCGCGGCTCGACGAGGCGCTCGCACGCACGGTCGTGCTGGGCGTCGAGACCAACATCGCGTTCCTGCGAACTCTCTGCCAGGACGCGCGCGTGATCGCGGGGGATCTCGACACGGGACTCATCGAGACCCTGCTTCCCCTCGACGCGCAGACGCCGTCGACCGCACAGCTCGCAGCCGCGAAGGATGCCATCTCGGAGCTCCGCGCGCCGGTGCGGACCAGCCCTCTGTGGCGAGAGCTGCGGGGATGGCGCCTGGGAGCGGAGAACACGGTGGTCGCCCCGTTCGTGGCGCTCACGGATGACGACGAAGAGGTCGAGCTCCACGAGGCCCTGTCCACACGATCTCAAGTCTCCGTGCGTGCCGCTGTCGACGGCGACGGCGCGGTCTGGGTGGCCGAGGACGGACACACGGTCCGCCTGCGTCCCCTCGACAGAAGGCAGCGGATGCGGCGTCGGCTGTCGGCGCGCGAGGCGGGATCCGGGGCGACCGAACCGGAGGGACGGGCCCCGATGCCGGGCAGCGTCGTGGCGGTTCACGCCGCGGACGGGGAGAGGGTCTCCGCCGGCGACCCTCTCGTCTCGATCGAGGCGATGAAGATGGAGCACCCGGTGCTCGCACCGCACGACGGTGTGGTGCACCTGCTGGTCGCGGTGGGCGATCAGGTGCGGCGCGACCAACCGGTCGCCCGTGTGACGACGGAGGAGAGCTGAACATGGAAGATCTGACCGAGGAGGAGCGCGAGCTCGCCGCCATGGTGCGGGAGTTCGCAGACACGGTCGTCGCGCCGCAGGCCTATGAGGCCGACCGCACCCATACGCTCTCGATGGACGTCGTGGCGCAGATGGGCGATCTCGGCCTGTTCGGCCTGCCGTTTCCCGAGGAGTACGGGGGACAGGGCGGCGACTACATGGCGCTCGGCATCGCGATCGAGGCGCTCGGCCGCGTCGATCAGTCCATCGCGATCACGCTCGAAGCAGGGGTCAGCCTCGGCGCCATGCCGATCTTCCGCTTCGGCACCGAGGAGCAGCGCCAGGAACTGCTGCCCGATCTGCTCGCCGGACGGGCGCTGGCGGGCTTCGGCCTCACCGAGCCGGAGGCAGGCAGCGACGCCGGCGCGACCAGGACCACGGCCCGACTCGACGGCGACGAGTGGGTCATCGACGGCTCCAAGCAGTTCATCACCAACTCCGGTACCCCGATCACGCGCTTCGTCACGGTCACCGCGGTGACCGGGAACGAGGACGGTCGCAAGGAGATCTCGACGATCATCGTGCCCAACGGCACCCCGGGATTCACGGTCGAGGCCCCCTACGACAAGGTGGGCTGGAACGCCTCCGACACGCATCCGCTGACTTTCGACGGGGCGCGGGTGCCCGCCTCGAACCTGCTCGGCCCACGGGGGAGCGGCTTCCGCAGCTTCCTGAGCATCCTCGACGAAGGCCGCATCGCCATCGCAGCTCTCTCGACGGGGGCGGCGGAGGGCTGCCTGGAGGCGGCGGTGGACTACGCGAAGAGCCGCACGATCTTCGGTGCCGCATTGAGCACGCGCCAGAATGCCCAGTTCACGCTGGCGCGGATGCGGGCCCGGGTTCACACCGCTCGACTCGCCTGGCATCATGCCGCGCGGTTGCGGGATGCCGGCAAGCCGTTCGCCGAAGCAGCGGCCATCGCGAAGCTCGTCGGCGGAGAGGCCGCGATGGACAACGCCAGGGATGCGACGCAGATCTTCGGGGGAAACGGGTTCATGAACGAGTTCCCCGTCGGCCGTCATTACCGTGACTCCAAGATCCTCGAGATCGGCGAGGGCACCACCGAGGTGCAGCTCCTCGTCATCGCGCGCGGACTCGGACTCGCCGGGTAGCGTGGCGGTATGACCACGCACGACATCCTGCAGCGGGGGCTGTACTACGAGGAGTTCGCGGTCGACGGCCGCTACCTGCATCGCCCTGGGCGCACGGCGACCGAGGCCGACAACGTTCTCTTCACGACCCTCACGATGAATACGCAGGCGCTGCATCTCGACGCGGCCTTCGCCGAGGCCCAGGATCCGTTCCATGCGCGGCTGATGAACTCGATGTGGACGCTGTCGACGATGGTGGGATCATCGGTCGCGCAGCTGACCCAGGGAACTCTCGTCGCGCAGCTCGGTTTCGGCGACGTGGCTTTCCCGCATCCGCTGTTCGCCGGCGACACGCTCTACACCGAGAGCGTCGTCGTGGAGAAACGGCTCTCCTCGTCCCGACCGGGGCAGGGAATCGTGAAGATCGCGCACACCGGACGCAATCAGGACGGAACGGTGGTCGCCACTGCCGTGCGCTCGGTGTTGGTGCACTGCCTTCCGGAAGGTCCCGCCGCATGAGCTTCGACCTCGGCCCTGCTCTGCTGTTCTGCCCCGCCGATCGACCCGAGCGTTTCCAGAAGGCCGCCGAGCGCGCCGATGCGATCATCCTCGACCTCGAGGATGCGGTGCTCCCGGATGCGAAGGACGCCGCGCGCAGGAATGTCATCGAAGCCGACCTCGACCCCGGCCGCGTCATCGTGCGCGTGAATGCCGCGGACAGCGACGCCTTCACCGCCGACCTCGCGATGCTGGCGAAGACGGACTTCCGCACCGTGATGGTGGCGAAGACGGAGAGCGCGGAGAGCCTCTCAGCGTTCGACGACCGTTACTCGCTGATCGCTCTGTGCGAGACCGCCCGTGGCGTGCACGCCGCAGACCGCATCGCCGCGCACCCACGGGTCACAGCGATGATGTGGGGGGCCGAGGATCTCGTGGCCTCCCTCGGTGGCACGTCGTCCCGGAATGCCGATGGGGGCTATCGCGACATCGCCCGCTATGCCCGCGCGCGCATCCTCCTCGAGGCTGGGGCCCGGGGCAAAGCCGCCATCGATGCCGTGCACATCGCTCTCGACGACGCCGAGGGCCTCGATCGCGAGGCGCGCGATGCCGCCGCGTCGGGCTTTCGCGCGACGGCGTGCATCCATCCCAACCAGGTGGCGGCGATCCGGGCCGCCTACCGACCCGACGAGACGACCGTGGCATGGGCGCGTGCGGTCCTCCTCGCCGCAGCGGCAGAGCGCGGTGTATTCCGGTTCGAGGGACGGATGATCGACGAACCAGTGCTCCGGCACGCGCGCTCCGTCGTCTCTCGTGCCGGCTGATCGCCGCCTCGGCTGATCAGGGCAGCAGCTGATCAGGGCAGCAGCTGATCAGGGCAGCAGCTGATCAGAGCAGCAGCTGATCAGAGGACCGGAGATTCCTCGAGCAGCCGAAGGTATCCGGGAGCTGCCACGAACCGATGCGCCGAGCCGTTCTGAAGGACCTGGCCGTCCCGGGGGAGGGTTCCGCCGGAGACGTGGTCGATCACGGCCCGGATCACTCCGCCATGGGCGACCACGATGACCGACTCCGCGCGAGGAGCGGACCGCCGGCGTGCGTCTCGGGCGATCTCGTGCAGCGCCGCGATGGCCCGTTCGCCGACCTCGTGCAGGGACTCGGCCCCGGGAACCTCCGCATGCCAATCCCCGTAGGTCCTGATGTAGTCCGGCACGAGCATGCCTTCGCCCTCGCCGAACTCGCGCTCACGGATGTCGGGGACGACTCCGGTGATCTCCAGCCCCAGCCGATCCGCGATGATCTCCGCCGTCTCCCTCGCTCGCAGCAGGGGGCTGGTGTAGACGGCATGATGCGTACCGGCAGCGAGCCTCTCCGCCGCCCACCGCGCGTCGTCGCGCCCCGTCTCGTTCAGCGGGATGTCGGTGGAGCCTTGGATGCGCTTGGCGAGGTTCCAGTCGGTCTGACCGTGGCGGACGAGGGTGAGGTGGGTCACGAGAGGAGTTCCTGGAGTGCGGGGAGCACGTCGCTGGTGCCGGCGGCGATGGTGAGGTGCGCCCAGGCATCCGCGCGCGTCGGCTCACGGTTAACGATGATCAAGGGGATGTTGCGGCGACGGGCGCGCTCGACGAGACGCACGCCGGAGTTGACGACCAGCGAGGAACCCGCGACGATCAGTGCGGTGCTCGAGCGCAGCAGCGACTCGGCGGCACGGAAGCGGTCCTGGGGAACGTATTCGCCGAAGAAGACCACATCCGGCTTGAGCGTCCCTGCGCACACCGTGCACACCGGGACGATGAACCCCTCCGTGCTCTCAGGCAGGACGTCGCCGTCGGGAGCGAGCGCGATGTTCTCCGGCACCGTGATCCAGGGGTTGAGCTCCTCGATCTGCACGGCGACATCGCGGCGGTCGAACACCTGACCGCACTTGAGGCACAGCACGCGGCGCATCGTCCCGTGCACCTCGATCACGTGCGAGCTCCCGGCTCGCAGATGCAGACCGTCGACGTTCTGCGTGATGACTCCGGATACGGTGCCCACGGTTTCGAGTTGCGCAAGCGCGATATGTCCCGGGTTCGGCTCAGCTCGGGCGAACGCGCGCCAACCGAGATGGCTCCCGACCCAGTACCGACGCCGCGCGGCCTCGTCGCCCAAGAATGTCTGGATCGTCATCGGATCGCTGCGGGTCCTGGCGCCTTCACCGCGATAGGCGGGGATACCGGAATCGGTCGAGATACCGGCGCCGGTGAGAAGTGCGATGCGCTTCTCGCGCAGCAACTCGGCGGCGTGGGCGATGGTGGCCGACAGCTCGGCGGGATTCGACACGCTCACGGGACCTCCTCGAGCGAGTCTACGGTGCGGGGACGGACACGGCGCCCGCCGACGGGGCGTCAGCGCGCGCCGACGCCGTGCGAGGCCTGCCCACGGACGATGGCAGAGTGGACATCGTGGAACTACTGCCTGTGACCGATGCCGACGACCCGCGTCTCGACGACTACCGCGGACTCACCGACACCGCGCTTCGCGCCCTGTCTGAGCCGTCGGGTGGTCTCTACATCGCGGAATCGACGAAGGTGATCGCCCGCGCGGTGGCGGCTGGACATCGTCCGCGTTCCGTGCTGGTCCAGGAGCGCCGGGTGGAGGACATCCGGAGGATCGTCGGCGATCTCGATGTGCCCGTGTACGTGGTACCGGATGAGATCGCCGAGACGGTGACCGGCTTCGCGGTGCACAGGGGGACGATCGCGTCGATGCACCGCCCCGAGCTGCCGTCGGTTCACGACGTGATCCAGGGCGCGACCCTCGTGCTCATCCTCGAGAACATCGGCGACCACACCAACGTCGGAGCGGCCTTCCGTGCGGCTGCCGGGCTGGGGGCCGACGCGGTGCTGGTGTCGCCAGGGGGCGCCGACCCGCTGTACCGTCGCAGTGTCCGCGTGAGCATGGGGACCGTGTTCCAGGTGCCGTGGACGCGTATCCCCGACTGGGATTCCGCCATCGCAGACCTTCACGCCGCGGGCTTCGACATCGCGGCCCTCGCGCTGCGTGACGACGCGGTGACGCTCGACACCTACGCCGCCGATCGTCCGGAACGCGTCGCACTCGTCATGGGCTCGGAGGGCGACGGCCTCTCGCGCGAGGCGATGGAGGGTGCAGACACCATCGTCACCATCCCGATGTCCGGCGGGGTCGACTCGCTCAACGTCGCATCCGCCGCCGCGGTCGCGCTCTGGTCGATGAAAGCCTGACCTCTCAGTCCCTCTCCGGAGGGGTCTGCTCGAATCGGAACACCGGCGAGGGCTCCGGACGCTTCGCCGCGAGGTTGTCTCCGGATGACTGGTGCCGCAACCTCCGGAGCACCCACGGCACCAGGTGCTCGCGTGCCCAGCCGAGGTCCTCGGCGCGCGCCTCTCGCCACGTCCGCAGCGGGAACGGCTCGGGCTGCATGGCCTCGAGGTCGTTCGGCACGTTCAGCGCGCGCAGCGCCATCCGTGCCACCTCGTGGTGACCGAGGGCGTTGTAGTGCAGGCGGTCGTCGTCGAAGAACCGCATGTCCTGCACGACCTTGAGCGCCCACTGATCGGCGACGATGCAGTCATGACGCTCGGCGATCGCACGGACGTTCTCGTTGTAGATCGCGACCTTGCCGCGGAACGTCCGGAACACCGGCGTGAAGGCGGTGTCGATCCCGGTGAAGAGGAGCACGGCCGCTCCCGTCGAGGCCAGTCGGGCCACGGCATCTTCGAGCTGACTCGCGATGGCGTCCGGATCGGTCCCGGGGCGGATCACGTCGTTGCCGCCCGCACAGATCGACACCAGATCGGGGTGGAGCGCCACGGCCGGCTCGATCTGGTCGGCGACGATCTGTGCGATGAGTTTGCCGCGGACGGCGAGGTTGGCGTAGGCAAAGTCGTCCACCTGCGAGGCGAGCACCTCCGCGACGCGGTCGGCCCAGCCGCGGTGACTGCCGGGATGTGCGGGATCCGGGTCGCCGATGCCCTCCGTGAACGAATCGCCGATCGCGACGAAACGACGCCACGGATGTGCGGTCTCGTTCGGAACGTAGGGGGTCCGAGTCGAATCCTGGTCGGTCATCCCGCTCTCCTTCACGAACATTCTGCCCGGCGGAGGTGACCGCTGCGCAGTGACAGAGCCTACTGCAGGCGCACGTCCGGGGCAGGGGCACGCGCGGGAACGGCGGCGAGTGATCCCGTGTCCCCGGCAGCGATTATCGTGGAGTCGATGCTCTCTCCGTCCTTTCCACAGCGTGCCCCTTGGGGCACCGCGAACAAGCTGCGCGCGTGGCAGCAGGAGGCCCTCGAACAGTACTTCGCGGCGGATCAGCGCGACTTCCTCGTGGCTGCCACCCCCGGCGCAGGGAAGACCACGTTCGCTCTCACCCTGGCGGTCGAACTCATGCGCATGGGCGAGGTCAACCGCATCATCGTGGTGGCTCCGACCGAGCATCTCAAGACGCAGTGGGCCGATGCCGCCGCGCGCGCGCACATCCGCCTCGACCCCCGTTTCCGCAACAGCGACTGGGCACCCGCGCGCCACTATCACGGCGCGGTCGTGACGTATGCGCAGGTCGCGGCGAAGTCCTCCGTGCACCGGCATCTCACGGAAGACGCGAAGACGCTGGTGATCCTCGACGAGGTCCACCACGGCGGTGATGCACTGAGCTGGGGCGACGCCATCCGCGATGCGTACGGTCCCGCCAAGCGGCGTCTCCTGCTCTCCGGAACCCCGTTCCGCAGCGACACGGCACCGATCCCGTTCGTCGAATACCACCCCGACGAATCCGGCGCGCGCATCTCTCGCACCGACTACAACTACGGCTACGGTCGTGCGCTGGCCGACGGCGTCGTCCGACCTGTCCTGTTCCACATGTATGCGGGCAAGATGCGGTGGCGCACGACGACGGGCGACGAACTCGAGACGCACCTGGGCCAGGACAACACGAAGGACGTGACTTCGCAGGCCTGGCGCACCGCGCTCGACCCCGAGGGCGACTGGATGCCGGCCGTGCTGTCGGCCGCAGACCGCCGCCTCACCGAGATCCGCCACCACGTCCCCGACGCCGGCGGTCTGGTGCTGGCGACCGATCAGACCGTCGCCCGGGCGTACGCCAAGATCCTGCACAGCATCACGGGCCAGCAGGCCACAGTCGTGCTCTCCGACGACGCGACCGCCTCGGAACGCATCGAGAAGTTCAGCGCGAACGACTCCCGGTGGATGGTGGCCGTGCGCATGGTGTCGGAGGGTGTCGACGTGCCGCGCCTCGCGGTGGGCGTGTACGCGACCTCCTCGTCGACTCCGCTGTTCTTCGCCCAAGCCATCGGTCGTTTCGTGCGGGCCCGACGCCGCGGTGAGGCCGCCAGCGTGTTCCTTCCGCAGGTCCCCGTGCTCATGGGGCTCGCGAACGAGATGGACAAGCAGCGTGACCACGCACTCGACCGGCAGTCGAAGGAGGACGACGGGCTGGAAGACTCCCTGCTCGAGAGCGCGAATCGCGAAGAGGAGACCTCGGACGCGCTGACGCAGGAGTTCAGCTATCAGGCGCTCTCGTCCGTCGCGCACTTCGATCGCGTGGTGTTCGAAGGTCAGGAGTTCGGACAGCTCGCAGAACCCGGCACACCGGAAGAGGAGGAGTTCATCGGATTCCCCGGTCTCCTCGAACCGGAACACGTCCACGAACTGCTCATGCAGCGTCAGTCCCGTCAATCGCGTCTGCGTGAAGCGCGAGAAGCCTCGACCGCACCGACCGAGACGACGACGCTGCCCCCGCCCCTGCATCGCACGCTCAAAGAGCAGCGACAGCTTCTGAACAGTCTCGTCGGACTCTACGCCCGGCAGAAGGGCGAGCCCCACGGCGCGGTGCATGCCGAGCTCCGACGGATCTGCGGAGGTCCGGCCGTCGCCCAGGCGACGGTGACCCAGCTGCAGTCGCGCATCGAGGTTCTCCGCAAACGCGTGCGTTCCTGAGGACCACAGGACCGCATGACGTCCGGCCGGTGCTTCGGATCCCCGAAATGCTGTCAATCCGCGCCTGAGCAGGGTTCCTGCGCGCCGTCAGAGCTAGCGTTGAACGGTTGCCCGCGCACCGGGCACCGTCTTTTCTGGAGGATCCATGACAGCCCCCGCCGCAGTCGAACCGACGCCAGCCGACCGCCGACGCTGGGCGCGCTATCTCGTCGAGGAGCGTGCCGAAGGCGCCGTTTATCAGAAGCTCGCTGCACGACGAGAGGGGGAGGAGCGCGACATCCTGCTGAGTCTCGCTGACGCCGAACGCCGCCATGAGCAGCATTGGCTCGATCTTCTCGGCAGCGAGCCGAAGCGACTTCCCCGCGCCGGAGTGCGTTCGCGACTCCTCGGCTGGATGGCCGGTCGTTTCGGGTCCATCTTCGTCCTGGCTCTCGCCCAGAGCGCGGAGGCGCGTTCCCCCTACGATGCGGAGCAGTACGCCACCCCCGCGATGCGGGCCGACGAGAAGGTTCACTACGAGGTCGTGCGCGGGCTCGCGGCACGCGGCCGCAGGCGCCTCTCCGGATCCTTCCGTGCAGCCGTCTTCGGAGCGAACGACGGCCTCGTGAGCAACCTGGCGCTCGTCCTCGGCATCGGCGCGACAGGGGTGAGCTCTGGTTTCGTGCTCTTCAGCGGCATCGCTGGTCTCCTGGCCGGAGCGCTGTCCATGGGGGCGGGGGAGTTCGTCTCCGTACGATCCCAGCGCGAGCTGCTCGCGGCCACCGAGGCGAACGAAGACGCCCACGCGTCGGCCGGCGATCTCGACATCGACGAGAACGAGCTCGCGCTCGTCTACCGCGCACGGGGCATGGAGCAGGAGGAATCGCTGGCGCGCGCCCGGCGCATCGTGAGCGCAGCCCAGGCGGGGGCGCGCCGGGCCGCGACCGGTCCGGTCGACATCCAGGGCGGCGACGCACACGAGATCGTCGGCAGCGATTGGACGGCCGCGATCTCGAGCTTCCTCCTCTTCGCCTCCGGGGCGATCATTCCGGTGCTGCCCTGGATATTCGGCCTGGAGGGAACGACGGCCGTCGTCGTCGCACTCGTGCTCGTCGGCATCGCGCTCCTGAGCACCGGCGCGATGGTGGGTGTGCTCTCGGGCGGCCCGCCCCTGCGCCGCGCCCTGCGCCAACTCGCCATCGGCTTCGGCGCAGCCGCCATCACCTACCTGCTGGGCCTTCTCTTCGGAGTCAGCGCGGCGTGACCGGCAGCGACTCCTGTTCCTGCGATCGCGTGATCGCCGGAACAGGATAGCGGCCATCGACGACGACGGAGGCGGGCTCGTACATCCGCATCACCGGACGGAGTTCTCCCGATGGAGCGGAGCCCGGTAGCTCCGGATCAAGGCGCGGCGTGTATCTCCGCTCTCCGGTGAGCTGTTCCCCGCGTCGTCGACGCACACGACGTCGGTCGTCCACACGACAACGAAGAAGGCCCCGGATCCAGGGATCCGGGGCCTTCTTCTTCCTGTGCGCGGAGGGGGACTTGAACCCCCACGCCCTTACGGGCACTACGACCTCAACGTAGCGCGTCTACCATTCCGCCACCCGCGCAGGTGTTGGATGATCGTTGCCGACCGAAGAATGACATTACCACGTCCCCGGCGGCCTCTCGAACCGAGGCGCACGCCCGGGCGTGGCGCGCGCTTTCGATAGCCTGGACCCATGACCGATCCGTCTCTTCCGGAGGTCGTCCGCATCGCGAGCGACCTGATCCGCTTCGACACCTCCAACTTCGGCGGGGGCAACGCGAAGGGCGAGCGCGAGGCCGCGCAGTATGTCGGTGCCTACCTGGAGGGGCTCGGGCTCGCGGTCGAGTACTACGAGCCGATCCCGCGCCGCACGAACGTGATGGCGAGGGTGCCGGGGCGTGACAGGGACAAGCCCGCGCTCGTCGTGCACGGCCATCTCGACGTCGTTCCCGCCATGGCGGAGGACTGGAGCGTCGACCCGTTCGCCGGCCTCGTGCGGGACGGAATGCTGTGGGGCCGTGGAGCCGTCGACATGAAGAACATGAATGCCATGATCCTCACGTCGGTGGCCGAGATCCTGCGCGCAGGCGAGCAACCGGAACGCGATCTCGTGCTGGCCTTCTTCGCCGACGAGGAGAACGGCGGTGTCGAGGGGTCAGCGCTCGTCGTGCAGAACCGCCCGGAGTGGTTCGAGGGCGCGACGGCCGCCATCAGCGAGGTCGGCGGCTACTCGATCACCGTCGATGACCGACGGGCCTATCTGCTGCAGGTGGGGGAGAAGGCCCTGATCTGGATACGGCTCGTCGCGAAGGGCCGCGCGGGCCACGGAAGCCGCCTGCACGACGACAACGCCGTCACGAAGCTCGCTGAAGCGGTCGCGGCGATCGGGCGCACCCGGTGGCCGATCCGTCTGACGTCGACGACCAGGGCCCTGCTGGAGGGCCTGAGCGACCTGACCGGGCGCAGCGTCGACGACCCCGATGCCCTCGCCGCAGCCGCGGGACCGGCCGAGGCCTTCCTGCGGTCCTCGTTCCGCACGACGACGAACCCGACAGCGCTGGCAGCGGGCTACAAGCACAATGTGATCCCGGAGCGCGCCGAGGCGCTGATCGACGTACGGGTGATCCCCGGGACCGAGGACGACGTCCTCGCCGAGCTGCAGCAGATCGTCGGAGACGAGATCGTCATCGAGACGGTCGTCCGCGACATCGGGATGGAGACGCCGTTCGAGGGCGAGCTCGTGGAGGCCATGGTCGCCAGCATCGGCCGCCACGACCCGGGGGTTCCGGTCATCCCGTATCTGCTCGGTGCCGGCACGGACAACAAGGCACTGGCATACCTGGGCATCACCGGATACGGCTTCGCGCCGCTCAGGCTGCCTGCCGACCTCGACTTCACAGGCATGTTCCACGGAGTCGATGAGCGAGTACCCGTAGAATCGCTTGTCTTCGGCCAGCAGGTTCTGACCGATCTGCTGCGCACGTACTGAGCGCCGCGCGCTCCGTGCCTCCCTGAACTGAAAGCTCTCCATGCACCTGCTCGAAGCACTGATCCTCGGCATCGTCCAGGGACTCACCGAGTTCCTTCCGATCTCCTCCAGCGCTCACCTGCGCATCCTCGGAACGTTCCTCCCCTCGGGTGAGGACCCGGGGGCCGCGTTCACCGCGATCACACAGATCGGTACCGAGGCCGCCGTCGTGGTGTTCTTCTGGCGCGACATCGTGCGCATCGTCACGCAGTGGTTCCGGTCTCTCGTCGGCAAGGCGCCGCGCAACGATCCGGACGCCAGGATGGGCTGGTTGATCATCATCGGCAGCATCCCGATCGTGGTCCTCGGGCTCCTTTTCCAGGATCAGATCGAGACCGTGCTCCGATCGATGTGGATCGTCGCCGTCATGCTGATCGTGTTCGGCATCCTGCTCGGCGTCGCCGACTACGTGGGAGCGAAGCGCCGAAAGCTCGATGACCTCACCTACCCGCACGGCATCGCCTTCGGTTTCGCGCAGGCGCTGGCGTTGATCCCCGGGGTCTCCCGCTCGGGCGGCACGATCACGATGGGCCTGTTCCTCGGATACGAGCGTGCGGCTGCAGCGCGCTACGCCTTCCTGCTGGCAATCCCCGCCGTCTTCGGCAGCGGCTTCTACCAGGTGTTCAAGAGCTGGGACGAGCCGTCGTTCTTCTCGTTCGGCGACACCCTCGCCGCGACGGGAATCGCCTTCGTGGTGGCACTGGGCGTGATCGCGTTCTTCATGAACTGGATCTCGAAGCGCAGCTTCCTGCCGTTCGTCATCTACCGCATCCTGCTCGGCACCGTCCTGCTGGTCCTTCTCGGCACCGGCGTGATCGCCGCCTGACCCGCGCTCAGCGCTTGCGGTCGCCCGGACCGTCGTCGCGGCGGCGCAGGTAGCGCTCGAATGCCTGGGCGATCGCATCGCCCGACGCCTCGGGGGAGTCCCACGTGTCACGGGTGCGCTCGAGCTGGCGGATGTACTCCGCCATGTCCTCGTCCTCCGATGCGGCGGCATCGATCGACGCCTCCCAGGCGGCGGCCTCCGTGCGCAACGCCGTGCGATCCACATCCACTCCGGTGAGCTCCTCGAGACGGTCGAGGAGGGCGAGCGTGACCTTCGGCGAGGGTGTCGCCGAAGCGACGTAGTGCGGCACGCTCGCCCACAGGCTCGCGGTGGGGATGCCGGCGTTCTCCGCGAAGTGCTCGAAGACGGTGAGGATCCCCACGGGGCCCTCGTACAGCGAGCGTTCCAGACCATGTGCCTCGCGCACCTGCTCGTTCTGGCTGGAGGCGAAGATCGAGATCGGCCGTGTGTGCGGAACGTCGGACAGCATGGCGCCGAGGGTGACGAGACCGGTGATGTCGTCGCGCAGAGCGATGTCGATGAACTCGGAGGCGAACGCCTGCCAGGTGCGCGCCGGCTCGGCTCCGGTGAGAAGCCAGAACTCCGGGCCCGGGCCGGGGTTCCGAGGACGCCACAGACCTGCTTCCGGCCAGGTGAGCTGACGACGGCCTTCCGCATCCATCCGCGTCGACGGACGCGTGTACTGGTAGTCGAAGTACAGCTCGGGGTCGACGGAATGCACGAGATCGTATTCCGACGAGGAGCGCAGCGCATCGATGGCACTGCTCGCCGCTTCACCCGCGTCATTCCAGCCGTCGAAGGCGGCGATGACGATGCGCGGACCGAGAACATCCATCGAGGGCTCCCTTCGAGATCGCGGTCGTGATCCTTCCAGGCTAGTCCGCGAAGGCGGGGAGCGGGCGGCACCACGGCTAGCATGGGTTCAGTGAGCAGAAAGCCCAGCGCGGTCCTATGGGACATGGACGGAACACTCGTCGACACCGAACCGTATTGGATGGCGGCCGAGACAGCACTGGTCGAATCCTTCGGCGGATCCTGGACCCACGAAGACGCTCTGCAGCTCGTCGGCAGCGGATTGATCGACAGCGCGGTGATCCTTCAGAATGCCGGAGTCGCCATGGAGGCCGAGGCGATCGTGTCCCACCTGACCGACGTCGTGCAGGAATCGCTCCGCACGCAGGGCGTCCCGTTCCGTCCCGGCGCGCGCGAACTGCTCCGGGATCTCCGGGCGGCGGGCATCCCGACCGGGCTCGTGACGATGTCGCTGCGTCGGATGGCTCTGAACGTCGTGGATCTGATCGATTTCGAGGCTTTCGACATCGTCGTCGCGGGAGATGACGTCGACAACCCCAAGCCGCACCCCGAGCCGTATCTGCAGGCCGCAGCCCTCCTCGATGTCGACATCGCCGAGGTGATCGTCATCGAGGACTCGCCGACCGGTGTCCGTGCCGGCCTCGCCTCCGGAGCGCTGACGCTCGCCGTTCCGCACATCGTCCCGCTGGATCACCTCGGGGCGCACGAGCTGTGGCCGACGCTCGCCGGCCGGGGAGCCGCCGACCTCACCGATCTCTATGACAGCAGCACCGCCTCGACAGGAGCGACCCGATGACCGACTCCCGAGCTCCGCGGCCCAGCGGGCCGTTCCGCGCCGGCGATCGCGTGCAGCTGACCGGTCCGAAAGGCCGTCTGCACACCGTGACGCTCCGCGAGGACGGCGAGCTCCACACGCACCAGGGCGTGCTCCGTCATCGCGACCTGATCGGGCTGCCCGACGGCTCCGTCGTCGCCAACAGCTCGGGACACGACTACCTGGCGTTGCGTCCGCTGCTGCGCGACTTCGCGATGTCGATGCCCCGCGGCGCCGCGATCGTATACCCCAAGGACGCGGCGCAGATCGTGATGCAGGCAGACATCTTCCCTGGATCGGTGGTCGTAGAGGCCGGGGTCGGTTCCGGCGCGCTCTCGCTCTCGCTCCTGCGTGCGGTGGGACCGGCGGGAAGGCTCATCTCGTTCGAGCGCCGTGAAGATTTCGCCGATGTGGCGCGCGGCAACGTCGAGACGTTCTTCGGCGAGCACCCGGACACCTGGCGGGTCGTCGTCGGCGATCTCGTCGAGGCGTTGCCGACGGAGACCGCTCCGGCCTCCGTCGACCGCGTCGTGCTCGACATGCTGGCGCCGTGGGAGTGCATGGATGCCGTCGCTGAGGCCCTCACCCCTGGCGGGGTCGTGCTCTGCTACGTGGCGACCGCGACGCAGCTCTCCCGGGTGGCCGAGTACATCCGTGGCACGGGGCTCTTCACCGATCCCGATGCCTCCGAAACGATGGTCCGCGGCTGGCACGTCGAGGGTCTCGCCGTGCGGCCGGATCACCGGATGGTCGCGCACACGGGATTCCTCCTCACCGCACGTCGACTCGCACCGGGTGCCATCGCGCCCTCGGTGAAGCGGCGGGCGTCCAAGAGCAGCTACGGCGACGAAGACGTGGAGGCGTGGACCCCCGGCGCCGTCGGCGACCGCGAGATCAGCGACAAGAACCTGCGCAAGCGCGCGCGGGAGGCGGAGAAGGCCGCCGAGGGGGCGCGCCTGGCCGCCGCATCGCGCGATTCCGGGCACGCGACGGAATAGACTGGAGCGCGTGCGTAAAACGTCCGCCGTTCTGGCCTCTCTCAGCCTTGCCGTCCTCGCCCTCACAGGGTGCACCGCGACCGCATCCGACGGTGTCGCCGCTTGCGATCGCGGGGGCAACGACAAGATCCTGAACGTCGCCGACGTGAGTGGTGACCTCGGCTCGGTCCCGGACGTCACCGTCTTCGGGCCGGTGAAGAGCGACAAGACCTCGTTCGCCGACGTCACGGTCGGCGACGGGCTCGCGCTGGGCTCGGACTTCCAGCCGGTGGTGCTGGACATCGCCTTCTACGGCGGCGACAGCGGCAAGAAGCTCTATCAGTCCGAGTTCAACGGCGACCAGAGCCGCGTCCACAGCATCGACTACTGGGCGCAGCGTTCCGCGGGGCTCTCGGACGTGCTCGAATGCGCGACCGAGGGCAGCCGCGTCCTCGCCGTCCTGACCCCCGAGGACTTCGGCGAGCAGAACGTCCAGGCGTTCGGCCTCGACAAGGGCGAGAACATCGTGGCCGTGATCGATGTGCTCGACGTCATGCCGTCGAAGGCCACGGGAGCGCTCCAGTTCAACGACGCACGCGGCATGCCGACGGTGGTGCGCGCTCCTGACGGAACTCCCGGCATCATCATCCCCGACGTTCCGGCGCCCACCGAGATCACCACCCAGACGCTCATCAAGGGGGACGGCCCGAAGGTGAAGAAGGGCGACATCGTCGTCTCGAACGTCATGGGTGTCGGCTGGGACGACAAGAAGGTCACGACGAGTTCCTGGGGCAAGGATGCCAGCGTCAGCGTTGCTGCAGAGCAACTCGTCGGCGCCGCTGTCGGCTCTCAGCTCCTCGTCGTGTTCCCCGCGGCCGAGAACACTCCCGCGACCGCGATCGTCGTCGACATCCTGGGCGCAGTGACGGCGCCTGCGCCGTGATGGCCGCCCGGATCCCCGCGGAGGAGCGCCTGACGAATCTCGTCGTGGCGTTGATGGCCACGGAGATCGGGTTGACCAAGCAGCAGATCCTCGACAACGTCTCCGGCTATCGGCAACGCGCCGAAGCGGGCACCCGCTCGGACGCCCTGGAGAAGATGTTCGAGCGCGACAAGGACGAGCTGCGCTCGCTCGGCGTGCCCATCGAGACCATCGGGGACGCCGCGGACCCGAACGATCTCCGCGAAGCGCGGTACCGCATTCCGCAGGCGGAATACGATCTCCCCAGCGACATCGAGTTCTCGCCCGCCGAGCTGGCGGTGCTGCAACTCGCCGGCAGCGTGTGGAGCGCGGAGTCGGTCTCGGGCGATGCGCAGTCCGGCGTCCGCAAGATCCGAGCCCTCGGCATCGACGGCGACGAACCGATCATCGGGTTCGCGCCGCGCATCACGGCACGAGACGCCGCCTTCTCGCCGCTGCAGGATGCGATCGAGCGGTGCAAGGTGGTGACGTTCGAGTATCTGAAGCCCGGCGAGGACACGCCTCGTCGTCGGCGTATCCGCCCCTTGGCGCTGGTCGACTACGAGGCACGCTGGCATGTCTTCGGCATCGACGTCGACGTCGAAGAAGATCGCACTTTCCTCCTCAGCCGGGTCGTCGGCGACGTGCGCGTGAGCACGCAGAGCTTCGACCCCGCGCTGCGTGACGGGGCGGGGGATCGCGCCCTCGCCGGGTTGGAACGCGTCGCATCCGAGAACTCCGCGCTCCTGGAGGTCACGCCAGGGACTGAGGCCGCACTGCGCCTGGGACGACGGGCCACATCCGCAGCACAGGGGATCAACGTCCCCTTCGTCGACCTGCACATCCTCGCGGATGAACTCGCCTCGTACGGTCCGGAAGTCAGAGTGGTCGAACCCGCCCTGCTCCGGGACGCGGTGATCTCGCGCCTTCGTGCCGTCGTGCGAGCCCACACCGACGTCGAGGAGGCGAAATGAGCGCGAAGGCGAAGCCCCTGCTCGCGGCTGATCGCGTGCGGGTCTATCTGACCCTCGTCCCTTACCTCCTCGAGCACGGGCAGGTCTCTCTCCAGGAGGCGGCGACAGAGTTCGGCGTGACTCCGCAGGAGATGCGGAGCATGGTCGAGAAGCTCACCGTCATCGGTCTGCCCGGGGAATCGGGCTACTGGCAGCAACCTCAGGAGATGTTCGACATCAACTGGGACCTGCTCGATCTGGACGACGTCATCGAGATCACCAACGACGTCGCTCTGCGTCGTGTCCCACGGTTCACCGCGCGTGAGGCTGCCGCGCTCCTGGCGGGTCTGCAGATGGTGGCTGCGGTGCCCGCCGTCTCCGATTCGGGCCTCGTCGCCGGCCTGATCTCCAAGCTCTCTCGAGGCGCCGCGGATGCGCCCGCCGATGTGGTCGTCGCTCCGAGCGCCGTCGACGAGGTTCGCGAGGCGGTCGCCCGCGGACTTCATGAGGGGGTCGCGATCTCCTTCACCTATCAGGCTCCCGACGCAGCCCCGACGACGCGCACGGTCGACCCGATGCAGATCCTCATCACAAACGGACAGTGGTACCTGCAGGGGTGGTGTCACCTCCGACAGGCGATGCGCACCTTCCATCTCGATCGGGTGAGCGCCCCCACGCTGACCGACATCCCGATCACCCATGCGGGCGATCAGGTTCCCGAGGCATTCGCAGGACTCGACGATGAGCGCGAGGTCACGGTTCGTGTCGCCGAGCGGTTGGCTCCGCTCCTGAACGGATTCCTTCCCCCCGGTGAGACCGAGGTGATCGGCGGGGCCGTGACAGCGCGCCTCCATCTCGCCGACCCACGGGGCATCAAGCGGCTGGCTGCGCGCTTCGGCGGAGCGATGGAAGTCCTGGAACCCGGTGTCGCCCGCGCAGCCGCGAGGGACTGGGCCGCCTCGGGACTCGCCCTGTATCGCCAACCCGAAGCAAAGGTTTGATCTGTAGACTGGAGTGAACGCTCACCGACGACGGGAATCCTGACATGTTCGCTGGAATGCAAGGCTGGCACCTGCTTATCGTGCTCGCCGTGATCCTCCTCCTGTTCGGTGCTGCCAAGTTGCCGGCTCTCGCGAAGAGCATGGGACAGTCCGCGCGCGTGTTCAAGGGCGAGATGAAGGCGATGAAGGACGACGACGCCGCTCGCACCGATTCCGCAGCCGCCGAGCCGACCACGGTGAAGGACTCGGGAATCGACCCTGAGACCCCGCCCCGCGCCTGACCGGCCGTGGCAGCCATCGAACCGACCGTGATGCCGAAGGCGGATCGGGATCGACGGATGTCGCTGGGCGCGCATCTCGTCGAACTGCGCAAGCGCCTGATGTTCGCTGCGCTCGCGCTGCTGGTCGGCATGGTCGTCGCGTTCCTCATCGCCGACCCGATCATCAACTTCATCACCGAGCCGGTACGGATCATCGCCGAGAAGCGCGGAGACGACTTCAGCGCACTCAATTTCGGCACGGTCACGGCCGCGTTCGACATGCGCATGCGGATCGCCTTCTCCATCGGCATCTTCCTGTCGGCTCCGGTATGGCTGTGGCAAATCTGGGCGTTCATCATGCCCGGTCTCACCCGCAAGGAGGTCAGGTACACGATCGGTTTCGTCGTGGCCGCCGTTCCGCTGTTCTTCGCCGGCTGCTACCTCGGCGTCATGATCATGCCCCACATCATCGAACTGATGTGGAGCTTCACGCCCGCCGGGGCGACGAACCTCTACTCCGCCCAGGAGTACTACGACTTCATCTTCAAACTGATGATCGTGATCGGCATCTCGTTCGTATTGCCCGTGTTCCTGGTGGCACTCAACCTCGCAGGCGTCATGTCCGGACGGGCGATCCTCAAGGGATGGCGTGTCGCGATCATCATCGCCACGGTGTTCGCGGCGCTCGCGACGCCGGCGGCTGACGTCGTCAGCATGCTGATGCTCGCGGGCATCCTGATCGTCCTCTTCTTCGCCGCCGCAGGTCTCTCGCTGATCTTCGACCGACGAAAGCGCAAACGCGACGAGGCATCAGGGCTTCTGCCGGATCCGGCATGAGTTCGCCTTCCGAGAGGTACGCCCGCGCGCAGGAAGCAGTGGAGCACCCGCAGTCGACGGCGTTCGCCGCACTGCAGAAGTTCCAGCTCGATCCCTTCCAGGTCGCCGGCTGTCACGCGCTCGAGAGCGGCCGGAGCGTGTTGGTCGCGGCGCCGACGGGCGCCGGGAAGACGATCGTCGGCGAATTCGCTATCCACCTCGCGATGCAGACCCCGAGTGACAAGGCGTTCTACACGACGCCGATGAAGGCCCTCTCGAACCAGAAGTTCCGAGAACTGGTCGACGTCTATGGTGCCGACGACGTGGGACTCCTTACGGGCGACACGAACATCAACGGCAACGCACGGATCGTCGTGATGACGACCGAGGTCCTTCGCAACATGATCTACGCCGATTCCTCGGCCCTCCGCGACCTCCGCTACGTCATCATGGACGAAGTCCACTACCTCGCCGATCGGTTCCGGGGCGCGGTGTGGGAGGAGGTCATCATCCACCTCCCCGCCCGTGTCCGCCTCGTGTCGTTGAGTGCCACGGTGTCGAACGCGGAGGAGTTCGGCGACTGGCTCGACACCGTGCGCGGCGACACCGAGGTGATCGTCTCCGAGATCCGTCCCGTGCCGCTCGAGCAGCACGTGCTCGTCCGCGACGACCTCCTGCCGCTGTTCGACGACCGCGCTGGTCTCGCCACGGCGCAGGTGAACCAGGAGTTGATGCGGATCCGCTCGTCGACGGGCACGACCTACGAGAACAACCGCCAGGCGCAGTCCTATCGCAGCGACCGTCATGCCGGCCGTCAGGCGAAGCGGCCTCCGCGGGGAGGGCGTCGTCCGGTGCGTGCCGCCAATGCCCGCCGGATCGAGCGGATGGACCGCCCCGACGTCGTGCGGCTTCTGGAGCGGGCGAATCTGCTGCCGGCGATCTTCTTCATCTTCAGCCGCGTGGGGTGTGACGCCGCGGTGCAACAGGTGCGCCGCTCGGGGATCCGGCTCACCTCGAATGAGGAACGTGCCGAGATCCGGGCCATCGTCGAAGAGCGCACGCGCACGCTCCAGGAGGAGGACCTCGGCGTCCTCGGCTACTGGGAATGGCTCGACAATCTGGAGCGCGGCGTGGCGTCGCATCACGCGGGGCTGCTGCCCGCCTTCAAAGAGGTCGTCGAAGAGCTCTATCAGCGCAAGCTGGTCAAGGTCGTCTTCGCCACCGAGACGCTCGCGCTCGGGATCAACATGCCGGCACGCACCGTTGTGCTCGAGAAGATGGAGAAGTTCAACGGCGAGGCCCGGGTGGCCATCACCTCGGGGGAGTACACCCAGCTCACCGGGCGCGCAGGACGCCGAGGGATCGATGTCGAGGGTCACGCCGTCGTGCAGTGGACCGAGGGCATGGATCCGCAGGCGGTCGCTGCACTCGCCTCCCGCCGCACCTACCCGTTGAACTCCAGCTTCCGGCCGACGTACAACATGGCCGTCAACCTGATCGACCTGTTCGGCAAGCCCAGGGCCCGTGAGATCCTGGAATCGTCGTTCGCCCAGTTCCAGGCCGACCGTGCCGTCGTCGGGCTGGCGCGGCAGGTGCGTGAGGCCGAGGAATCGCTGGCCGGCTATCAGAGCGCAATGGCGTGCGAACACGGCGACTTCCCCGAGTACGCGGCGATCCGACGCGAGCTGAGCGACCTCGAGAAGAAGAACCGTCAGGACTCGAACGCCCCGCGCGCGTCGCGCGACAAGCGCATGAAGCGCATCCAGACCCTGCGGACGCAGATGCAGCGTCACCCGTGCCATCGCTGTCCCGACCGCGAAGCGCACGCACGCTGGGCGGAGCGCTACTGGAAGTTGAAGCGTCAGACGGATCGCATCCGTCGCCAGATCGAGACACGCACCGGGACCGTCGCGCGGGTCTTCGACCGCGTCGTCGAGGTCCTGGAGACGCTCGACTATCTACGTGATGAGGACGGGGAGACCACGCTGACCGAGGCCGGACGGACCATGCGTCGCATCTACGGCGAACGTGACCTGCTCGTCGCGGAGTCCTTGCGTCAAGGCCTCTGGGCCGGCCTCGATGCTCCGTCCCTTGCAGCCATGGCGTGCTGTCTGGTGTACGAACCCCGCCGCGACGAGGCGAACACGGGGGAGAGGGGTCTACCGCGAGGGCCCTTCCGCGCGGCGTATGAGAAGACGACCACGCTCTGGGCCGAGCTCGACGACCTCGAGCAGGACCACCACCTCCCCGGAAGCGAGCCCCTGGCCGCAGGCCTGGCCGGCGCGATGCACTCCTGGGCGCGGGGCGGGATGCTCGACCGAGTGCTGGTCGATGCGGATATGGCGGCCGGGGACTTCGTGCGCTGGGCCAAGCAGACGATCGACCTGCTCGACCAGCTGTCGATCGTGGCCGAGGATGCGGCTCTCGCGCGTACGGCTCGTGCCGCGCTCGACGGGGTGCGTCGCGGCATCGTCGCCTACTCGTCGATGTGAGATGGACGGAATGACCGAGAAACCAGCGCCGCAGCGCGCCCTCCTGCCACTTTGGGCCGCCGTGCTCGCTGCCGCACTCGCCGCCCTGGTGATGGACCTGGCCTATCCTGAGGCCGCGATCTGGATTCTCGCCTTCCCCGCGACCGCGCTTCTGCTCGTCGCGCTGATCGGGCGCCGGTTCGGTGGGGCTCTGCTCGTCGGTCTCGTCTACGGCATCCTGTTCTTCGCGCTTCTCGTCTCCTGGACGTCGCGATACCTGGGACCTGTTCCCTGGGCCGCCCTCAGCGTGGTGGAAGGTGTGCTGACCGCCGTCGCCCTGGTTCCGATCGCCCTCGCGTACCGTTGGATGCCGAAGGCCTTCCCCGGGACCGCAGGACGTCTCCTGGGGCTTCCCACTGTCATCGCCGCCCTTTGGGTCGCTCGGGAGCTGTTCATCGGCTCCTGGCCCTACGGGGGCTTCCCCTGGGCACGGATCGGCATGAGTCAGGCGGAGAGCCCTCTGGCATCCGTCACGTCCTGGGTCGGCGTCAGCGGTCTCAGTTTCCTGATGGTGCTCGTCGTCGCGATGCTGATCGAAGTCGTCCGACTGCGTGCATGGCGTGGTCCGCTCCTTCTGATCGCGCCCGCCGCCGTCCTCGCGGTACTGCTGTTCACCCCGCTCTTCCCGACGTCCCCGAGCGGTTCCCTGCGCATCGCGGCGGTGCAGGGGAACGGTCCCACCGGCTACTTCGATGACCGTGAAGCGTTCGCCGTCATCCAGGCGCAGACCGAAGCCACAGCGCCTCTTTACGGCGAGGATGTCGATCTCCTCGTCTGGCCCGAAGGCTCACTGGACGGCGACCCCTTCCAGATCGACGCCCTCGCTCGACGGATGACGCTCGTCGCCAATCGGATCGACGCCCCGTTGCTGGCGAATGCGGCCACCGGGCGCGACGACCGCTTCTTCAACACCTCCATGCTCTGGAACACCGACGGCTCCGCGACGCAGCTGCACGACAAGCGTCACCCTGTCCCGTTCGGGGAGTATGTACCCGACCGCGCCTTCTTCAACGCGCTCGCGCCCGATCTGATCGGGCTCATCCAGAGGGAGTACACGCCGGGGTCGAACCCCCCGATCATGGATGTGGGCGACGTGCGCGTCGGTCTCGCCATCTGTTTCGACGTGATCTACGACGACGTGATCTGGCAGGGACTGAACTCCGGTGCCGAGGTGCTGGTGTTCCAGACCAACAACGCCGACTTCCGCGGTACGGACGAGAACCTCCAGCAGCTCGCCTTCGCGCGGATGCGGGCGATCGAGACGGGCCGCAGCGTGGTGAACGTCTCCACGGTCGGCACCAGCCAGGTCATCCGCGCGGACGGCTCGACGGTCACCAGCCTGGACGCAGATGAGGCCGGAGCGATGCTCGAAGATGTCGAGCTCCGGTCCGGCCTCACGGCGGGTGTCGTACTGGGCCCCTGGGTGCAGGCGATTCTGCTGTGGGGCGGTCTCGGCGCGCTCCTCGTCGGGTGGTGGCGCGCCAGGAGGCGCTAGGCGCCGATCTTCTCGCGGGTCGGGTCTTCGCCGGCACCGCGCCGGGCGCGGATGAAGGCGAGGCGCTCTTCGAGGAGCTCTTCGAGCTCGGCGCGGGTACGGCGCTCCAGGAGCATGTCCCAATGGGTGCGGGCGGCCTTCTCATCGCTGGCCTCGAGCGTGACGGCCTGACCGTCGACGTTCAAGCGCGCCTCGGCGCCGCACGCGCGGCACTCCCAGGTCTGGGGCGGCTCTGCATCCGCCGCGAACATCAGGTTCGTGACGTGGCCGCAAGTGTCACAGGTGTAGGTGGTCTCACGGCGCTCCATGAAAACGACGCCCTCTTCGCTCTGTAGGCTCTGGGCGCCGAGTCGGATGCCGCGCAGGCTGCGATCTGCCATTGTGTGGTCCTCTCGTCGCTGTCAGGTATAACGCTCCAGCCTGTGCGCTTCATCCACGCGCCCGCCTTCTCGGCGGAACTCACAGGTTAATCCCAGCGCCGGAGGTTATGGGGCGAGTCGGGAGTCAGTGGGGAGAGAGCGTCTTGAGAGCGAGATCCGCGCGATCGGAGACGATGCCGTCTGCCCCGAGGCCGACGAGTCGCCGCATGTCCTCGGGGTCGTTGACGGTCCACACATGGACCTCGACGCCGTGCCGGTGCGCCGCACCCAGGAGCGCGGGGGTCAGGACCTTTAGCGCGCCGTAGCGCTCGGGCACCTGCAACGCGTCGATCTCGCGGAGCAGGCGGGCGGGGGAGAGGTGGAGTGCCGAGGCCCCCCGCAGGGAGGCGATCGTCCGGCTCCCTCCCGACGTCGCGGGACGGAGAGCGGCGCCGGCTCGCAGGACCGAGGCGAGGGCGGCACGGCGGTTCGCGTCGGAGAAGCTGGTCAGGAGGACGCGGTGGGTGTGATCGACCAGGATCGGGCCGAGAGGCTCGACGGCTGCGGCCGTCTTCACATCGATGTTGAAACGCACGTCCGGGAACGAAGCCAGCGCCTCCGACACCGTCAGGAGTCCACCGTGGTCGGCGAACAGTGTCCGCAGTTCGCGTGTGCGCACATCGTGGACCCTTCGGCTGTCGCCGATCAGACGGGTCAGGGTCGTGTCGTGGAACAGCACCACATCGCCGTCCGCGGTGACCTGGCAGTCGGTCTCGACATAGTCGACGCCCGCCGCGTGCGCGGCGGCGAAAGCCGCGGCAGAGTTCTCCCAGACGCCGGAGTCCTCGCCTGCCGCGGTGATCAGACCGCGGTGGGCGAGGACTCGGGGATGCCGCGTCTTCGAGAAGTACGGGTGCGTCACGCGCCCGGAAGCGTGTTCGTCGGGCCCTGGCCCGCCTTCGGAGTGAACGCACTGCCGATGCCCTTGAGCGCCTCGGTGAGTTCGCTCGGGATGATCCACAGCTTGTTGGACTGCCCCTCGCTGATCTTCGGCAGCATCTGCAGGTACTGGTAGGCGAGCAGCTTGTCATCCGGCTCGCCCTGGTGGATGGCGCTGAAGACGTTCTGAATCGCCTCGGCCTCACCCTGTGCGCGGAGCACAGCAGCCTGCTTGTCACCCTCTGCCCGGAGGATCTCGGCCTGACGGGCACCCTCGGCCTCGAGGATCGCCGACTGCTTGGTTCCCTCGGCCGTGAGGATCGCGGCGCGTCGGTCACGCTCGGCGCGCATCTGCTTCTCCATGGAGTCCTGGATCGAGATGGGCGGGTCGATCGCCTTCAGCTCGACGCGGCCGACGCGGATTCCCCATTTGCCGGTGGCCTCGTCGAGCACGACGCGCAGCTGCCCGTTGATGTTGTCGCGGCTTGTGAGTGCCTCTTCGAGGTTGAGGCCACCGACGACGTTGCGAAGAGTGGTGGTGGTCAGCTGTTCGACCGCACCGAGGTAGTTCGCGATCTCGTAGGTGGCTGCGCGCGCGTCGGTGACCTGGAAGTAGACGACCGTGTCGATCGACACGACCAGGTTGTCCTCGGTGATGACCGGCTGCGGCGGGAAGGACACGACCTGCTCGCGCATGTCGATCAGGGGGCGCAGGCGATCGATGAACGGGACGAGGACGTTCAGACCGGGGGTCAACGTCTTGTGATAGCGCCCGAGGCGCTCGACGACCCCTGCCGTCGCCTGGGGGATGATGCGGATCGCACGGGCGACGGTGACCACCACGAAGATGATCACCGCGATCACGAGGATCCACAGGATCGCTGTGGGGATGAACGATGCGTCGTTCACGGGTTCTCCTAGTCGTTGACGGGACGGACGATGGCGGTCGCACCGTTGATCGCGGTCACGGCGATCGGAGCGCCCTGCGGGATCGGCACGGGCGTGGCGGTGCGAGCGGTCCAGGTGTCGCCGTTGGCGAGCTTGACCTGGCCGGAGATCTGAGTGATGTCGTGCAGCGCGATACCGCGCAGGTCGACGAGGGCGTCGACATTCGACTTGGTCGGATCTTCTCCGCGGCGCAGTCGCTTGAGGAGCGGGGGACGCAGGAAGAGGATGAACAGCGCGGCGGCGGCCGCGGCGATGATGACCTGCAGCCAGACCGGAACACCGATCAGGTCCGTGACCAGCCCCACGACGCTGCCGAAGCTCAGCATCAGGAAGGTGAAGTCCAGCGACAGCATCTCGATGACGAGGAAGACGGCGATCAGGACCAGCCAGCCGATCCATGCCCATTGGTCGATGAACGTGACGAATGTCGTGAAGTTGTCCATGCGGCCTCCTTTGTGGTCAACGTATCACGCGGGCACCGACGGATCAGGGTGCCACAGCGCGCGCTTGATAGTGTGAGAGGGCCGTGCGATCACGGCTTTTTCACGCATCATGAGGAGTCACCGTGACCGACGTTCTTCCCGCAGGATCCCTTGACGGCAAGGTCGCTCTTGTCACCGGTTCATCGCGGGGCATCGGCGCCGACACCGTGCGCTACCTCGCCGAGGCAGGCGCCGACGTCGTCATCAACTTCCGCAACAAGGCACCGCGTGCAGAGAAGCTTGCCGCCCAGCTCCGCGAGCTCGGCCGTCGCGCTCTCGTCGTCGGCGCGGACCTGACCGACCAGGCATCCGTCGCCGAGATGTTCGAGGCGATCCGCGCCGAATACGGGCGGCTCGACGTCCTCGTGCTCAACGCCTCCGGCGGCATGGAATCCGGCATGGCCGAGGACTACGCCCTCGCGCTGAACCGTGACGCCCAGCTCAACGTCCTGAACGCGGCGACGCCCCTGCTCGGAGACGGCGCGCGCGTCGTGTTCGTCACCAGCCACCAGGCGCACTTCATCCGGACCACGCCGACCATGCCGGAGTACGAACCGGTGGCACTCTCGAAGCGGGCGGGGGAAGACGCGCTCCGCGAGCTCATCCCCGGACTGACCGAGAAGGGGATCGGGTTCACCGTCGTCTCGGGCGACATGATCGAAGGAACGATCACGGCGACTCTGCTCGAGCGCGCGAACCCGGGCGCCATCGCCGAGCGCCGGGAATCGGCCGGCAAGCTCTACAACGTCTCGGAGTTCGCAGCCGAGGTCGCCAAGGCCGTCATCGACCCGGTACCGGCGGACAACACGCGCCTCGTCGGTGACGTGAGCGCCTTCGCCGCCGAGTAGCCAGGGCGCACAGATCGGCCCCGTCCTGCACGCTGCGGGACGGGGCCGTTCTGTTTTCAGACCGAGAGGATCAGCTCGTCGCTCCACCCTGCACGGCGGAGACGTATTCCTTCTCGTCTCGACCGAGCGTGATGGCGCGCACGATCTGGATGATTCCAAGCACGACCAGCGAGATGCCCAGCAGCAGCCAGAACGCGAAGCCGGCGATGAGCGGCGAGAACAACACGATGATTCCCGCGACGATGCTCAGGATCGCGTAGAGGACGGTCCAGACGCGCGAGCCGTCGCTGCCCAGCAGTGTGAGCGCGACGATCCCATCGACGATCCAGCTGACGCCGATGAAGATCACGACCACGAAGGCGAGCGTGGCGGCGGCGGCATTCAGGTTGAAGTACGCGATGACACCGGCAGCGATGTAGAGCAGGCCGAGGACGATGTGACCGACGCGCGCCCACCCGCCCTTCGCGCTCGAGAAGATGCCGAGTCCGACGTAGACGAGACCGGCGATGATGAGGTAGGTGGCGAAGATCGCCGTCACGATGACCGCGGACTTCACCGGCCAGACGAGGAGGACGATTCCGGCGAGCAGCGCCAGCACACCGGCGACGGCCAGCGTGACGCGGATCGACTTGAACAACGACTTGGCCTCCGTGAGTGGTTCAGACATGGTGGGGACCCCTTTCTGAGAAGATCCTGTGAGGATGCACCCTCAGGGTAGCGCTCCGCCGGGCCGGAGCGGGGGAGAAGCCGTCTTCCGCGTTTCGTTCCGTCATGCCGCGACTTCCGGGGACATGGCAAGATCAAGTCGTGACCGACGTCGACGAAGTTCGCCTCCGCGAACTCACCGTGATGAGGAGAGTCCGAGACCGCATCGACCGGGAGTACGCGCGACCACTCGATGTGGAGGCGCTCGCGCGCGGGGTGCACATGTCCGCAGGACACCTGAGCCGGAAATTCCGTGAGGCCTATGGCGAATCCCCGTACTCCTACCTGATGACCCGACGGATCGAGCGGGCGATGGCGCTCCTGCGGCGCGGAGACCTGACGGTGACGGAAGTGTGCTTCGAGGTGGGATGCTCCTCACTCGGCACGTTCAGCACGAGATTCTCCGAGCTGGTCGGTGTCGCACCCAGCGTGTACCGTGAACGCGCTGCCAGCGTCGAGGGAATCCCCTCGTTCCAGGCCAAGCACGTGACCAGACCGATCAGGAATCGAGAAGCGCCGCGCACCGATGCGCACCTAACGTGAACACCATGAACATCAGCATCCACTACGCATTCCTCCCGCACACCGATGCCGAAGCGGCCCTCGCGTTCTATCGCGACGCCCTCGGCTTCGAGGTGCGCAACGATGTCGGGTACGACGGCCTGCGGTGGCTCACCGTCGGGCCCGAGGGTCAGCCGCAGACATCGATCGTGCTGCACCCGCCGGCAACCGATCCGGGCATCACGGACGCCGAGCGTCAGACGATTCTCGAGCTGATCGCCAAGGGCAGCTACGCGGCCCTCACGCTGGCCAGCGATGACGTCGACGCCCTCTTCGAGCGTCTCGTCGAACGTGGAGCCGATGTCGTGCAGGAGCCCATCGATCAGCCCTACGGTGTGCGCGACTGCGCGTTCCGCGATCCTGCAGGCAACCTGCTGCGTATCAACCAGGCCGCCTGACCTTCTCCACCGATCCCACGAAAGACGCCGATGACCACGGACGAGCACCCCGCAGACACCCACGACCTGATCCGCGTACAGGGTGCGCGCGAGAACAATCTCAAGGACGTCAGCGTCGATATCCCGAAGCGCCGTCTGACCGTGTTCACCGGCGTGTCTGGTTCGGGGAAGAGCTCGCTCGTCTTCGACACGATCGCGGCGGAGTCGCGGCGCATGATCGACGAGACCTACAGCGCCTTCGTCCAGGGGTTCATGCCGTCGGTGCCCCGTCCAGATGTCGACATCCTCGAGGGTCTGACCACGGCGATCATCGTCGACCAGGAGCGTCTGGGAGCGAACCCCCGATCGACCGTCGGCACCGTCACCGACGCCAACGCGATGCTCCGCATCCTGTTCAGCAGGCTGGGGCAGCCCTATATCGGCGGACCGACCGCCTTCTCGTTCAACATCCCGACGCAGAAGGCCAGCGGTGTCATGACAGGCCCGGGTGGAGAGAAGAAGATCGTGAAGGATGCGATCTACCTCGGCGGCATGTGTCCGCGATGCGAGGGCAGGGGAGCGGTGTCCGACCTCGATCTCGCCCAGATCGTCGACGAGTCGAAGTCTCTCGACGACGGTGCCATCATGGTGCCCGGCTACACGGCCGACGGATGGATGGTGAAGGGGTTCTCCCAGTCGGGCTTCTATCCCGCGGATAAGCCGATCTCCCAGTTCACCGACAAGCAGCGGCACCTCTTCCTCTACGGCGAGGTCACGAAGGTGAAGATCTCCGGGATCAACATGACGTACGAGGGTCTCATCCCGAAGATCACGAAGTCGATGCTTTCGAAGGACCTCGACGCGCTGCAGCCGCACATCCGGGCCTTCGTGGAGCGCGTGGCCACGTTCGCCGTCTGCCCGGAGTGCGATGGGACGCGGCTCACCGAGGGGGCGCGGTCGTCGAAGATCGAGGGTGTGAGCATCGCCGAAGCGTGCCGCATGCAGGTGACAGACCTGGCCGATTGGGTCCGGGGACTCGATCTCCCCGGAGCCGGCCCGCTGCTGCAGGCGCTCAGCGCCAATCTCGACGCCTTCGTGACGCTCGGCCTCGGATACCTCAGTCTGGAGCGTCCGTCGGGCACGTTGTCCGGGGGAGAGGCGCAGCGCATCAAGATGCTGCGGCACCTCGGGTCATCGCTCACCGACATCACCTACGTGTTCGACGAGCCGACGATCGGTCTGCACCCGCACGACATCCAGCGCATGAACGGCCTGCTGCTGAAGCTGCGGGACAAAGGCAACACCGTGCTGGTCGTCGAGCACAAGCCAGAGACCATCGCGATCGGCGACCACGTCGTCGATCTGGGGCCTGGTGCGGGCAGCGCCGGTGGGGAGATCTGCTTCGAGGGCACGGTCGAGGGGCTGAAGGCCAGCGGCACCAAGACCGGTGACCACCTCGAGGATCGGGCCCAGCTCAAGGAGGCAGTGCGCTCCGGAACCGGATCGATCGAAGTGCGCGGGGCCACGGCGAACAACCTCCAGGACGTCGATGTCGACATCCCGACGGGGGTCCTCACCGTCGTGACGGGCGTGGCGGGCTCGGGCAAGAGCTCGCTCATCCACGGGTCGGTGTCCAAGCGCGACGGAGTCGTGGCGATCGACCAGGCCGCGATCAAGGGCTCCCGGCGAAGCAACCCGGCGACGTACACGGGACTGCTCGAGCCGATCCGCAAGGCTTTCGCGAAGGCGAACGGCGTGAAGCCGGCTCTTTTCAGCGCGAACTCCGAAGGCGCCTGTCCCTCGTGCAAGGGCGCGGGTGTGATCATCACGGAGCTCGGCTTCATGGACACGATCGAGACTCCCTGTGAGGACTGCGGAGGCAAGCGCTTCCAGGCCGGGGTGCTGGAGTACAAGCTCGCAGGCAAGGACATCACCGAGGTGCTCGATCTGCCGGTCTCCGAGGCCCGGGTGTTCTTCAGCGACGGGGAGGCCAAGCTGCCCGCCGCCACGGCGATCCTCGGGCGGATGGAAGACGTGGGACTCGGCTACCTGTCACTCGGGCAGCCGCTGTCGACGCTGTCCGGTGGCGAACGCCAACGCATCAAGCTCGCGATCCAGATGGGGGAGAAGGGCGACGTCTACGTGCTCGACGAGCCCACGACCGGCCTTCACCTCGCCGATGTGGACAAGATCCTGGGACTGCTGGATCGACTCGTGGATGCCGGCAAGACCGTGATCGTGATCGAGCACCATCAGGCAGTCATGGCGCACGCGGACTGGATCATCGACATCGGGCCGGGAGCCGGACACGACGGTGGCAGGATCGTCTTCGAGGGGACGCCGAGGGATTTGGTATCCCAAAAATCGACACTCACGGGGGAGCACCTCGCGCAGTACGTCGGAGCGTGAGAATGGTCGGAGCGCGTGCCCGCGCCCGCACTCCGACCATCACGCGTCTCCGGCGGCTCCGCCTCCGTCGACGCGCGCGATGATCGTGTACGTGCAGGGGATCAGGTCCCGCTCGGCTTCGGGCCAGGCGTAGCCGCCGGACACCTCGACCATGCGATCGCTGAATCGCCACGGCAGCGTACGGCCTTCATCGAAGTGGACGAGTCTGAGCCCTGCACGCAGCAGCGCGCCGAGGATCTCGGACAACGGGTGCGGCCACTCGTAAGTGCGGGCGTGGTCGATACGACCGTCGCCGGCATACGTGCTGTCGTCGTCCCACTGCTGCGCGCGACCGGTCGCGAAGTAGGAATAGCGCGTGGTCAAGGTGTCCGCGTCCTCATCCAGCGCATACAGGGCGGGATGACCGTCGCGGATGAAGAACATCCCGCCCGGACGCAGCAGCTGCACGATCTGCGCCGCCCACCGATCCAGGTCGTCGAGCCAGCTGATCGTCCCGATACTCGTGTACACGACATCGAAGTCACCGGTGACTGCAGCCCGTGCATCGAGCACATCGGTCTGCACCCACGTCGCATCGATACCCAGACGCGCGGCGAGGTCGGTCGCCGCACGGAGCGCAGACGGCGAGAAATCGACGCCGGTCACCGTCGCACCGGCGCGAGCCAGGGAGACCGTGTGGGTGCCGATGTGGCATTGCAGGTGACAGAGATCGAGGCCGGACAGACCGTCCGCAGGAAGGAACGAGGTCATCGTCGCGAGGTCGTCGCGAACGACGTCGCTGAGATGCGCGGGATCGTCGAACGCAGCGAGCCCATAGGCTTCCGTGTGCACCGGGACGCGATCCTCCCAGTTCTCCTGATTCGCGCGTCGCGCAGATTCCCAGTCGATGTCGACGTTGCTTCCGTTCACGAGGCGAGCCTATCGATCACCGCTCTCGGATCACGAAAGATAGCCGATAATGCACATTATGTCAGCTAAGAAGATCGTCAGCGCCACCGGTGACAGATGCAGCTCCCGGTACCAGCACTCCCCCGTGCGATGATCGGTGCGTGTATCCAGCCACCCACGAGCCGCCCGGATATGCGTGTCCGTTCTGCAAATTCCAACAGGGTCTGTACGACCAACTCAGCATGCCGTCCGACGTGGTCGCCGTCACCGACCGTGCATTCGCGCGGATCGCGCCGAAGTGGTGGCCGGGGAACCCCGGAGCGGTCCTCGTCATCCCGCGGACGCACGTGGAGAACATCTACGACCTGTCACCGGAGGACGGCTTCGCGGTGTGGGATCTGACGCAGAGGGTGGCGATCGGCATCCGGTCATCCTACGGATGCGAGGGGACCTCCATCCGGCAGCACAATGAGCCCGCAGGAGACCAGGACGTCTGGCACCTGCATGTGCATGTGTTCCCCCGCTTTCCCGACGATCGGCTGTACCAACGACACGGAGACGCGGAGTGGGTGGATCCCGGCCGTCGCGAGACATTCGCGTCGAGACTCAGGGCCGTGCTGGGAATGCCGTTCTCGCTCGATTGATCGCCGGACTCGACCCGCCTGGCGGGCGCTGCAAGGATGGTTCGATGACTCTCACGGGCAGTGGCTCCACGCGTCTCGTCATCCTGCGCGGCGACGCCGCATCGGGGAAGACGACGACTGCGAGGGCACTGCGACCGGCACTAGGTCAACGGGTCGCCGTCATCTCTCAAGACCACTTCCGCCGTGAGCTGCTGCACGACCCCAACCGGTTGAGACGCTCTCGAGCGGCGAGCATCCTGATCGTCGGCGCCGCCCGGCAGGCGCTGGACCTCGGTTACGACGTCATCCTCGACGGGATCTTCAATCTGCGCGACTACGCCGAAGCCTTCGAGAGCTTGTACCTCGACCATCGCGGAACGACAGGAATCTATCAGTTCGACGTCGGCCTCGAAGAGACGATTCGGCGCCATGCCGGAAGGCCTCTCGCGAACGCTTTCGGGGAGGACGAGATCCGCCGATGGCACGACGGGTGGCAACCACTCCCCTGGTTCGATGAGCGACGGGTCGGCCCCGAGACGACCACCGATCAACTCGTGACGATGATCCTCGAAGATCTCGGCCACCGCATCGTCGACTAAGCCGGTTCCTCAGCCGCCGGATCAGCAATCGGCCACGGTGACCGGAGTCGGCTGTACACGAGCATGTCCCGGCGCTCATCGCCGATCTTCTGCCACGAATGAAGCAACCCTTCGCGCGCATAGCCCGCCTTCTCAGCAGTCCGGAGCGAGGGCCCGTTCGTCGGATCGATGTGCAGCTGCAGACGATGCAGATCGGCGAGGTGCCACGCCCATTCCGTGAGGGTTTGCAGCGCGCTGTAGGCGTATCCCTCGCCGCGTCGCGTGGGTCGGATCCAGTAGCCGACGGTCGCTCGACCCTGGTCCCGGTCACGAAGCCACAGCCCGATCTGCCCCACGCATTCTTCGTTCGCCTCGATCGCGAACGAGTAGCCGATGCCCTTCGCTGCCCGCTCGTGCTGCCGGACCAGCCACGCGCCGGCTAGCCCGGGATCAGCGACGATGGGAACGGTGGTGACGTCGGTGATCGAACGATCGAAGGACGCCTCCAACACGGCATCGATGTCAGATTCCTCGAAAGGTCGGAGAACGATCTCGGGGCCCTGTACCCGCGGAACGCTGAGTCCTGAGGTACCCGCGATCGCTCCGCTGTGCCGATCGACGAGATCACGGCGGTAGGTGATCATGGGCTCGCCGCCGAGCGGGTGCGGGACAGGCTCCGAGACCGCCGCGAACCCCTCCGATTCGTAGAGCTGGATGGCGGCGTTCCCTCGCCGCACCGCGAGTTCGAGGCTGAAGAAGCCGGCACCCGTCGAATACTGAATCGCATCGCGCAGCAGGGCACGACCATGTCCCTGCCCGGCGGATGACGGCATCACGGCGATCCGCTCCAACACGGCCGTCGTCTCGTCGTGTGTCTTCGGCGTGGTGAGAGCGAAACCCGCCAGAGGCTCCCCCGTGAGCGCGAACCGGAGGACATGGCCATCGAACAGCTTTCGCATGCGATCGGCGATCGAGCGGGAGTCGACATCCCCGTCACGGTGCCGGAGCGCGTGAATCCAGACGTCCACGCATCTCTCGATGTCCTCGGGGATGTCACCCGCCACGATGTCCGCCATACCGGCAATCGTCGCACGCGCGACACCGGCGAAGCCACGGCTGATTCCTACTGCGTCGACCAGACTCCGAGCTCCGTGCCCGTCGGGTCGGCGAAGTGCAGGCGTCGGCCGCCGGGGAACGCGTACGGCTCTTGGAGGATCGTTCCGCCGGCCTTCTCGATAGCCGCCTTCGTGGCGTCGAGGTCTTCCGAATAGAGCAGTACGAGCGGACCTCCGACGGGACGCGGCTCGTCGGCCAGCATCAGACCACCGGCTTCGTTGCCGTCTCCTCGTGGCGACACGATCCCGGCGTATCCTGGGCCGTAGTCGTTGAAGCTCCAGCCGAAGGCGTCACCGAAAAAGCGCTTCGACGCCTCCATATCGGTGACGACGAGCTCGATGTAGTCGAGTGAGTGGTGCAAAGGGGAACTGGTCATGGCGCCACCGTAGCGACCCCGACCGACATCGAGCGGAGGTCGCCGAATGCGCGTCCGCGGAGGAGTAGCGTTGAGGCGTGCCGCAGGTCTCTCCCTCCCCCGTCTCGACACCGGGGTGGAGAGCCTGGGTGATCTGGTCGGTCGGAGTCGCCGCTTACGTGTTGGCCATCACGAACCGCACATCGCTCGGCGCTGTCGGCGTCGAAGCGGCCGACCGCTTCCAGGCGGATGCATCGACGCTCGCTCTTTTCGCCGTGGTCCAACTCGCCGTGTACGGCGGAATGCAGATCCCGATCGGAGTGCTCCTCGATCGCTTCGGCTCGCGCCCGATCATGACCGTCGGCATGCTGCTGATGGCCGCGGGCCAGCTGACCATGGCCCTCTCCCCCAGCATCGGCATCGCGATCTTCGCGCGCGTCCTGCTCGGTGCCGGTGATGCCGCGATCTTCCCCGCGGTGCTACGACTCGTCGCGACCTGGTTTCCCGCCCAACGCGGGCCGCTCATGGTCCAGTTCACCGGCATCATCGGTCAAGCCGGCCAGCTGATCGCCCTGGTCCCGGTGGCCGCACTCCTGCACGCCACCAACTGGACCATCACCTTCGGCAGCATCGCGGGCCTCGGTGTGCTGTTCACCATCCTCGTGGCGCTGGTGATTCGCAACCATCCCGCAGAGCGCGGCGCCGACGTCACGGTGAACACCGATACCGGTGTCGTCCGCGTCGTCACCTCCGCCATAGATACCGGTGTCGGCATACGTGCCGCCTGGGCACACCCGGGCACGCGGCTGGCCTTCTGGTCGCACTTCACGACCCCGTTCGCGGGTACCGCGTTCGTGCTGCTCTGGGGAATGCCCTTCCTCACCGCGGCGGAAGGGCTCGACACGGCCCACGCCGCGGGAATCATCTCCGTATATGTCGTGGCCGGCATGCTTCTGGGACCCCTCATCGGCGACCTCTCCCGGCGGCTTCCGAATCACCGGTCGCTCGCGCTGGTGCTCCCCGCCGTCGGGGTGCAGATGGCAGCGTGGGTCGCTGTCATCGCTGTGCCCGACACCGCGCCCATCTGGCTCCTCTATGTGCTGGCGATCGCCCTCGCGACCGGAGGGCCCGCCTCCATGATCGCGTTCGACCATGCGCGGACGCACAACCCCACCCACCGTCTGAGCACCGCCACCGGTGTGACGAACGCGGGAGGGTTCATCGCCGCGCTCATCGCCATCTTCCTCATCGGCCTCGCACTCGACCTGCAGGGCGCCGGCACTCCCGAGACATACTCGCTCGAGGCCTTCCGGATCGCGTTCCTGATGCCGATCCCCCTCTGGATCATCGGCACAGTGTTCATCCTCATCGAACGCAAGCGGACGCGCATCCGGATGGGCCTCGATCCGGAACGTCGGCGCTGAGCGCACCCTATCGGAGCAGGTGCTGCAGCGTCTCCACGATGAGCTCGACGCTGACGCGCTCCGGCACCTCGTCGTCGCCGGCTTCGAACTCCGCGAGTTCGATCCCCCGGACCGAGTCGGACGGCAGCGCCGCGAAAATCGCCGCCACGTGGTGAGGCAGCAACCCGCCTCCGACCCGGTAGGCGGCGGGGATGTACCCGGGTTCGAGCACGTCCCAATCGACGTGGATCCACACGGGACGTCCGGCGACGAGTTCGAGGACGCGCTCCGGCGTGCTCTCGGAAGGAGCGAGAACGGTGACCCCCGCTTCGGCGAGCAACTCACCCTCAGCGACGTCGATGTCGCGACCGCCGACCACGATCACCTGCGTCGGATCGATGCCGTCGCCGTGCCCACTGTCCCAGAGTCCGCACGCCGCGGCCAGGACCATACCGCCGAGATAGCCCGAATCCGTCGTATCCGGAGTGTTGAAATCGCCGTGTGCGTCGATCCAGAGCACGACGGCGTCGGGATGGTGCTCGGCAGCAGTGGGAAGAGTGCCGAGGCTCGCCGCACAGGTGTTCGTGATCAGGAGGGGTGTCGCGCCCGTAGAGATGGCGTCGTGCACCGCTGCGCGCAATCCGCTCAGAGTCGCCTCCGCTTCGGGAAGCGCGACGGACCAGTCATCGACCAGGCCCGGTGTCGGGGTACCGACGACGTGCGGTTCGATCTCCAGCAATGCCGAGACCGCGTCACCCACGCGTCGTGCCCCCACGAGCGCTCCGTCGGTGCGATCGGCCACTCGGCCTTGGGAGACGATGAGCGCGTAGGAAGGTGCCATGTCCCCAGCTTTCCATCCGCGGGATGTCAGGACAAAACGTGGAGTGATGCGGACACGGCGGCCGCGCGGTACCGGCGTCTCAGCTCCGACGAGGCGTCCATCCGGAAGGCAACGGTCCATTCCGGACAGCACGTTCGCGGTCCGCGCGCGCGGACCAGCCCTGTGCACCGTCGACCGTGTCGAACGCACCCCGCGCCAGTCGGAGCCCGACATCCTCGTGATGCATGCGCGGCGCGCCCCCGCGGCGCACCGATGCCCGCACGCTCCACGCGTCGTCGGCGAACCCGCCGCCGCGGAAGACGCGGTAGTCGTCATAACGGGCGGGATCCAACAGGTCCCAGCACCACTCCCAGACGTTGCCGAGCGTGTCGAAGAGACCGTTGAGGTTCGGCAGCTTGCCGCCGATGTCCTGCGGAGAGGACACCCCGTCCGCACTCGTCCATGCCGCATCGGCAAGAGGCGCATAGTGCGGACCTGTCGACCCGGCGCGGCAGGCGAACTCCCACTCCGCTTCTGTGGGGAGCCGGTATCCGTCGGCGGTCGTGTCCCAGGTCACCTCCTCGCCATCGAACAGATAGACCCGATCCAGGCCCTCCCATTCGGATGCGGCGTTGCAGAAGTGGATCGCGCGCAACCAACTGAGGTCGGCGGCGGGGCGACGCGGGTGGCGCACCGGGATGCCCAGCACCTCGGTGAGCTGCTCCTCCGTCACCGGATACACACCGATCCGGAACGGCTCGAGTGTCACATCACGCCGCTCGTCACGACGCGCATCGTGCAGCGTCAGAACACCGGCGGGTATACGCGCCAATTCGAAGTCGCTCACCGATCCCCCGCAACCGAGGAACCGCTTCGCATCACGAGGGCACTCGTTCGACCCAGGACGGGTACTTCGCCGTGCGGCCATCGCCCGACGAGGTGCGCGTCACGCGTCGGCGGACCCAGGGACCGACGAACTCCCGGTAGTAGGCGAGCCCCGATGGCCCGGTACCCAGTCGATCATTCGGGGCCCACCATGTCGCCGGGGGCTCGAAACCGAGCGCGTGCAGCACGCGGGCAGCGACACGGTGGTGACCCGCCGCGTTCATGTGCAGACGGTCATCCGCCCAGTACGCACCGCGCGAGAGCTCACGATCCGGCCAATTGAGTGCTCGGACCACGTCGGGGCGCTCTTCGATCCGCCGGAGTACCGCGTCGGAGAGCAGATCGCCGCGCCGCTGGACGAGGGAGCCCATCGGGAGCTGCCCGCTGGGATTGGCACCCGAGAGCAGGATCATGGTCACGCCCTCCTCATCGCACCGCCGCAGCACTCGGCTGAAGGCATCGGCGATGTGCTCGACATCGGTGCGCGGGCGCAGCATGTCGTTGCCACCGCCGTTGAAGGAGAGATGCGTCGGGCGCAGGGCGAGCGCGGGTTCGAGCTGCTGCTCGACGATCGGCCAGGCGAGCTTGCCCCTGATCGCGAGGTTCGCGTACTGGATGGAGTGGCCCGCCGCGTCCGCCCAGCCTTGGGCCGCGAGATCGGCCCAGCCGCGCTCCCGCCCATCCGGAAGAACGTCACCGACCCCCTCGGTGAACGAGTCGCCGATCGCCACGAACCGCACATCTGCCATCGTCCCAGCCTATTGCGGCTCACGACGCGCGGCGTCAACGGTCGTCGAGAGCCTGACCACCCCGATCGACGAGCCCCCATGCTGCGGCGGCCGCACCGAGGAAGCACACGCCGAACACGGCGAACAGCAGCGGAGCCCCACCGGCGATCAGAAGGACCGGTACGGAAAGCGGCGCCACGATCGACGCGATGCGGCCGACCCCGGCGGCCCAGCCCGCGCCCGTTCCCCGCAACGACGTCGGATAGATCTCGGGCGTGACGGCGTACAGCGCGCCCCAGGCACCGAGGTTGAAGAAAGACAGAGCCATACCCGCAGCGATGATCGCCCCCTCGGTCGTGGCCGTGCCGAAGATCACAGCCGAGACGGCCGACCCCAGAAGGAACACCGACAGGGTCAGCCGTCGCCCCCAGACCTCGATCAGCCACGCGGCGACCGCGTATCCCGGAAGCTGCGCGAGCGTGATGATCAGTGTGAATCCGAACGAGCGGACGAGATCGAACCCGGCGTCCACGAGGATGCTCGGAATCCAGATGAACGCGCCGTAATAGGCGAAGTTCACGCCCAGCCACACCACCCAGAGGCAGAGGGTGCGCAGGCGGAACTCGGGGTTCCAGAGCGTGGTGAGGCGGGCCCGAGCCGTGACCGCGATCGCGCGGGACGCCGGCTCCTTCCGAATGGCCGGGGCCGTCCCCACACCGGCATCAGCCTCGAAGGCCGAGACGATTCGTTCAGCTTCCGCGATGCGTCCACGCGAGGCGAGCCATCGCGGAGACTCGGGCATCCGCCACCGCACGAACAGGGCATACACGGCAGGAATCGCGCCGAGCGCGAAGGCCCAGCGCCAACCGTCGTCGGACGCCGGGATGACCAGGAACCCGATGACGGCGGCTGCCGTCCATCCGAGCGCCCAGAAGGCCTCCAACACGACGATCAGACGACCGCGGATTCGAGCAGGAGCGAACTCGCTCACGTAGGTCGACGCGACCGGGAGCTCGGCACCGAGACCAAGCCCGACGAGGAATCGCAGCACGAGGAGTGCTGCGATTCCGCCGACGAGCGCGCTGGCCCCGGTCGCGATGCCGTACACGAGCAGGGTGAGTGCGAACACCTGGCGGCGACCGAAGCGATCGGCCAGCAGACCGCCGAGCGTCGCACCGATGGCCATCCCGATGAAACCGACCGAGGCGATCCACCCCGCCTCGCCCTTGGTCAGTCCCCACTGCTGCGTGAGGGCCGCGAGGATGAAGGAGATCAGACCGACATCCATCGCGTCCAGGGCCCATCCGAGCCCGGATCCGGTGAGCAGCCGGAGGTGTCGACGCGTGAACGGCAGGACGTCCAGGCGCTCGGCCAGCGATGAGCGGCTCGGCAGGGCGGTGTTGGCCATGCTCCTCATCGTAGAGCCGAGCGCCGGACGCCCCGCACGCGATATCGTCAGTCCTGCGCGCCGAGGATCCGCTTCACCCGAGGGATCACTTCGGTGCCGTACAGCTCGATACTGCGCATCATCGACTCGTGCGACAGGGTACCTGTCGCGTACTTCAGGTCGAACCGTCCGAGACCCAAGGTCGTGATCGTGTCGGCGATCTTCGCGGCGACTCGATCCGGTGAGCCCGCATAGATCGCCCCTTCCGGACCGACATCGTTCTGGAAACGCGCGCGGCTGTATGCCGGCCAGCCGCGCTCGCGGCCGATGGTGTTGTTCATCGCCTCGAAGCCGGAGTACGCCGCGTCCCAGGCCTCCGCGTCGGTCTCGGCGATGTGGCCCGGCGAATGAACGGAAACGGGGTGCGAGGTCGTGCCGAACGACGCCACGGAGCGGTGGTAGAGGTCGACGAACGGCTTGAACCGATGGGCCGGTCCCCCGATGATCGCCAGCATGAGCCCGAGCCCGTGACGAGCGACCCGCACGACGGATTCCGGGCTGCCGCCCACGCCAACCCACGTGCGAAGACCCTTCTCGGTCTTGGGGAACACGTTCGCGTTGTCGAGCGACGCCCGCATCGTGCCCGACCATGTCACGGGCTCTTCCTTGAGCAGCTCGACGAACAGCTCCAGCTTCTGCTCGAACAGTGCGTCGTAGTCGCGGAGGTCGTAGCCGAACAGGGGGAAAGACTCGATGAAGGATCCGCGCCCGAGAACGACCTCGGCGCGACCGTCCGAAAGCGCGTCCAGCGTCGAGAAGCGTTCGAACACGCGTACCGGATCGTCGGAGGACAACACGGTCACCGCGGTGCCCAGTCGGATGTGTTCCGTGCGAGCCGCGATCGCGGCCAGCACCATCTCCGGCGCGGACACCGCGAACTCGGCGCGGTGGTGCTCCCCCACCCCGAAGAAGTCCACGCCCACCGTGTCAGCGAGCTCTGCCTGCTCCACGACGTTGCGGATGGTCTGCGCTCCGGTGAGGAGCTCTCCGTCTGTGTCCCTCGTGATGTCCCCGAAGGTGTCCAGCCCGAATTCGATGCCCATGTCATCCCTCTCTATTCAGGTGAATGAACACGCGGCGATCGAATCGCATTCCCGTCAGCGCGGAAGCAGCGCGCTGCGCAGCGTGTCGAGGCCGACCCCACCCATGTCGAGCGCGCGCTTGTGGAAGCCCTTGAAGGAGAAGGCGTCGCCCTCCGCCGCACGGACGCCGTCACGCACCTGCTCCCAGATGCGCTGACCGACCTTGTACGACGGAGCCTGCCCCGGCCAGCCGAGGTAGCGGTTCACCTCGAACTGCACGAACTGATCCGACATGTTCACGTTCTGACGCATGAAGTCGAGTGCGTACTCCGCATCCCACACTCCCGTGCCATCGAGACGTGGCTTGCCCAGGTGTACGCCGATGTCGAGCACCACACGGGCCGCCCGCATACGCTGTCCGTCGAGCATGCCGAGTCGATCGGCGGGATCGTCGAGGTAGCCGAGCTGCTCCATCAGACGCTCGGCGTACAGGGCCCACCCCTCGGCGTGGCCCGAGGTGCCGGCCAACAGCCGGCGCCAGGAGTTGAGCTCGGCCCGGTTGTACACGGCCTGGGCGATCTGCAGGTGGTGACCCGGCACGCCCTCATGGAAGACGGTGGTGAGCTCTCGCCAGGTGTCGAACTCCGTGACGCCCTCGGGAACGGACCACCACATACGACCGGGACGCGAGAAGTCGTCGGTCGGGCCCGTGTAGTAGATGCCACCTTCCTGGGTGGGCGCGATCATGCACTCGAGCGTGCGGATCGCCTCGGGGATGTCGAAGTGGGAGGCTCCGAGTTCGGCGACCGCGCGATCGCTCGTCTCCTGCATCCACTTCTGGAGAGCGTCGGTGCCCACGAGCTTGCGGGCAGGGTCGGCTTCGAGGTGGGCCACGGCCTCTTCGACGGAGGCCCCCGGCAGGATCTCATTCGCGATCGCGGTCTGCTCCGCCACCATGCGCGCGAGCTCTTCGCGGCCCCACTCGTAAGTTTCGTCGAGGTCGATCGTCGCCCCGAGGAAGCGACGGGAGTTGAGCGCGTACAGGTCGCGTCCGACGGCGTCGACCTCTCCGGCGGCGGGGGCGAGTTCCTCCGCGAGGAAGCGGCGCAGCTCGTCGTACGCGACGCGTGCGGCGGCGGAGTTGTCGGCGAGAGTACGCGCGAGCGAGGCGGGCAGCTGGCCTTCTTCGGGGTCGGCCTCCGCGACGAACGCGGCGAAGAATCCGTCATCCGCGGTGTAACGGTCGATCTGCGTCGCGACCTCGATCACTTGACGACGTGCCGGCGTCACCCCCTCGGCGATACCGGTGCGCAGCGTCTCGACGTAGCCACGGAGGGCGTCGGGAACAGCGGCGAGCCTCGTCGCGATCACATCCCAGTTCTCGACTGTCGCGGTCGGCATCAGGTCGAAGGCCGCACGCACATCCTGCGCCGCCGAGGCGATGACGTTGAGATCGCGCAGATGCCACTTCGCGTCGTGAAACTCGAGATCGAGACGCAGCTCCGCGCCCAGGTCGGTCTTGGTCACCTCGTCGATCGCGTCGACGGGCTCGAGGGCCGAGAGCCTGTCGAGTGTCGCGCGAGTCGCAGCGGCGATCTCTTCCTGCCCCGCGGGGCTCAGGTCACCGAAGCGATCGTTCACCTCGTCGCGGCCGATGTAGGTCCCGAGAGTGGGCGCCAGTACCGCGATCGTGTCGACCCATTCATCGGCGACGGCGTCGATGGCGGAGGGAGTGCGGGGAGCTGAAGTCATAGCTGCCAGCCTAATCCCCGACCCCCTCTCGCCGCCGGGTCTCAGTGCGCCGCTTCGTTCCAGTCGCGGCCGCGTCCGACCTGCACGTCGAGCGGCACCGAGAGCTCGGCCGCATCCCCCATCCGGGCGCGCACGATCCGCTCCGTGGCATCCCACTCCCCCGGAGCGACCTCGACCACGAGTTCGTCGTGGATCTGCAGCAGCACGCGAGAGGAGAGCTGCTCGGACCGGAGATCGTCGTGGATGTGCAGAAGCGCGATCTTCATGATGTCGGCCGCACTGCCCTGGATCGGAGCGTTGAGCGCCGCACGCTCGGCGTTCTCGCGCAGCACCCGGTTCGGACTCGCCAGGTCAGGGAACGGGCGACGGCGACCGAAGATCGTCTCGGTGTAGCCGACCTCCTTCGCCTTCATCACCGAGGCCCGCAGATAGTCGCGCACGGCGCCGAAACGTGCGAAGTACTCGACCATGAGCTGCTTGGCCTCGGACTGCTCGATACGCAGCTGCTTGGAGAGCCCGAAGGCGGAGAGGCCGTAGACGAGACCGTACGACATGGCCTTCACCTTGGTGCGCATGGCCGCAGTGACGTCGCTCGGCTCGACGCCGAACACCCGCGCGCCGACGAAGCGGTGAAGGTCTTCTCCGCTGTTGAACGCTTCGATCAATCCTTCATCACCGGACAGGTGCGCCATGATGCGCATCTCGATCTGCGAGTAGTCAGCCGTGAGCAGAGACTCGTACCCCTCGCCGACTTCGAAAGCACTGCGGATGCGGCGAGATTCCTCGGTGCGCACCGGGATGTTCTGCAGGTTCGGATCGGTGCTGGAGAGACGACCGGTCTGGCTTCCGGTCTGCACATAGGTCGTGTGCACACGGTGGTCGTCGCCGATGGCCGTGTCGAGCGACTCGATGATCTGGCGCAGCTTTGTGGCTTCGCGATGCTGCAGCAGAAGGCTCAGGAAGGGATGGGGATTGCTCTCCTGCAGGTCGGCCAGCACCGCGGCATCCGTCGAGTAGCCGGTCTTGGTCTTGCGGGTCTTGGGGAGCTGGAGGTCTTCGAACAGGACCTCTTGGAGCTGCTTGGGCGAGCCGAGGTTGAACTCCCGTCCCACGACGGAGAACGCCTCCTGCGCGAGCCCTTCGGCTCGGGTGGCGAGCTCACCGGAGAACGTCGACAGCACGTCGTGAGAAACCGCCACGCCCGCGACCTCCATATCGGCGAGGGTGAGCAGTGTCGGGAGCTCGATGTCGACCAGGACCGCGGCGACCGGCTCGGGGATGTCTTCGCGAAGCGCATCGGCGACGCGAAGCGCGAACCATGCCTCCTGCGACGGGGTGGCCCCCTCCGTCTCGGGGACGAGCTGCGTCGGATCGGCCTCGGGAAGCTTCTCGCCGAGGTAGCGTTCGACCAGATCGGAGAGCGTCTTGTCGGGGAAGCTGGGGCGCAGCAGCCAGCCAGCCAGGCTCGTGTCGTAGGCGAGCCCGCCGAGGCGGACGCCCTGGCGGATCAGCGCCTTCACCTGCGGCTTCGCGTCGTGGAGCACCTTCGGCGCGTCGGACTCGATCCATCCGCGCAACGCTTCGGCGGCGGCGTCTGCCCAGTCGGTCTCGCGGAGCTCGGTCAGCGTGGCGGCACCGATGCGCACGGGGACCCCGCCTTGGGTCGTGATGCGCAGAGAGACGTCGCCTTCCTGGGCCGCGGCCCACGTGGCGAGATCGGTCGGCGTCACCTCAGCGGGGACGGGAAGGACGACGACGGATGCGGGGTCGTCGGCGACCTCGCCTGCGCCCACGGCCTCGAACACGCGAGGCAACAGGGTGCGGAACTCGAGGCGCGCGAAGATGTCACGCACAGCCTGCGGATCGATCGGTGCCACCGCGAGATCGGCGGGGCCGACCGGAAGCTCGACGTCGGTGAGCAGGCGGTTGAGCTTGCGGTTGCGACGGACGTCCTCGATGTGTTCGCGGAGGTTGCCGCCGACCACGCCCTTGATCTCATCGGCACGGGCGATCAGCTCATCGAGCGAGCCGAACTGCGTGAGCCACTTGACCGCGGTCTTCTCGCCGACCTTCGGCACGCCGGGGAGGTTGTCGCTCGTCTCCCCGACGAGTGCCGCGATGTCGGGGTACTGCTCTGGTCGCACCCCGTATCGCTCCTGAACGGTGGACGGGTCGTAGCGCTTAAGCTGGGAGACACCCTGCACCGACGGGTACAGCAGAGTGACATCGTCGTTGACGAGCTGGATGGTGTCGCGGTCGCCGGAGACGACGAGCACTTCGAAGCCCTGCTCCGCGCCCTGCGACGCGAGGGTCGCGAGGATGTCATCGGCCTCGATCCCCTCTTTCGTCAGGACCGGGATGGACATCGCGGCGAGGCAATCCTGAAGGAGAGGGATCTGACCCTTGAACTCCTGCGGCGACTCCGACCGCGTCGCCTTGTATTCCGGGTACTCATCCGTGCGGAACGAATGACGCGAGGTGTCGAAGGCGATCGCCAGATGCGTCGGCTGCTCGGCCTTGATGAGGTTCACCAGCATCGACAGGAAGCCGTAGATGCCGTTGGTGTGCTGATTGTCCTTGGTCGTGAAGTTGTCGACCGGGAGGGCGAAGAAGGCACGATAGGCGAGCGAGTGGCCGTCGACGACCATGAGGGTAGGCTTTGCGGAGTCCGTCACCCTGTCAGCCTAACGAGGACGACAGACACCCGCTGAGGAGGATGCATGAGCGACGTCGCGATGAGCGAGGGACTCGACTGGGCCACGGCCCGTGGAATGGGTGCTCTGGCCGAGAAGATGGGCATGGAGTTCGTCGAGTTCAGCGTCGAGCGCTGCGTCGCGACCATGCCCGTCGAAGGCAACACCCAGCCGGTGGGACTCATGCACGGCGGCGCCTACGTGGTGCTCGGGGAATCCCTCGGATCGATGGCGGCGAACCTGCACGCCGGTGCCGGCCGACTCGCCGTCGGTGTCGACATCAACGCGACGCACACGCGTTCGGCGACCTCGGGCGTCGTCACGGGAGTGTGCACGCCCGTGCACCTGGGCAGGAGCATCACCGTTCACGAGATCGTGGTCACGGACGATCAGGGGCGCCGCTGCTCGACGATCCGCATCACCAACATGATCAAGGACCTTCCCGCCGAGCGCTGAGCGGTTCCTCCAGCAGTCGCTGGAACAGCAGGTGGTCCTGCCACTCCCCCGCGATGCGGAGGTATTTCGGCGCCATACCGATGCGCTCGAAGCCGTTTCCGAGCAGCACCCGTTGTGACCCGAGATTGTGCAGCAGCGTCGCCGCCTGCAGCCGATGGAGGCGCAGTTCCGCGCGCGAGTACTCGATGATCTGCGCGACCCCGCGGCTCGCGAGCCCACGGTGCAGCCTCGACCTGTCGACCCAGTATCCGAGGTCGGCGCTCCAGAACGCGCCACGGACGATGTTGTTGATGTTCATCCGTCCGCGGATCTCTCCGTCATCGGATTCGATGACGAAGCGGATGCTACGGCCACAGGCCGCATCATCCACGCATTGCTGCACATGCTGCTCTTGCGAGTCGACGGAGAAGAACGCCTCGCTTCGGGTGGGTTCCCACGGTGCGAGATGCTCGCGGTTCGCGAGATAGGCGCGCGAGAGCGCAGCGCCATCGCCCCGCCGTACGGGCCGCAGGATGTGCTCGGTATCGAGCCGGAGGATCCCGGCGTCCACCGCTACTTCTTGGGAGCGAGCTGTTCGATGATCGCCTTGGCGACGTCCTGCATCGTCAGACGGCGGTCCATGGACGCCTTCTGGATCCATCGGAACGCCTCGGGCTCGCTCAGGCCCATCTTCTCGTTGAGGAGGCCCTTGGCGCGGTCGACGAGCTTGCGGGTCTCGAAGCGCTCGACCATGTCGGCGACCTCGGCCTCGAGCGTGATGATCTGCTCGTGGCGGGCCAGCGCGATCTCGATCGCGGGCAGGAGGTCGTTCGGGGTGAACGGCTTCACGACGTACGCGAGAGCACCCGCCTCGCTGGCACGCTCGACGAGCTCCTTCTGGCTGAATGCCGTGAGGAGGACGACGGGGGCGATGTTGCCCTTGTGCAGCTTCTCGGCGGCACTGATGCCGTCGAGCTGAGGCATCTTGACGTCCATGATGACCAGGTCGGGACGCAGCTCGGTCGCCAGAGCGACAGCGGTCTCTCCGTCACCGGCCTCACCGACGACATCGAAGCCGTTGTCGCGGAGGATCTCGACGATGTCGAGACGGATCAGCGACTCATCTTCGGCGACGACGACGCGTCGGGGTGCGGATGACGTGGGCTGCTCAGCCTGCTCTTCTTGCTCTGTCACACAACCATCCTAGTGGAGTGCCCCTGTCCACAGGCCCTAGGCGCTCGGCGCGGACGTTCACGCGCCTCGCCTGCGCTAAAGTCGTAAACGCGACACACGAGCCGGCGTGGCGGAATGGCAGACGCGGAGCACTCAAAATGCTTTGTCCGAAAGGGCGTGTGGGTTCGAGTCCCACCGCCGGCACCCTCGATGAGACTCCCTCCATCGTCTCCTCCGCGCCCACCGGCCCCTCCCTCGAAACGGCCCCGTGCGCTAGAAAGTCCTTATGCACGAAGGCGACGACCTGCCTGCCGCACACGCTGCGCGTCCGCGACGTCGGCGCCGTGCCCTCATCGTCATCGGCGCCGTCCTCGCCGTGGCTCTCATGCTCCTCGCCACCGAGGTGACACGGAGAACGCTCGCCGAGCAGGACGAAGCCCGAGCGGATCCCGCGTTCTACACCCTCCCCTCTCCCCCGCCCCGGGAAGATCCGGGCGAGATCATCCGCATCGAGTCGATCGAGAGCGCACCCGTGGGCGCCGTCGCGTGGCGCGTGATCTACCACTCCCGCGATCTCGTGGGGGCAGACATCCCTGTCTCCGGCGTGGTGATCGTCCCGGACGGGCCTGCTCCCGAGGGCGGACGCACCGTGATCTCCTGGGGCCATCCCACCACCGGTGCGGCATCGACGTGTGCGCCTTCACGCGGCCTGGATCCGTTCCAGTACATCGAGGGGATGCATGAGCTGCTCGCCGAGGGCTACGCGGTCGTGGCCACCGACTATCCGGGGCTCGGCGTCGAAGGCGCGTCGTCGTATCTGCTCGGCGTGCCCGAGTCCAACAGTGTGCTCGACATCGTCCGGGCGGCGCGACGGATCGACGACGCACACGTGAGCGACCGGGTCGTGCTGTGGGGACACTCGCAAGGCGGGCAGGCTGTGCTCTTCGCTGCGGAACGTGCAGCGGAGTACGCGCACGAGCTCACGATCGAAGGTGTCGCTGTGGCGGCCCCCGCAGCGAACCTGAACGCGCTGATGACCGACGACATCGTGAACCTCTCCGGCGTCACGATCGCCTCCTTCGCCGTCCCGGCCTACGAGGCCGCCTACGCCGAGCAGTACGGAGCCACAGAGATCACAGACATCCTCACGCCCGCCGGGCTGAAGGCGACGCCGGACATGGCCGCGCTGTGCCTGCTCACGCAGAACGAGGAGATCCACGCGATCGCCGACCCGCTGGTCGGCGGGTATGTTCGGAGCGACCCCGCCACGACCGAGCCGTGGCAGACGATGCTGCGGGAGAACAGTGCGGGGAACAGTCCCCTCAGAGTGCCCGTCTTCGTCGGCCAGGGAGAAGCCGACGAACTCGTGCTGCCGAGCGCGACCGAGGGCTACGTGAAGCTGCTGTGCACGCAGAACGCCGAGGTGACGTTCCACCGCTACCCCGGCGTCAGCCATGGCCTCGCCGCCTATGCCTCCCTGCCGGACCTGCTGCTGTGGCTCCCGACGCTGGACGGAGACCGCGCAGAGGCTGACGGCTGCCGGTGACCTTCTGATCCTCGGCGACGAACTATTCCGCGAGGACCGCGAGTTCCGCCAAGACCCGAGGATTCGCGAGGATCCGGAAGTGCCCGCCCGTGTCGAGGCGGACGTTCTTGGCTCCGGCGAGTTCGCTCCCCTCCGGGATATGGGGGTCGAACGCCGCATAGACCGACACGATCCGCTCGTTCACCGTGAGCTGCTGCGCGAGGCTCACGATCGACGGGTCTTCCGGTGAGAACTCCCGCAGAGTCCGCGACAGCATGAGCCGGGCATAGCGCGAACCCCCGAACGGGGTCGCGATCGCGAGCATCGAACGCACTCGCTCGCCCGCGGGACCCGTCATCACGACCTTTCCCGCGAGACCCCCTTTGCTGTGGGCGACGAGGATCACATCGTCGAGCCCGTTCTCCGTCAGGAACGCCTCCACGGCTCGCGCCATGTCCGCCACCGGTCGCTGATTCCGGTGAAGCGTATCGACGATGTGGACCGGATGCCCGCGGTCGTGCATGGCGGCGACGAGCGGCTGCAGGAACCGCCACGTCTCATAGACGCCCGGAAGGACGATGATGTGCGCAGCACTCCCGGATGCGAAGGATGCCGGATCGGTGCGGCCGAACATCGCGCGCACCTGCCAGTACCCGGCGTACACGTAGTCGGCGATCCACCACCCCGCGTTCTTCAGCACGCCGATGACAGGCTCCTCCGACGACACCACGGCTCCATGAGTGAAAACTACCCGATGCGCATGACAGAGGGGGCGGGACCGAAGTCCCGCCCCCTCTGGATGCTGTGCGTCAGACGCCGGCCTTGTAGATCGGAGCTGCACCGCGGATCGCATCGCCGACCTTGTGCACACGAAGGTCGTTCGTCGATCCGACGATTCCGGGAGGGGAGCCGGAGATCACGACGACCTTGTCCCCTTCCTCGGCGAGACCGTTACCGAGCAGATACTCGTCGACCTGGTGATACATCAGGTCGGTGTGCTGCACCATGTCGACCAGGGTCGAACGGATGCCCCAGGTCAGCGCCATACGGCGACGGATGCCCGGCTCGGGCGTGAACGCGATCATCGGGATGCGCGAGCGCAGGCGCGACAGACGACGCGCGGAGTCGCCCGACTGGGTGAACACGCAGAGGAACTTCGCGTCGACGAACTCGGCGACCTCGAGAGCAGCAAGCGTGATGGCACCACCCTGGGTGCGGGGCTTGGTCGTGAGGGGCGCGATGCGCTCCAAGCCGTGCTCTTCCGTGGACGCGATGATCCGCGCCATGGTCTCGACGACGACCACCGGGTAGTCGCCGACGCTGGTCTCACCCGACAGCATGACCGCGTCCGCGCCGTCGAGCACGGCGTTCGCGACATCCGAGGTCTCGGCGCGGGTCGGCACCGGGCTGCTGATCATCGACTCGAGCATCTGCGTCGCGACGATGACCGGCTTGGCCATGCGACGCGCGATCTCGACGGCGCGCTTCTGCACAATCGGCACGGCCTCGAGCGGAAGTTCCACACCGAGGTCGCCACGAGCGACCATGATCGCGTCGAACGCGTCGACGATCTCTTCGAGCGCGTCGACGGCCTGCGGCTTCTCGACCTTGGCGATGACAGGGACGCGGACGCCCTCTTCCGCCATGATCTCGTGCACACGCTCGACGTCGGCGGCGTTGCGCACGAACGACAGGGCGATCAGGTCGGCACCGATGCGCAGACCCCAGCGCAGGTCGTCTTCGTCCTTCTCGCTCAGCGCGGGGACGTTGACGGCGACGCCGGGCAGGTTGATGCCCTTGTTGTTGGACACGGCACCGGCGACGATGACCTTGGTCGTGACGGTGACGCCGTCGGTCTCGACGACCTCGACCCGGACCTTGCCGTCGTCGATCAGGAGGAAGTCTCCCGGCTTGACGTCATGCGGCAGACCCTTGAAGGTCGTCCCGCTGATGTCCTTGTTGCCGATGATGTCCTCGGTGGTGATCTTGAAGATGTCGCCCTTGGCGAGTTCGTAGGGGCCGTTCTCGAACTTGCCGAGACGGATCTTCGGGCCCTGCAGGTCGACGAGGATGGCGACGGCACGGCCGGCGTCTTCTGCGGCACGACGCACGTTGGCGTAGTTGTTCTCGTGCACGGAGTAGTCGCCGTGGCTGAGGTTCAGTCGAGCGACATCCACCCCCGCATCGATCAGTGCGCGCACCGTCTCATAGGTGGAGGTGGCGGGGCCCAGGGTGGCGACGATTTTCGCGCGTCTCAAAGATTTCTCCAGGGTAGAAGTGGGGGAAGGTAAATCAGGCGACGGTGCCGGCCTCAGCCTACGCGGGCTGGAGACCGATCGCGACATCACTCGGGCGCACCGGCTCGGGCAGCACGGTGGTGCCCATCAGGAACCGGTCGACGTTCGCCGCCGCCGCACGCCCTTCGGCGATGGCCCAGACGATGAGCGACTGACCGCGTCCGGCGTCGCCGGCCACGAACACGCCGGGAACCGTCGACTCGTACGAGGAGTCGCGACGGAACGCACCCCGGTCGGTCACCTGCGGAAGCGTGTCCTCGGTGTATCCGCCCTGCTCGGGACCGGTGAATCCCATCGCGATCAGGATGAGGTCGGCCGGGATCTCCCTCTCGGTGCCGCTCTTGGGCACACGGCGTCCATCGACGTACTCGGTCTCGGCGACACGCAGGGCTCGGACCTCGCCGACCTCGTTTCCGAGGAACTCGACGGTCGACGCGAGGAACACCCGCTCGCCGCCCTCCTCGTGCGCAGACGAGACCTCGAACACGGTCGGCATCATCGGCCACGGCTGGTGGTCGGGACGCGTGACACCCGGCTGCTTGCCGATCGCGAGGTTGGTGACGCTGAGTGCGCCCTGACGGTGAGCGGTGCCGATGCAGTCCGCTCCGGTGTCACCGCCGCCGATCACGATGACGTGCTTGCCCTCGGCGCTGATCTGATCGGCGACCTTGTCTCCCGCGACCGCGTGGTTCGACTCCACGAGGTACTCCATGGCGAAATGCACCCCGTCGAGGTCACGGCCGGGGATCGCGAGATCGCGAGGAACCGTGGATCCGGTGGCGATGACGACCGCGTCGTACCGCGCGCGCAGATCGGGCCAGGAGATGTCCTTGCCGATCTCGACACCGGCACGGAAGCGGGTGCCCTCCTCCTGCATCTGACGAAGACGCGACTCGAGCTGGGTCTTCTCCATCTTGAAGTCGGGGATGCCGTAGCGGAGCAGACCTCCGATGCGGTCGTCACGCTCGAAGACCGCGACGGTGTGCCCGGCGCGGGTGAGCTGCTGCGCGGCGGCGAGACCCGCCGGTCCCGATCCGACGACAGCGACGGTCTTGCCCGTCAGGCGCTCCGGCGGCTCGGGTTCGACCCAGCCCTTCGCGAACGCCTCGTCGATGATCGAGACCTCGATCTGCTTGATGGTCACGGCCGGCTGGTTGATGCCGAGCACGCACGAGCTCTCGCACGGCGCAGGGCACAGCCGTCCCGTGAACTCAGGGAAGTTGTTGGTGGCGTGCAGACGCTCGATCGCCGCGCGACCCTCACCGCGCCACGTCAGGTCGTTCCACTCGGGGATCAGGTTGCCGAGCGGGCACCCCTGGTGGCAGAACGGCACACCGCAGTCCATGCAACGGCCGGCCTGACGACGGAGCACCTGCTTGTCACCGGGCTCGTAGACCTCTTTCCAGTCCATGATGCGCACCGGCACCGGACGTCGTGCGGGGAGTTCCCGCTCGGTCACCTTCAGAAAGCCTTTGGGATCAGCCACCGGTCACCTCCAGGATGCGGTTCCACACGATGTCGCCGTCGGGGTCGATCCCCTCGGCCAGCGCCTCCTCGCGCATGCTCCGCACAGCGGCGAAGTCACGAGGCAGCACCTTCACGAACTCTGCAGCGGTCTCCTCGAAGCTCTCGAGGAAGGACGAGGCCAACGGCGACGCCGTGCGCTCGACATGCGCGACCAGCAGGCTGCGCAGCACCTCGAGGTCCGCTCGATCGAGCGGTTCGAGCAGCAGCTCTCCACTCCCGAGGGATTGCGCGTTCACCTTGCTCGTGTCGAGCGCGTGCACATACGCCACTCCCCCGGACATGCCGGCGCCGAAGTTGCGCCCGGTCGACCCGAGGATCACGGCCAGACCACCCGTCATGTACTCCAGAGCGTGGTCACCCACGCCCTCGACGACAGCGGTCGCACCGGAGTTGCGCACGAGGAAGCGCTCGCCGACGACGCCCGAGATGAACATCGTCCCCGAGGTCGCGCCGTAGCCGATCACGTTGCCGGCGATCACGTTCTCGTGCGGAGCGATCGCGGAGCCGCGCGGCGGGCGGATCGTGATGTCGCCGCCGGAGAGCCCCTTGCCGACGTAGTCGTTCGCATCGCCCTCGAGGCGGAGCACGATCCCCGGCGGCAGGAACGCGCCGAGCGACTGTCCGGCGGTGCCGTGCAGCGTGACGTCGATCGTGCCCTGCGGCAGACCCGCCGCCCCGTGCCGCGAGGTCACCTGGTGACCCAGCATCGTGCCCACGGCGCGCTCGGTGTTGGCGATGGGCAGCTCCACCACGACGGGTTCGCCGTTGAGGAGCGCCCCCTTCGCGATGTCGATGAGCTGCACGTCGAAGTGCTTCTCGAGCTCGTGATCCTGTGTGCGCCCGCTGCGACGCGGCTCACCCGCAGGGAACACCGGTCCTTCGAGCACCGGAGTGAGGTCGAGCCCCTCGGCCTTCCAGTGCTCGACAGCGGCGTTCACCTCGATGAGGTCGGCACGGCCGACGATCTCGTCGATCGAGCGGTATCCGAGTTCGGCGAGGAGCTCGCGCACCTCCTCCGCGATGAACTCCATGAAGTTCACGACGAACTCGGGCTTGCCCGTGAACCGCTCGCGCAGCACCGGGTTCTGGGTCGCGACGCCCACCGGGCAGGTGTCGAGGTGGCATACGCGCATCATGATGCAGCCGCTGACCACGAGCGGAGCCGTGGCGAAGCCGAACTCCTCGGCTCCCAGCAGGGCTCCGATGATCACATCGCGACCGGTCTTGAGCTGCCCGTCGACCTGCACGACCACACGGTCGCGCATGCCGTTGAGCATGAGCGTCTGCTGCGTCTCGGCGAGACCGAGCTCCCACGGCGTACCGGCGTGCTTGAGCGAGTTCAGCGGGCTGGCACCCGTTCCCCCGTCGTGACCGGAGACCAGGATGACGTCGCTCAGTGCCTTCGCGACACCCGCCGACACCGCACCGATGCCCGACTGGCTCACCAGCTTGGTGTGGATGCGTGCCTCGGGATTCGCTCTCTTCAGGTCGAAGATCAACTGCTTGAGGTCTTCGATCGAGTAGATGTCGTGATGCGGCGGCGGCGAGATCAGGCCCACCCCGGCGGTCGCGTGACGTGTACGTGCCACCCAGGGGTACACCTTGGTCGGGGGCAGCTGACCTCCCTCGCCAGGCTTGGCACCCTGCGCGAGCTTGATCTGGATGTCGTCCGCCTCGGTGAGGTAGAGGCTCGTGACGCCGAAGCGTCCGGAGGCGACCTGCTTGATCGAGCTGCGGCGCTCGGGGTCGACCAGCCGATCAGGGTCCTCGCCGCCCTCGCCCGTGTTCGACTTGGCCCCGATGCTGTTCATCGCGATCGCGAGGGTCTCGTGCGCTTCCCTGGAGATCGAGCCGTAGCTCATCGCCCCCGTGGAGAACCGCTTGACGATCGCGGAGACCGGTTCGACCTCGTCGAGCGGCACGGGCTTGCGTGTGCCGGTGCGCAGGGTGAAGAGTCCGCGCAGGGTCTTCAGCTCTGCGGCCTGCTCGTCGACGAGCTTCGTGTACTCGCGGAAGATGTCGTACCGCCGTGTGCGCGTCGAGTGCTGCAGCTTGAACACCGTCTCCGGATTGAACAGGTGCGGAGAACCGTCCCGACGCCACTGGTACTCGCCGCCGGTCCACAGACGCTCGTGCGCACGTGCGGCCGCATCCTCGGGATACGCGTAGTCGTGGCGCGCCTGGTTCTCGGCGAAGATCTCCTCGATGCCGATACCGCCGAGCTTGGACTCGGTGCGCGTGAAGTACGCGTCGATGAACTCCTGGCTGAGGCCGACCGCCTCGAACACCTGAGCGCCCGCGTACGACGACACCGTGGAGATGCCCATCTTCGACATGATCTTGAGCACGCCCTTGCCGAGCGCGTAGATCAGGTTCTTGACCGCCTTCTCGGGCGTGATGCCGTTGATGTAGCCGGTGCGCACGAGGTGCTCGACCGTCTCCATAGCGAGGTACGGGTTGACGGCGGAGGCGCCGTAGCCGATCAGCGTCGCGACGTGGTGCACCTCGCGGACGTCACCCGCTTCGACGATGAGACCGACCTTCATGCGGTTCTCGCGCCGGATGAGATGGTGATGGATCGCCGACACCATGAGGAGAGACGGGATCGGGGTGAGGTCCTTGTTGGAGTCGCGGTCCGACAGGATGATGAACTCGGCGCCGTTCTCGATCGCCTCGTCCACCTCTGCGCACATCTCGGAGAGCCGGTCCTGCAGCGTCTGGGGCCCGGCATCGAAGTGGTACAGACCCCGGATGGTCGCGCTCGACCGGCCGGGCATGGCCTTGTCGATGTGGCGGATCTTCGCGAGCTCGTCGTTGTCGATCACCGGGAAGTCGAGCGAGACCGTGCGGGTGTGCTCCGGCCCCCACGACAGCAGGTTGCTCTCCGGGCCGAGGCCCAGCTTGAGGCTCGTCACGACCTCTTCGCGGATCGAGTCGAGAGGCGGGTTGGTCACCTGCGCGAACTGCTGCGTGAAGTAGTCGAACAACAGCCGGGGACGCTTGCTCAGCACAGCGATCGGCGTGTCCGATCCCATGGCGCCGAGCGGCTCGACGCCGGTCTGCCCCATGGGGGTGAGGAGGATGCGGACCTCTTCCTCGGTGTAGCCGAAGGTGCGCTGACGGCGAGTGATCGATGCCGGCGGGTGCACGATGTGCTCGCGCTCCGGCAGCTCGGCAAGACGCACGGCACCGGCGTCCAGCCACTCCTGCCACGGGTGCATCGTGGCGAGGTCGTGCTTGATCTCGCTGTCCTCGACGATGCGGCGCTGCGCGGTGTCGACGAGGAACATCTTCCCGGGCTGCAGGCGACCACGGCGCTTGATGCGCTCCGGCTCGAACTGCAGCACGCCGGTCTCGGAGCCGATGACCACGAGCCCGTCGGTCGTCTCGGTCCAGCGTCCGGGACGCAGGCCGTTGCGGTCGAGCGTGGCACCGACGAGCGTGCCGTCGGTGAAGATCAGGGCGGCAGGGCCGTCCCACGGTTCCATCTGGTTGGAGTGGTACTCGTAGAACGAGCGCAGCTCCGGTGTGATGTCGGCCTGCTTCTCGTAGGCCTCAGGAACCATCATCATGATGGCGTGCGGCAGGCTGCGGCCGGTGAGGGTCAGCAGTTCGAGCACCTCGTCGAACGAGGCCGAGTCGCTGGCACCGTCAGTGCAGATGGGCAGGAGCGGGGTGATGTCGCCCAGCAGTTCGGATTCGAGTTGAGACTGGCGGGCGCGCATCCAGTTGCGGTTGCCTCCGACCGTGTTGATCTCACCGTTGTGGGCGAGCATGCGCAGAGGCTGCGCGAGCGGCCACGAGGGGAACGTGTTCGTGGAGTACCGGGAGTGCACCACGGCGAGTTCGGACGCGAAGCGCTCATCCTGCAGGTCGGGGTAGAACGGCTCGAGCTGGAGCGTCGTGACCATGCCCTTGTAGCCGAGCGTGCGCGCCGAGAGCGAGACGAAATAGGCGCCGAGTTCGTGACCGGCGCGCTTGCGCAGCCGGTAGGCGACACGGTCGAGGGCGATGCCCGTGAGCGGCGCATCGGTGTGGGTCGCCCCGCCGGCGCTCACGAAGAGCTGCTCGAAGGCAGGACGGGCCTCATCGGCGAGCTTGCCGAGGTTCTCGTTGGCGGTGGGGACGTCGCGCCAGCCGAGGACCCGGAGGCCCTCGGAGCGGGCGATCTTCTCGATCCCGGCCTTCTGCTGGCGGCGCTCGCTCGAATCGCGGGGCAGGAACGCCAGTCCGGCCGCGTACTCCCCCACGGGCGGCAGTTCGAAGCCGACGACGGCGCGGAGGAACGCATCGGGCATCTGCGTCAGGATGCCGGCGCCGTCCCCGGTGCCCGCATCCGAGCCGATGGCTCCGCGGTGCTCCAGGTTGCGCAGGGCCTCGAGGGCCAACGCGATGATGTCGTGCCCGGCTTCGCCGCGCAGGGTCGCGACCATGGCGAGGCCGCAGGCGTCCTTCTCGAACGCCGGGTTGTACATGCCCTGCTTCGGGGGGTATGCGCCGGAGGCGCCGTAAGGGGGCTGGAAGTACACCAGTTACCGTCCTCAGATCTTCGAGTGAAACCCGGGGACGACGTCGGCCCGCTCGTTCAGTGCAATGGTTCTCCCGCCACGAGGCGGCGTTATCGAGAGCCGTCCTCGCTCGTGGGAGCAGTGCTTGTGGCGGTGGCTCCTGCGGTGACTTCTTCGGTCGGAGGCTCGCTCACGTCCACGAAGTCAGAGGGATTGTTCTGCGATTGTACATCAGCGTCCACGTCCGTCCGTTCGCGACCCGGCTGGTACGGCGAGGGCTCGAGTCCGGGGTGTCGACGTGTCTGGACGATGAGGATCGCGAGACCGACGAGGACGCCGATGATCGCGGCAAGGACGTTGCTGCGCAGGCCGAGGATGATCTCGCTCGGATCGATGCGGATCGACTCCCAGACGATGCGCCCGGCGCTGTACCAGATCAGGTAGATGGCGAACAGACGGCCCCACTGGAAGAAGAGCTTGCGGCCGAGCCAGAGCAGGACGATGACGCCCAGTCCGTTCCAGAGAACCTCGTAGAGGAAGGTCGGGTGGAACAGCGTGCCCTCGGGCAGTCCCGGGGGGAAGGCCGAGTTCGTGGACGGGATCTCCAGCCCCCAGGGCAGGTCCGTGGGAAGACCGAAGAGCTCGTTGTTGAACCAGTTGCCGAAGCGGCCCATGGCCTGCGCCAACAGCAGGCCGGGGGCCAGGGCGTCGGCGAACGTCCAGAAGCGGATACCGGTCCAACGGCACCCGAGGTACGCACCGATCGCACCGCCGATGAGGGCGCCGAAGATCGCGATTCCGCCCTCCCAGATCGCCCACACCGAGCCGGGCTGGAAGGGGTTCCAGGTGTTGATCCCCTCCCCGAAGTAGTCGTTCGGGTGGGTCAGGACGTGGAAGATGCGCGCACCGATGATCGCCAGGGGCACGGCCAGGATCGAGATGTCGATGACGACCCACGGCTCCGCTCCGCGCTTGGTGAGACGGTGATTCGTCAGGAAGGTCGCCACGATGATGCCGGCGATGATGCACAGCGCGTAGAAGTGGATCCGGATCGGCCCGAGGTCGAAGTACGAGACCGTGGGGCTCGGGATGCTGGCGAGCACGTTCGTGAAGGTGCTGTGGAGCGCGAGTGACATGAGTGCGATTCTAGTTCTCGTGATCGGGGCGTGCCGACGAGGTGCCGGAGGCCAGGTTTCGGGTGACTTCCGCAAGGGCGGGCACGCCGCCGTCACGCAGGGCGCGGACGAGCGCGGTGCCGACGATCGCGCCGTCGGCATACTCCGACACCCCGGCGATCTGCTCGGCGGTGGAGATGCCGATGCCGACGCATGCACGGTGAGCGCCGTGCGCGCGAAGACGCCCGACCAGGGTGCGGGCGGCGCGATCGAGCTCAATGCGCTCCCCGGTGATGCCCATGGTCGAGACCGTGTAGACGAACCCGGTGGACGACTTCACCACAAGGTCGAGACGCTCGTCGGAAGAGGTCGGAGCGGCGAGGAACACCCGGTCCAGGCCCGTCCGCTCGCTCGCGGCGATCCACTCCCCTGCCGCGTCGGGTGTGATGTCGGGCGTGATCAATCCGGCGCCGCCCGCAGCGAGCAGGTCGTCCGCGTAACGGTCGATGCCGTACTGCATGACCGGGTTCCAGTACGTCATCACGAGGACGGGCACATCGGTCGCCGCCGTGATCGCGCGGATCGCCGTGAAGAGGTCGGCCATCCGGAAACCTGCCGCCAGGGCCTTGGTGGTCGCCTCCTGGATGATCGCGCCGTCCATCACCGGGTCGCTGTACGGCGGGCCCAGCTCGATGATGTCGACACCGTTCTCGGCGAGGGCGATGGCCGCCTGGATGCTCGTCTCGAGGTCGGGGAAACCCACGGGCAGATAGCCGACGAAGGCACTGCGCCCGGCGTCCTGTGCGCGCTGGATCGCCTGTTCGACGCGGCTCATAGCTGCGGCTCCCCCTTCGCGGCCAGTTCTTCCTCTTCGCTCTCCGCGGCGACATCGTGGGCCAGAGCGGCCTCGTCGTAGAGCTGGAAGTAGCGCGCCGCGGTGTCCATGTCCTTGTCGCCGCGGCCGGACAGACACACGGCGATCAGTCCGTCGGGGCCGAGCTCGCGGCCGATGCGCAGGGCACCGGCGAGAGCGTGCGCCGACTCGATGGCGGGGATGATCCCCTCTGTCCGGCTGAGCAGACGCAGCGCCTGCATCGCCTCGTCGTCGGTGGCCGGGATGTACTCGGCACGACCGATGTCGGCGAGCCACGAGTGCTCCGGACCGACGCCCGGGTAGTCGAGTCCGGCGGAGATCGAGTGCGACTCGACGGTCTGGCCGTCGGCGTCCTGGAGGACGTAGGTCTTCGCACCGTGCAGCACACCGGGGCGGCCCCGCTCGATCGACGCCGCGTGCTTCTCGGTGTCGACGCCGTCGCCCGCCGCCTCGACGCCGTAGAGCTTGACGCCCTCGTCATCGAGGAACGCGTCGAACATGCCGATCGCGTTGGATCCGCCGCCGACGCACGCCATGACGGCGTCCGGCAGACGACCGACCTCGTCGAGCAGCTGGGCACGCGCCTCTTCGCCGATGATCTTCTGGAAGTCGCGGACCATCGCGGGGAACGGGTGCGGTCCCGCCGCGGTACCGAAGATGTAGTTGGTGGTCTCGACCGACGCCACCCAGTCGCGGTAGGCGTCGTTGATCGCGTCCTTGAGCGTTCGCGAACCCGAGGTGACCGGAACGACCTCCGCGCCCAGAAGGCGCATGCGGGCGACGTTGAGCGCCTGACGCTCGGTATCGACCTCGCCCATGTAGATAGTGCACTCCAGACCGAACAGCGCCGCTGCGGTCGCTGTCGCGACGCCGTGCTGACCGGCACCGGTCTCGGCGATCACGCGGGTCTTGCCCAGACGCTTGGTCAGCAGCGCCTGACCGAGCACGTTGTTGATCTTGTGCGAGCCGGTGTGGTTGAGGTCTTCGCGCTTGAGGAAGATGCGCGCACCCCCGGCGTGCTCGGCGAACCGCGGTACCTCGGTGATGGCGGAAGGGCGGCCGGCGTACGAGCTGAGCAGGTGCGCGAGCTCGGCTCGGAACTCCGGATCGACGATCGCCGCCTCATAGGCCACCGTCAGCTCATCGATCGCGGCGATGAGCGACTCGGGCATGTAGCGCCCGCCGAACTCGCCGAAGAAGGGGCCGTGCTGGTCGCGCAGGCTCATCATGCCTCCAGGAAACTCTTGAGGGTGGCGACCGGGTCGCCGGTCACGAGCGCCTCGCCGATCAAGACGACATCGGCGCCGGCGGAGCGGTAGTGCACGACATCGGCGGGCGTCAGCACCGCGGACTCCGCGATCTTCACCGCCGTGTCGGGGATTCGATCGACCAGGCGCCCGAAGAGGTCGCGGTCGAGTTCGAGGGTCTTGAGGTCTCGCGCGTTCACGCCGATCAGCGGCGCGCCGAGATCGATCGCGGCCTCGAGCTCATCCGCGGAATGCGTCTCCACGAGAGGGGTCATGCCCAGCTCGCCGATGAAGCCGAAGAGATCACGGAGCACCGCGGGCTCGAGGCCCGCGACGATCAGCAGAACGAGGTCGGCACCCGCCGCACGTGCTTCGAGCACCTGGTAGCGGGTGGCGATGAAGTCCTTGCGCAGCACCGGCAGCGAGACCCGGGCCGTGACGGCCTCGAGGTCGGCGAGGCTTCCGCCGAAACGACGCTCCTCCGTGAGGACGCTGATCGCGGAGGCGCCGCCCGCCTCGTACAGGGAAGCCTGCAGCGCGGGATCGGGGATGTCGGCGAGAGCTCCTCGCGAGGGGCTCGCGCGTTTGACCTCCGCGATGATCTTCACCCGATCCGACGGTGCGAGGAACGACAGGGCGTCCTTGGCCGCGGGGCGTGCGAGAGCGTCTCGCTCGACAGTGGCCAGCGGGCGCGACAGGGAGCGACGCTCAGCGTCTGCGACAGCGCCGGCCGTCAGGTCGGCGAGCACCATTAGTGCGCCTTCGGAGCGTACTTCGGACCCTTCACGCCGTAACCGGCCTTCGCGAGCGCCCAGCCGACGATCGCACCGATCGGGATGAGCGCGACCGAGGCCACGACGAGGGCGGGCTGCTCGAAGCAGAAGGCGACGGTGCCGGCGGCGACGCCGACCAGCATGATCACGACGGCGGTCCAGGCGGCAGGCGAGTGTCCGTGGCCGGGGTCGGCGATCGGGTTGGTCATGTTCTCCTCCGGGGGGACGACGTGCGGTTCGGAATCAGTCTATCGGGGTCAGCGCGTCGGATCGGTGCCCCGGGACAGCTCGTCCCAGGAATCCACGGCGTCGACGGGACCGTCATGCGCGACCTCGACGTGTTCGGTCCGGTAGCGCCGTCCTCCGGCCTTCCATCCCCGCCACGTGATCAGGACGACCAGGGACGCGACGAGCAGGATCGCCCAGCCCACGAGGGCGATGTACGGCCAGGCGGACGGCACGATGCTCGCCACGACCTCGTGGACGGCGAGTCCCCCGGCGAGACCGGTGACCTCGGTCACCGTCGCCGCGACCGCGTCGAAGGGTTCGGCGATCAGCAACTGGAGAGTCGACCAGCCGAGGAACAGCGCCGTCGCCGCCGCGAGGACACCGAAGATCAGGCGCACGACCTTGCCGGAGATCGACAGCGCCGCGCCGAGGGCCAGAACCGCGAGACTGAGCGGAGCGAGCAGCACCATGGCGGAGGCACCGGGGACCAGGATCGCCTCGCCCGCATCCGCGCGCTCGACCGTCAGCCAGGTCTGGGTCGACGAGATGATGCCGATCGCACCGGCGAGAAGGAATCCGGAGACGGAGAGGGCGCGACCGCGCTGCGCGAAGCTCACGACTGGTCCGTCCCGACGATCGCCTCGAGATCGTTCGTGTCGAAGCACGTGCGCGTGCCGGTGTGACAGGCCGGTCCCGTCTGCGCGACGAGGAGAAGGATCGCGTCCCCGTCGCAGTCCAGACGCGCCTCGTGCACGACCTGGATGTTCCCTGACGTGTCCCCCTTGCGCCAGTACTCCTGGCGGGAGCGCGACCAGTACGTCGCCCGCCCTGATGTCAAGGTGCGTCGAAGCGCCTCCGCATCGACCCAGGCGAGCATGAGCACCTCGCGCGTGTCCCACTGCTGCACGATCACGGGGGCCAGGCCGTCGGCGTTGAAGACGACCTGTGCGATGCGCTCCTCCACCGAAGCCGCCTGCCCGTCTGCATCGCTCATCGTACGAGCACTCCTTCCGCGCGAAGCGCGTCCTTGACATCTCCGACCGTGAGCGCGCCGGTGTGGAACACGCTCGCCGCCAGGACGGCATCCGCGCCCGCTTTGATCGCGGGAGCGAAGTCGGAAGCCTGCCCCGCCCCGCCCGAAGCGATGACCGGTACGGAGGCCGCCTCGCGCATCAGGCGGACGAGCTCCAGGTCGAAGCCGTCACGCGTGCCGTCGGCGTCGATCGAGTTCACCAGCAGCTCACCCGCGCCGCGTTCCGCAGCCTCCCGCGCCCAGTCGAGCGCATCGAGGGTGGTCTGGGTCCGGCCGCCGTGTGTCGTCACGACGAAGCCCGAGCGCGTTGTCGGAGCACGCTTCACGTCCAGCGACAGCACGAGCACCTGGGCACCGAACCGGTCAGCGATCTCGCCGATGAGCTCAGGGCGCGCGATCGCAGCGGAGTTGACCCCCACCTTGTCCGCGCCCACCGCGAGGAGACGTGCGACATCGTCGACGCTGCGCACGCCCCCGCCCACGGTCAGCGGGACGAACACCTGCTCGGCGGTGCGCTGCACGACATCGTAGGTCGTCGCACGGGCGTCGACCGTGGCGGTGACGTCGAGGAAGGTGATCTCGTCCGCGCCCTGGGCGGCGTAATGCCGGGCGAGCTCGACCGGGTCGCCCATGTCGCGCAGGTTCTCGAAGTTGACTCCCTTGACGACGCGGCCATCAGCCACGTCGAGGCACGGGATCACCCGACTGGCGAGCGTCATCAGAGCCTCGCGTTGTGGATCGCGGTGACCAGGATGGCCCGCGCACCCAGCGCGTACAGCGCATCCATCACGGGGTTCACGCGCGAGCGCGCCACCATGACCCGCACCGCGACCCACTCGGGGTCGCGCAGCGGCGAGACGGTCGGCGATTCGACGCCGCCGGCGACCTTCACGGCGTCATCGAGGAGGGCGACCGGCAGGTCGTAGTCGATCATCACGAAGCGACGTGCGACCATCACGCCGCGGAGGCGACGAAGAAGCGTGTCCGCTCCCTCGGCATCCACCGGTCCCGCGATGAGTACCGCCTCGGATTCCAGGATGACCGGACCGAAGACCTCGAGCCCGGCCTGGCGCAGGGTCGTCCCGGTCTCGACGACATCGGCGACCGCGTCGGCGACGCCGAGGCGGACCGCGGACTCCACGGCTCCGTCGAGCGGCACCAGATCGACGGCGATGTCGCGTTCGTCGAGGAACGCGTCCACCAGGCCGGGATACGACGTGGCGATGCGCAGACCGTCGAGCTCGCTCACGTCGGTGTAGCGTCCGGTCGGAGCGGCGAAGCGGAACGTCGAGCCGGCGAAACCGAGCGCCTCGATCTCCCGCGCACCCGGCATACGGGCGTCGAGCAGCAGATCACGTCCGGTGATGCCCACATCGATCGCGCCGGAGCCGACATAGGTGGCGATGTCCTTGGGGCGGAGGAAGAAGAACTCGACGTCGTTCTCGGCGTCGATGACGTGCAGGGTCTTGGGGTCGCGGCGACCGGCGTAGCCCGCCTCGGCGAGCATGTCGGCGGCGGTCTCGGAGAGCGAGCCCTTGTTGGGAACAGCGATGCGCAGCATGGATGGCTTTCAGTTCGAGGAGATCGGAACGGAGCGCATCACAGATGTCGGTAGACGTCCTGCAGGCTGAGGCCCTTCGCGAGCATCATCACCTGGACGTGGTACAGCAGCTGGGAGATCTCCTCGGCGGCGGCTTCGTCGGACTCGTACTCAGACGCCATCCACACCTCGGCGGCCTCTTCCACGATCTTCTTGCCGATCGTGTGCACGCCGCCGTCGAGTTCGGCGACCGTCCCCGATCCCTCAGGACGGGTCTCGGCCTTGACGCTGAGCTCGGCGAACAGCTCGTCGAAAGTCTTCACGGTTCCAGGCTAGCGGCTCTGGCGAGGTCTCTCAGCCGGGTGACGGCCGCCTCGATGTCATCGGCGCCGTATACGGCCGAGCCGGCGACGAACGTGTCGGCGCCCGCATCGGCGGCGATCTCGATCGTACGGTCGGAGATACCGCCGTCGACCTGGAGCCAGACGCGGGATCCTCGCCGACGCGCCTCGTCGGCGAGGGCACGGAGCTTCGGCATCGTCTCGGGCATGAAGCCCTGTCCCCCGAAGCCGGGCTCGACCGTCATCACGAGGATCTGATCGAACTCGTCGAGCACGTCGTACAGCGATTCCACGGGTGTCGCCGGCTTGACCGCCACCCCCGCCCGCGAGCCGATGTCACGCAACCGGCGTGCGAGGGCCACGGGATCGCTCGACGCTTCGAGATGGAAGGTCACGCTCGCCGCGCCGATCTCGGCGTATCCGGGAGCCCAGCGCTCCGGGTCGGTGATCATCAGATGCACATCGAGCGGAATCGGACTGGTCGCCTGGATGCGTTCCACCATCTGCGGGCCGAACGTCAGGTTGGGGACGAAATGGTTGTCCATGACATCCACGTGCGCGAAGTCGGCTGTCGCGATCCGGGCGAGGTCCGCCTGCATGTTCACGAAATCGGCAGCGAGGATACTCGGGTTGATGCGCGGGGCGCGGGGCAGTTCCACGGTCCTAGTCTTCCTTCCCAGATGAGTGGTTCCCGGTCGATGAGCGTTGCAGGAGCGCGAGGAACATCGCGTCCGTCCCGTGTCGGTGCGGCCACAGCTGGGCGCTGCCCGATCCCTCCCGCCCCTCTTCGGCCAGATCGATCGGTGAGCGAGCGACATCGGCGATCGCCGCGCGCGCATCGAGTTCGACGACGTCGGTGCGGTCGCGCAGGACCTCCTTGACGACGCCCGTCGTCTCGGCGAGGTGAGGAGAGCACGTGACGTACGCGACGATCCCGCCCGGGGCCAGAGCATCGACCGCGGAGGAGAGCAGCTCCACCTGGAGCGGAACGAGCTCGGCGACGTCGGCCGGAGACTTGCGCCACCGCGCTTCCGGACGGCGGCGCAGCGCACCGAGGCCCGTGCAGGGGGCGTCCACGAGGATGCGGTCGAACTCGCCCGGCCGCGATGCGGCGAGGGTGCGCCCGTCCTGCTCGTGCACCACGACGTCACCGGGAACCGCCCTGAGCGCCTTGCGGACGAGTCGCGCGCGGACCGGGACGATCTCGTTCGCCTCCAGCGTCGCCTCGTGCTGACGCGCGATCGCGGCGAGGAGTGCCGTCTTGCCGCCGGGACCGGCGCACAGGTCGAGCCAGCGCTCCCCCGTCTTGATGGGCGCGGCGCCCGCGAGCGCGAGCGCGACGAGCTGGGACCCCTCGTCCTGCACGCGCACGGTACCGCCCGAGGCTTCCACCGGCCGACGCGGATCGCCTCCGGGAGACGCGAAGGCGGTCGGCGCGTAGGGAAGTCGGGGCTCATCGGGCTCCGCCAGGCCGGGGAGGGCGACGAGGGTGACCTCGGGCGAGGCGTTGTCGGCATCGAGAAGAGCGTCCAGTTCCTCTCCGCGCCCCTCGGCCGCCAGAGCGCGACGCAAGGCGCGGATCACCCAGACCGGGTGTGCGGAACGCAGAGCGAGGCGCTCGTCGTCGGAGCGTGCCCCGCTCTCGATGCGTTCCTGCCAGTCCGCGCTCGATTCGCGCGTGATACGTCGGAGCACCGCGTTCGCGAAGCTCGATGCGCCACGGCCGGACTCTGTGGCCACGAGGTTCACCGACTCGTTGACAGCCGCATGCGAGGCGACGCGGGTGGCGAGCAGCTGGTGCACCGCGAGGCGCAGCGCATCGAGCACGGCCGGATCGATGCTGTCGGTCGAACGATCCGCCGCAGCGGCGATAATCGCATCATACGTGCCGAGTCGTCGCAGCGTGCCGTAGGTCAGCTCGGTCGCGAGGGCCGCGTCCTGCGGAGAGAGCCGCGCATCGGCGATCGCCGGAGGAAGGACGAGGTTCGCATAGGCATCCGTCTCGGACACCGCGCGCAGCACGTCGTAAGCCACCCGTCGCGCGGGTTGCACGGCACGGACGGGGCCACGCTGAACGTCGCGACGAGCCTCTGTCGCTCCCCGCCCGCCACGCGGCCGTCCGTTCGACGGCTGCGGCCGCCGGGGTCGTCCGTCTTCGCTCATGATCCCGCCACCAATTCATCGACCCCGCGCAGACCGCGCCACCAGTCGACGGCATTCATCGCTCCCTTGCCCGCGGGCTGAACCCTGGTGACGGCCAGCGGCCCGGTGGACGTGCCGATGTGGAGCGCCGTCTTGGCGCCACGAAGACGTCCTGGGGCCAGCGCTTCGGCCTCCGGCGCAGGGACCGCTTCCAGCACCTTCAGCGGCTGCCCGGCGACGGTGGTGTGCGCGCCCGGTTCCGGGGTCACCCCACGGAACCGGGCGAACACGACATCGAGCGGCTGGTTCCAGTCGAGCAGTCCGTCGGCGAGCGTCAGCTTGGCGGCGAAGGTCGGCTCGCCCTGCTGAGGCACCGCTACCGCTGTACCGTCCGCGATCCCCGAGACCACGTCGGCCGTGAGTTCGGCGCCGTCCAGCGCGAGCGCCTCGAGCGCCTCTCCCGCCGTCGCCGTCGCGGGAAGGTCGATCGTGCGGCTCGCGAAGACGTCGCCGGCATCCAGCTCCGCGACGAGCTGGAAGACGCTGGCACCGAGAACCTCGTCGCCGGCGATCAGTGCGCGCTGCACCGGAGCCGCGCCCCGCCAGGCGGGCAGCACGGAGAAGTGCAGGTTGATCCAGCCCGCGGTCGGCGCCGAGAGCAGCGGCTCGCGCACGAGCCCGCCGTAGGCCACGATCACACCGAGGTCCGCCCTCAGGGCCGAGATCGCGTCGGTCGCGGCGTCATCGAGCCGAGCAGCCTTGATGACGGGGAGGCCCAGTTCGACAGCCGCTTGAGCCACGGGCGACGGAGTCAGCACCCGACGACGCCCGAGAGGTGCGTCCGGTCGGGTGACGACCGCGGCGATGTCGTGGGACACCGCGAGGCGACGAAGGGTGGGCACGGCGGCAGCGGGGGTGCCGGCGAAGACGAGGCGCATGAAGGTTCTCCGGAAGGGTCAGAGCTCTGGTTCGAGGATATCGAGGCGGACGGAGAGCGTGCTCTTGGTCGCACGTCCCTTTCGGCGACGCCCGCTCACTGCTTCGGCCACGACCGCGGCGCGCAGTGCGGTCGCCACCCGCGCTCCGGCGCCGTAGTCGAACCGAACGAGCGCCCGCACCCGTGGAGGGACGTCGTCGGATTCGACCGGGACGGGCCCCAGCACCGCGTCGGGAGGCAGCGCGAGCTCGGTCAGCGCGGCGAGAGCGCCGGAGACCGCGGGAGCCGACCCCTGGACCAGGGCCACCCGGGTCGTCGGCGGCATGTGCAGCGGAGCCCTGCTGTCGAGCTCCATGCGGGCGTGGCCCGCCTGATTCCAGGTCGCGAGCGCCTTCGCGGCCGCGCCGTTCACTCCGACCAGATGGATCGGTGCGCCGGGTGCGGCGAGGGCCGCCGCGTTCGACCACCAGCGCAGGCAGGACTCGGCGACGCGCAGATCGGGTGCCTGGAGCATCCGTGGGCCGTCGAGCAGGACGACGGCACGATATCCGCCGTCGGCGATCGGCTCGGCACCACGGGTCGCCACCACGAGCGCGGGCTTGGAGGGAACCCGCTCCACCGGGTGCGCACTGTCGGCGACGATCACACGCACGCCCGGGAACGCCCGACCCAGTTCGTCGGCGGTGCGCTCGCTCCCGGATGAGGCCAACCGCAGCTTGGTGGAGGAGCACGTCGGGCACGACCATGCGCTGGCCGATCGACCGCACCAGGCGCACACCGGCACGGCACCGCGATGCTTCGCCCCGAGCGGACCGCCGCAGTGCGCGCATCGAGCCGGAGCCCGGCATTCCGCACACACCAGCGACGGCGAGAAACCCGGTCGCGAGACCTGCACGAGCACCGGTCCCTCTGCTGCGGCGGAACGGGCGGCGAGAAACGCGGAAGACGGCATCCGCTGGGCGGTGGGCTGTTCCATCTCCTGGGGCGTGCTGAGCACGACGCGGGGCAACACGCGGCGCGTTGCTCTGACGTCCTGCAACCAGCCGAGGGCGACCAGACGTTCCACATCGGTCGTCCGGGTGTGCCCGGCGAAGAGCAGCGCCGATCCCTCGAGCTCCTGACGCAGCAGCGCAGCATCACGCGCATTGACGTACGGGGCCAGCGGCTCCCCCAGGAGAGGATCGCCGTCGTCCCAGATCGCCACCATGCCGGCGACGACCGGCGAGTAGACCGCCGAACGGTTTCCCACCACGACGCACGGCGCGTCCTCGAGCGTGCGCAGGAAGCCGCGATAGCGATCGGGGTTGGTCTGACGGGAGTCATGGCGCACGATCGCTGCGACGGGCACGAGGACCTCGAGCGCGGCGAGAAGTCGATCGAGGTCACGGCTGTCGGGGACCACGATGATCGACGACTTCCCCGCGGCGAGCATCCGCGCCGCCGAGGCCGCCAGCAACCGGGACCATCCCTGAACCCCGTCGACGAGTTGCGGAATCGCCTCGACGGCCGCCCGTCCACCCGCATCTAGCACGACATCGAGGCCCTCGTAGAGACCGACGGTCTCTTCTGCCGCGATGAGCGCATCCGCCGTCGGCGCCTCGGCCGGCGTGTCGGCGGTCCAGGCCTTCTCGACGCGCACCTGGCGCTTGGGGATGACGAGCCGAAGCACATCGGAGGCCGAACCCGCGGCGCGATCCGCCACGCGGCGTGCGAGCGTGTGCAGGCGCTCCGGAAGCACCGGCACCAGCGACACCACGCTCTCGACTTCCGAGAGCGCCCGGTCGGCGTCGTCCTCGGTGTCGACGTCGACGACATAGCCGTCGATCACACGCCCGGCGGAGCGCAGCGGGACCTGCACGCGAACACCACGAGGCACCTCGCCCCACTCGGGAGGCAACGCGTAGTCGAAGAGCCGATCGAGCTGCGGCAGGGGCGAATCGAGGAGCACGCGCGCGATGCGCCGGCTCTCCGGAGGCATCAGGACCGCGGTCCCATCAGAGCCCGGCAGCGCGACGCAGCTCTTCGGCGCGGTCGGTGCGCTCCCAGGTGAAGTCGGGGAGCTCGCGGCCGAAGTGCCCGTAGGCGGCCGTCTGGGCGTAGATCGGACGCAGCAGGTCGAGCTGCTCGATGATCGCCTGCGGGCGCAGGTCGAACACCTCGTTGATCGCCCGCGTGATGACTTCATCCGACACCGTGCCGGTCCCGAAGGACTCGACGTAGAGACCGACGGGACGGGCGACGCCGATGGCATAGGCGACCTGTACCTCGAGACGCTCCGCCAACCCTGCGGCGACGGCGTTCTTCGCCACCCAGCGCGTGGCGTATGCACCGGAACGGTCGACCTTGGACGGGTCTTTGCCGCTGAACGCCCCACCGCCGTGACGCGATGCTCCGCCGTAGGTGTCGATGATGATCTTGCGACCGGTCAGACCCGCGTCGCCCTTGGGGCCACCGGTGACGAAGGGACCCGCGGGGTTGATGTAGAGGGTGACGTCGTCGAGATCGAGACCTGTCGTCGCGAGCACCGGGTCGATCACGTGCGCACGGACCTGAGCCTGAAGCTCTTCCTGCGAGATGTCGGGGTGGTGCTGCGTGGAGACCACGACGGCATCGACGGTCTTCGGAGTGAAGCCGTCGTACCCGAGGGTGACCTGGGTCTTGCCGTCGGGGCGCAGGAAGGGCAGCTCCCCGCTGCGACGCACTTCGGCGAGACGCTCCGACAGACGGTGAGCGGTCCACGCGGCCATCGGCATGAGCTGAGGCGTCTCGGTGGTCGCGAAGCCGAACATGATGCCCTGATCGCCGGCGCCGAGGCCGTCGAGGGGGTCCACCGAGGACCCGTCGCGGTGCTCCTGCGCGCTGTCGACGCCATGGGCGATGTCGGTCGACTGCTCGCCGACCGAGATGCTGACGCCGCACGAGGAGCCGTCGAAGCCGGTGTCGCTCGAGGTGTATCCGATGCCGTTCACGACCTGACGGACGATCGTGGGGATGTCGACGTATGCCTCGGTCCGGATCTCACCTGCCACATGGACGAGGCCCGTCGTGACGAGCGTCTCGACTGCGACGCGCGAGCCCGTGTCCTTCGCGATGAGGCCGTCGAGGATGCTGTCCGAGATCTGGTCGCAGATCTTGTCCGGGTGCCCTTCGGTGACGGACTCGGACGTGAACAGACGCAGGGCGCTCATCGGTACTCCAGAACGGGACGGACGGAAGGAGGGTGTTGCACCCATTCTGGACCGCGCCTCCGACAGGCGGGAGGCGCGGTCCCGAATATCACTCTGCGTGACGCAGACGGAGCTTGTCCTCGTTGATCTCGTGCAGGGCGATCGTGAGCGGCTTGTCCTCGACGGACGAGTCCACGAGCGGGCCGACGTTGTCGAAGAGGTTTCCCTCGTGCAGGTCGGAGTAGTAGTCGTTGATCTGACGCGCACGCTTGGCGGCGTAGATGACGAGCTCGTACTTCGAGTCGACGCGGTCGAGCAGGTTGTCGATGGGGGGATCGATGATTCCGTTGTTGTGTCCGGCCATGGTGAGACCTCCTGATCAGGCGACGGGATCGTCGCGAAGACGGTGCGAAAGGCGCGCGAAGACGCTCAGCGCGCAGAGCTTGTGGACAATTCTACGACCTCGCGAGCCGCGGTGGCGACGTCCTCGTTCACGACGAGGTGGTCGAACTCGTTCTGGGCGGCGAGTTCGACCTTCGCGGTGCGCAGTCTTCTGGCCCGTTCCTCGGCGTCTTCCGTGCCTCGCCCGACCAGTCGATGCACCAGTTCATCCCAACTCGGGGGCAGCAGGAATATCAGCGTCGCCGACGGCTCTGCACGACGCACCTGACGGGCGCCCTGGAGGTCGATCTCGAGGAGCACGGTCTTGCCCTCGGCCAGTGCGGCGTCGATCGGCGCGCGTGGCGTGCCGTAGCGGGAGCGGTTGTGCACCACGGCGTACTCGAGCAGCTCGTCGTCGGCGATCAGCCGGTCGAACTCGGCGTCGTCCACGAAGTAGTAGTGCACGCCGTCGATCTCACCGGGGCGGGGCGGCCGGGTCGTGGCCGATACCGACAGGTGGATCTCCGGGTTGTGCTCGCGGATATGCGCGGCGACGGTCCCCTTTCCCACAGCGGTGGGGCCGGCGAGCACCAGCAGGCGGCTCCGTGCGTCGCGCGGGGTCGGCACCGGGAAGCGCGAATCGAGCCAGACCTCCAGCACCCGGCGCTGGCGCGCGCCGAGACCGCCGAGACGCTTGACTGGGGAGATGTGCAGCTCATCGAGCACGCGGTCACGCTTGCCCGCACCGATCGCGGGGAGCGCCAGCAGGAAGTCGGTGATGCGCATCGACCCCTCCACCGAGTTGGCATCGGCCGTCGCGCGGTGCAGGACGGTCTGCGGGGTCACCACGCGCATCGTCAGGTCGCGTTTGACCGATGCCCTGGCGCGGCGCCGTTCCACGGCACGGCGGGCGGCCGCGGCCCTGTCGACCTCGGGAACCGTACGCTGCGCGTCAGGCACGCGCCACCTCCAAGTACTCGGCCGCACGCGCGGTGATGGCGGTCGCCAGGTCGGCGGGACCGGCGGAGAGGATGCTGCGGCTCTCGCTCGCGATCACGGCATCCGCCATCGAGCCGAAGCGAAGGCGGAGATCAGCGGGAGTCGCGCCCTGCGCGCCGAACCCCGGAGCGAGGATGGGGGCGACCGGGCCGAACGGCGAAAGGCCTGCGGCCGCCCAGTCCACGGTCGCGCCGACGACGAAACCGAAGCTCCCCCACTCGCCTGCGCCCGAGGCTGCGGCATTGCGTGCGGAGACCTCCCCGATGATCGCGGCAGACACCGTCTCATCGCTCGCAGTGATCGAACGCTGGATGCCCGCTGCCTCGGGGTTGCTGGTGGCGGCGAGCACGAACACGCCCTTGCCGTGCTCTTCGGCGAGGGCGAAGGACCCGTCGAGGGCACCGACGCCGAGGAAGGGATTCACCGTGAGCGCGTCGGCTTCGAGCGAGGATCCCGGCGTCAACCACGCCTTCGCGTAGTCGTCCATGGTCGATCCGATGTCGCCACGCTTCGCATCGGCGATCACGAGCAGATCTGCGGCACGTGCCGCCGCGAGCACCTCTTCGAGAGCTGCGAAGCCTGCGGAACCGAAGCGCTCGAAGAACGACACCTGAGGCTTCACGAAGCCCACCCGACCGGCCGCCGCCTCGACGGTGCGGAGGCCGAACTCACGGACACCGTGCGCGTCGTCGGTCAGCCCCCACGCGGCGAGCAGCGCCGCGTGGGGGTCGACGCCGACACAGAGCGGCCCCCGCGCACTCAGCGCGGACCGTGTGCGTTCGCCGAAGCGTTCGCTCACAGTGCCGCCTTCCGGTCCAGCGCGTACTCCTGCAGGCTCTTGACCTGGAAGCCCTCGTGGGCCGCGTCCATCCCGCTCACGGCCGCGCCGAGCACAGCCATCGTGGTGAACAGCGCCTTGTCGGCGGCGACGGCGGCAGCGCGGATCTCGTAGCCGTCCGCCCGCGCGGCACCACCGGACGGAGTGTTCACGACGATGTCGATCGAGCCCTCGTTGATGAGATCCACGATGTTCTTCGCGCCCGACTCCTGCGTCTCGCTGTACTTCTCGACGACCGTGACGGCGATGCCGTTGCGCGAGAGGATCTCGGCGGTGCCCTCCGTCGCGACGATCGTGAAGCCGAGCTGCTGCAGACGGTGGGCGGGGAGGATGACGGCGCGCTTGTCCGAGTCGGCCACCGAGATGAACACGGTTCCCGAGGTGGGCATGCCGCCGTAGGCCGCGGCCTGGCTCTTGGCGAACGCGGTCGGGAAGTCGCGGTCGATGCCCATGACCTCACCCGTGGAACGCATCTCCGGGCCGAGCACGGAATCGACGGTCTTGCCGTCGGCGGTGCGGAAGCGCTTGAACGGGAGCACGGCCTCCTTGACCGACACGGGTGCGTCGAGCGGAACGCGCGAACCGTCCTGCTCGGGAAGCATCCCTTCGGCGCGCAGCTCGGCGACCGTCGAGCCCGTCATGATGCGGCTCGCAGCCTTGGCCATCGGGATGCCGAGTGCCTTCGACACGAACGGCACGGTGCGGCTGGCGCGCGGGTTGGCCTCGATCACGTAGAGCACGCCGGCGCTGATGGCGAACTGCACGTTCAGGAGTCCGCGCACGCCCACGCCCTCGGCGATGGCCAGCGTGGCCTCGCGCACGCGGTCGACATCGGTCCGGCCGAGCGATACCGGCGGCAACGTGCAGCTGGAGTCGCCGGAGTGGATGCCGGCCTCTTCGAGGTGCTCCATGACGCCACCGATGTACAGGTCGGTGCCATCGTAGAGCGCATCGACGTCGAGCTCGATCGCGTCGTCGAGGAAGCGGTCGACCAGGAGGGGCTTGCCCTCCTCGATGACGACCTCGCCCGCGGTGCGCACGAAGTAGTCGCGCAGCGACGCGGTGTCGTACACGATCTCCATGCCGCGTCCGCCGAGCACGAAGCTCGGACGCACCAGCACCGGGTACCCGATCTCCTCGGCGATACGCACGGCACCCTCGACGTGGATCGCCGTGCCGTTGCGCGGTGCGACGAGACCGGCCTCGTCGAGCAGCCGCGAGAAGAGCTCGCGCTCCTCCGCGAGGTCGATCGCCTCGGGGCTCGTGCCGAGCACCGTATAGCCGGCGGCCTCGATGCCCTTCGCGAGTCCCAGGGGGGTCTGACCGCCGAGCTGGCAGACGACACCGAGGATGGTGCCGCTCGCGGCCTCCGCATCGAGCACCTCCAGCACGTCTTCGAGCGTGAGCGGCTCGAAGTACAGGCGGTCGGAGGTGTCGTAGTCGGTCGAGACCGTCTCCGGGTTGCAGTTGACCATGACGGTCTCGAAGCCGGCATCGGACAGCGCGAACGATGCGTGCACGCATGAGTAGTCGAACTCGACGCCCTGCCCGATGCGGTTCGGGCCCGATCCGATGATGACGACCTTGGTGCGTTCGGACGGCTCGACCTCGGTCTCGAAGTCGTAGCTCGAGTAGTGGTACGGCGTGAGAGCCGGGAACTCGCCGGCGCAGGTGTCGACCGTCTTGTACACCGGGCGGATGCCGAGACCGTGGCGCACGCCGCGGACCTCGGCCTCAGAGGTTCCGCGGAGCTCGGCGAGCTGTGCGTCGGAGAAGCCGTGTTCCTTGGCGTAGCGGAGCGTCGCCGCATCCAGTTCGGATGCCTGGCGCACGACCTCGGCGACCTCGTTGATCAGCACGATCTGGTCGAGGAACCACGGGTCGATCGCTGTCGCATCGAAGGCCTGCTCCACGGTCGCACCCTTGCGCAGCGCCTGCTGCAGGGTGACGATCCGACCGTCGGTGGGGATCTTCGAGATCTCGAGCAGCTCCTCGACGGAGCGGTCCTCCACGCCCCAGTGGAAGCTCGATCCGCGCTTCTCGAGCGAGCGGAGCGCCTTCTGCAGCGCGGTCGCGTAGTTGCGGCCGATGGCCATGGCCTCGCCTACCGACTTCATGGTCGTGGTCAGCGTCGCGTCGGCGGCCGGGAACTTCTCGAAGGCGAACCGCGGCACCTTGACGACCACATAGTCGAGCGTGGGCTCGAAGCTCGCCGGCGTCACGCCCGTGATGTCGTTCGGGATCTCGTCGAGGCGGTAGCCGAGCGCGAGCTTGGCCGCGAGCTTCGCGATCGGGAATCCGGTGGCCTTCGAGGCGAGGGCGCTGGACCGCGAGACGCGCGGGTTCATCTCGATCACGATGATGCGGCCGTTGGTCGGGTCGACCGCGAACTGGATGTTGCAGCCTCCGGTGTCGACGCCGACGGCGCGGATGATGTCGATCCCGATGTCGCGCATCTTCTGGTACTCGCGGTCGGTGAGGGTGAGCGCCGGGGCGACCGTGATCGAGTCGCCCGTGTGCACGCCGACCGGGTCGACGTTCTCGATGGAGCAGACGACGACCGTGTTGTCGGCTGTGTCGCGCATGAGCTCGAGCTCGTACTCCTTCCAGCCGAGGATGGACTCCTCCAGGAGCACCTCGGTGGTCGGCGAGTCTCGCAGGCCGGCGCCGGCGATGCGGCGCAGGTCTTCCTCGTCGTAGGCGAAGCCCGAGCCCAGACCCCCCATCGTGAAGCTCGGGCGGACCACCATCGGGTAGCCCAGCTCGTCGGCAGCCGCCAGCACTTCGTCCATGGTGTGCGCGATGCGGGAGTCCGCCACGTCGGCACCGGCGTCGAGCACCAGCTGCTTGAAGATCTGGCGGTCCTCGCCCTTGTTGATCGCCTCGAAGTTGGCGCCGATCAGCTCGACGTCGTACTTCTCGAGGATGCCGTGGTTGTGCAGCTCGATCGCGGCGTTCAGCGCGGTCTGACCACCCAGCGTGGGCAGGATCGCGTCAGGACGCTCCTTCGCGATGATCGTCTCGATGACCTGCCAGGTGATCGGCTCGATGTACGTCGCGTCGGCGAAGTCGGGATCGGTCATGATGGTCGCCGGGTTGGAGTTGACCAGGATGACCCGGACGCCCTCCTCGCGCAGCACGCGGCACGCCTGGGTGCCGGAATAGTCGAACTCGCAGGCCTGACCGATGACGATCGGGCCGGAGCCGATGACGAGGACGGAGTTGATGTCGTCGCGCTTGGGCATTACTTGGAGTCCTTCTGGCTTGCGATGACCAGGTCGCGGAACCTGTCGAAGAGGTAGTTGGCGTCGTGGGGGCCGGCCGCCGCCTCGGGGTGGTACTGCACCGAGAATGCCGGGATGTCGAGGGCGCGAAGTCCCTCGACGACGTTGTCGTTGAGGCCGACGTGGCTGACCTCGACCTTGCCGTAGCCGTTCGGGCTGTCGAAGGTGCCCTCGATCGGAGCCTCGACCGCGAAACCGTGGTTGTGCGCGGTGATCTCGACCTTGCCGGTCTGCTTGTCCAGCACCGGCTGGTTGATGCCGCGGTGACCGAACGGCAGCTTGTAGGTGCCGAGGCCCAGTGCACGACCGAGGAGCTGGTTGCCGAAGCAGATCCCGAAGAACGGCAGCCCGTCATCGAGCACCGCACGCAGCAGCTCGACATGGTCGCCGGAGGCCGCGGGGTCTCCGGGGCCGTTCGAGTAGAAGACGGCGACCGGGTCGACCGCACGGATCTCGTCGATCGTCACGTTCTGCGGAAGGACGTGCACCTCGAAACCGCGGGCGGCGAGGTTGTCGATCGTCGCCTGCTTCACACCGAGGTCGAGCACGGCGAGGTTTCCGATCCGCTCCCCCATCGCCGTCGTCACGGTGGCCACGTCGACCGAGACCTCGGCGGACAGGTTGCGCCCGGCCATCTCCGGTGCTTCGCGGACGATGCGCACCTGCTCCTCGGCATCGAGCGCCGCATCGGCACCGGAGAAGATCCCGCCGCGCATGGAGCCCGCCGACCGGATGTGGCGGGTGATCGATCGGGTGTCGATACCGCTGATCCCCACGACGCCGTCTTCGACGAGCACGTCGTCGAGCGAGGCGTTCGCGCGCCAGTTCGACACGACGCGGGAGGGGTCGCGCACGATGTAGCCGGCGACCCAGATGCGACGTGATTCGGCGTCTTCGTCATTCATGCCCGTGTTGCCGATGTGCGGCGCCGTCTGCAGGACGATCTGGCCCGCGTAGGACGGATCGGTGATCGTCTCCTGGTATCCGGACATGCCGGTCGCGAAGACGACCTCGCCGAGGGTGCGGCCGCGGGCGCCGTAGGCGCGTCCGATGTGACGTGTGCCGTCTTCCAGGACGAGGACGGCGGGATCGGGAAGCGAGGCCGCGGGGGCCTGCCCGGAGGTTGTCGAGAGTGTCATGACTGTGCTCCTGTGTCGGGGGCGGCGGGGACGAGCCGCTGCAGGTCGGAGATGAGGTTCTGGGGATCGCCGGTGGCGAGGCGCAGGTAGCTGTCGACGATGGTGTCGTCGTCGATGTTCCAGGCGATGCGCACGAGGCCGCCGGGCTCCACGACGCGGTCGATGGTGACCGTAGCGCGGTCGACGGCGACGAGCCGGTCGTTCGCGAGGAAGACCGTCGGGGTACCGTCGAGGCAGAGGGCGATGCCGCGATCCGTGAGCGCGAGCTCGCCGCGGGCCCGGTACGCGAGAGGTGACACCGCGAGACGCTCGAGCGGCTGCTCGTGCCGTGTCGTCGACACGTACAGCACCTCGTCGCGGCGGGCGACCTCCGCGTGCTCAGGCACACCCAGCGGGGCCGTGAACACGGAATCGCGGCGGACTCGTCGTCGCCAGGCGAGAAGCATCACCAGCAGCACCAGGAGCGCGACGGCGATCGTGATCGCGACGGCGAGGTCCCGAGCGCTCATGCGCGGAGCTCCTCGACGACGCTGCCGCCGTCGACCGTGAGCACGCCGCCGTGGATCGTGTACTCCACTCGTCCGGGAAGCGCGCGGCCGAGGTACGGCGAGTTCACGCTCCGGCCGTGGAGGTCGGCCTCCGTGAAGACACCGTCGACCGCGGCGTCGTACAGCGTGAGCTGTGCCGGCTGACCGACTTCGAGCGGCGTGCCGTGTCCGGAGAGACGTCCGATGCGAGCGGGCGCCGCGCTCATCACACGCGCGATGTCGGCCCAGTCGAGCAGGCCGGTCTGCACCATCGACTGGTGCACGACGCGCAGCGCGCTCTCGAGACCCACCATGCCGTTCGCCGCTGCCTGCCACTCGCAGGCCTTGTGCTCGCTGGGATGCGGGGCATGATCGGTCGCGACGATGTCGATGGTTCCGTCGGCGAGACCCTCGCGCACCGCGAGCACATCCTCTTCGCGACGCAGCGGAGGATTGACCTTGTAGCGCGCGTCGTACCCGCGCACGAGTTCGTCGGTCAGCAGGAGGTGGTGAGGGGTGACCTCGGCCGTGACGTCGATGCCGCGCTTCTTGGCCCAGCGGATGATGTCCACCGAGCCCGCGGTCGAGAGATGGCACACGTGCAGTCGCGAGCCGACGTGCTCGGCCAGCAGCACGTCGCGGGCGATGATCGACTCCTCGGCGACCGCGGGCCAGCCGGCGAGGCCCAGCTCGGCCGACACCGTGCCCTCGTTCATCTGCGCGCCCTCCGTGAGGCGGGGGTCCTGCGCATGCTGGGCGATCACGCCGCCGAACGACTTCACGTATTCCAGCGCGCGACGCATGATGAGCGGGTCGAACACGCAGAAGCCGTCGTCGCTGAAGACACGGACCTGCGCGCGGGAGGTGGCCATCGCGCCCAGCTCGGCGAGCCGCTCGCCCTTCTGCCCGACGGTGACGGCGCCGATGGGCTGCACCGTGGCGTAGCCCGCCGCTTCACCGAGCGCGAGCTCCTGCTCCACGACACCAGCGGTGTCGGCGACCGGCGAGGTGTTGGGCATCGCGAAGACAGCGGTGAAACCGCCGGCCGCGGCGGCGCGCGTTCCGGTGAGGATCGTCTCGGACGCTTCGTAGCCGGGCTCGCGCAGATGCGTGTGCAGGTCGACCAGTCCGGGCAGGGCGACGAGACCCGCTGCGTCGATGACCCGAGCACCCGAGCGCTGCAGTCCGCTCCCGATCTCGGCGATCCGGCCGTCCTCGATGATGATGTCGGCGCTCTCGGCACCGAGCAGTCGTGCACCGGTGATGACGAGGGTCTCGCTCACAGGTCTCCCCCTCGTTCGTCGTCTCGTTCTCCTGCCAACAGCAGGTACAGCACCGCCATGCGGACGGACACCCCGTTCGTGACCTGTTCCAGCACCGTCGAGCGGGGGGAATCGGCAGCTTCCGAGGAGATCTCCAGTCCCCGGTTCATGGGTCCGGGGTGCATGACAATGCTACCTGCCGGAAGACCGGCCACACGCCGTGCGTCCAGGCCCCAGCGTCGGGAATACTCCCGCTCAGTCGGGAAATACGCGGCATTCATCCGTTCCAGCTGGATGCGCAGCATCATCACCGCGTCCGGCTCTTCCGCCAACGCCTCATCGAGGTCGTAGACGACCCGCACCGGCCAGAGCGACACGTTCTGCGGAACCAGCGTGGGCGGCGAGACGAGCGTGACATCGGCGCCGAGCGTGGTGAGCAGCCAGACGTTGGAGCGCGCGACCCGAGAGTGCAGCACGTCACCGACGATCACCACGCGCAGACCGCTCAGGTCACGACCGCGACTGTCGGCGCCGAACCGGCGCTTGCGGATCGTGAAGGCGTCGAGCAGCGCCTGCGTCGGGTGCTCGTGGGTGCCGTCGCCGGCGTTCACGACACCGGCCGAGATCCAACCGCTGGTGGCGAGCGTCTGCGGCGCGCCGGAACCCGGGTGCCGGACCACGACCGCGTCAGCACCGATCGCCTCCAGGGTCTGCGCCGTGTCCTTCAGGCTCTCGCCCTTGGAGACGCTGGATCCCTTCGCCGCGAAGTTGATCACATCGGCGGAGAGGCGTTTGGCGGCCGCCTCGAACGAGATGCGCGTGCGCGTCGAATCCTCGAAGAAGAGGTTCACGACGGTCTTGCCACGCAGCGTCGGAAGCTTCTTGACCTCACGCGACTGCGTGTCGGACATGTCTTCGGCGACGTCGAGGATGCGCAGGGCGGTGGCCCTGTCGAGGGTGCGGGTGTCGAGGAGGTGTCTCATTCGCCGATCGTCACCTCCTCCGCACCGTCGTTCTCGAAGAGGCGCACGTTGACCCGCTCGGTGCGGGCGGAGGGGATGTTCTTGCCGACGAAATCGGGACGGATCGGGAGCTCACGGTGCCCGCGGTCGACGAGGATCGCGAGGCGCACGACCGAGGCGCGCCCGATCGACTGGATCGCGTCCAACGCTGCCCGGATGCTGCGACCGGAGAAGAGCACATCGTCGATGAGCACGACGGTCTTGCCGTCGATGCCGCCGACCGGGATCTCGGTGGGTTGCGGGGAGCGTGTCGGGTGCTGGGCGAGGTCGTCGCGGAAGAGCGTGACGTCGAGAGCGCCGACCGGGACGGACTGCTGCGCGATCTCGCTGATCAGCAGCCCGAGGCGATGGGCGAGGGTCACACCGCGGGTCGGGATGCCCAGCAGGACCAGATTCTCGGCTCCTCGATTGGACTCGAGGATCTCGTGCGCGATACGGGTCAGCGCTCGTGAGATGTCGGCTTCGTGCAGCACGGTGCGCATGCTCATCGGCCGCTCCCTTCTCCGCCTCACAGGACGGTGTTAAAGGTTGCTTGTGATGTCAGTCTATCGGAGCGCGGGGACTCCGGCGGATCAGCTGGCCTCCTGCAGCACCGGGTCCGTGACCTCGTCGATCTTCGAGGAGCGGATCGGGTGACCGGCGGTCGACAGGCACCGACCGGTCTTCAGGTCCCACTTCCAGTCGTGCATGCTGCACGTGAGGATGCCGTCCTCGTCGACCGTGCCCGTGCGGGTGAGGTCGGCGCGGAGATGCGGGCAGCGACGCTGCACGACCCAGTCGCCGATCTCGGCATCCTCGGTCTGGTCGGTCTGCTCCTGATACCAGTTCTCGACGTACTCGATGCGGTCGACCGAGAGGCACTTGAGGAACGTGGTGAGGAACTCGTTGAACTTGCCGCTGCGCCCCACGGAGAACTGCATCGAGAGGAAGATCGAGTTCGACCAGTCGATCTCGTGATCGACGATGTTCGTCGAGACCAGGTCTGCGGGGATGGTGTACCAGTAGATGCACTCCTCCCCGGCGTACTCCCGGACCTTCGCGCGGGGGAAGTCGACCACCATGTCGAGCTCGCCGATGCGGAAGCGCACGCACCCGCCGACGCCGAGTCGGATCGTGCGGGACTTCTTCAGCAGCGGCTCCCACCAGTTCTTGATCGCCTCGAGCATCTCGGCGGGCGGGATGATCGCGGCACGAGAAGCCTCCTCGTCGCGGATCTCCTGCTGTCGGCTCGCCCGCTGCTCCTCGAGGTAGTCCCACTTCTCATCGAAGATGTGGGCGATCTCGGCCTCGGTGTAGAGCGTCTGCTCGCTCGTGACGGATCCGTCCTCGACCGTGACGACCGTGCCGGGGATGAAGAGCTGCCCGTCGTACTGCGGCGCCAGCTCCTTCATGTGCGCGAGGAACTGCTTCTGGTCGGTGAAGATCGACTCGCCGTTCTTCCCGAGACCGTTGAAGTCGAACAGGTCGTCACGCAGGAACATGGGCGGGCCCGCCATCGGGAAGACGTGCGGAGCGTCAACCTTCTCGATGTAGTACATGGCGCGCTTGTTCTGCGCTTCGCGCTTGAGACGGGCGAAGTTCTGCTTGGCATCGAGAGGCAGGTCGTAGACCATTGGCCACCAGATCGCGCCGGACACCTGGGTGAAGTACGCGTCGGGCTTGCCGAAATCGAGCAGCTTCTCGAGATCGAGCGGGTGGGAGTCGTTCTGGTTCAGCATCGAGCCGGTGCCGTCGTCGACGCTCAGCGAGGAGTCGCCGATCGGACCGTCGCTGGGGGCTCGCAGCGGGGTGATCATCATCTTGAGCTCGCCGCGCTGGATCACCTGCCCGGCCGGGGCGTACGTGATGTTCGTGTAGCCGAGGGCCCGGATGTCCTTCTCGAGGTCATCGGTCGGGTACTCCGGAAGCAGCACCTCGATGTCCTTGCGGATGTAGCGTTCGAGGAGCCGCGGGTCGAAGTGGTCGCGGTGCCGGTGCGAGATCCAGAGGAAATCGGCTTCACGCCCGAAACGCTCCCAGTCCAGGCCCCGGTTGTCGGGGAACGGGAACCAGGATCCGTAGAACGAGGGTCCGAGGACCGGGTCGCAGATGATGTTCCCGCCGACCGTCTCGATGAACATCCCGGCGTGGCCGAGTCCCGTGATCCGCATTGCATTCCTCCCGAAAGTGAACCGTTCGATTGTACCGAGGGCTCCCTGAACGCCCGGTCGACCCGGCCGTGAGTATTCCGGTCAGCCCTCGAACAGCCCGCGGATGTCGTCGGCGGAGAGCGATTGCGCGAACAGCGCCTCGTCGTCGAGCACGGCGGTGAACAGCCGGGCCTTGCGGCGTTGCAGGTCGAGCACCTTCTCCTCGATCGTGCCGGTGGAGATCATGCGGTACACGAACACCTGGCTGTCCTGACCGATGCGGTGTGTGCGATCGACGGCCTGCGCCTCGGCTGCGGGGTTCCACCACGGATCGAGCAGGAAGACGTAATCGGCCTCGGTCAACGTGAGGCCGAAGCCGCCGGCCTTCAGGCTGATGAGGAACACCGGCTGCTCCCCCGAGGTGAAGCTCTCGACGACCTTCTGCCGGTGACGTGTCGACCCGTCGAGATGCGCATAAGGAATGCCGGCGGCATCGAGGCGAGTCGCGGCCAGGTCGAGGAACGAGGTGAACTGGCTGAACACGAGCGCCCGGTGCCCCTCCGCCTGCAGCTCGATCACCCGCTCGAGCAGCACGTCGAGCTTGCGCGAGCCGATCTTGGCGTCTTCCGGATCGATGAGCCCGGGGGCAAGGCTGAGCATGCGCATCAGTGTGAGCGAGCGGAAGACGATGAAGCGGTTGCGATCGAGGTCTTCCAGCAGTCCGAGTACCTTCTGCCGTTCGCGCTGCAGGACCACGTCGTAGAGCGCGCGATGAGACGAGCTGAGCTCGACCTCGAGGATCTGCTCCTGCTTCGCCGGGAGGTCGGGGGCCACGAGCTCCTTCGTCCGTCGCAGCAGCAGGGGACGGATGCGCCGCCGCAGCTGCTCGAGGCGTCGCTGCCGATAGGCGCCGCCCTCCTCGTTCTCCGGGACCTTTCCCTGCTCGATCGGCTGGATGTAGTGTTCGCGGAACTTCCGCGCAGAGGCGAACAGGCCGGGAGCGGTGAGCTTCAGCAGCGCCCACAGCTCGCTGAGGCTGTTCTCCATCGGGGTGCCGGTGACCGCGAACGTCACGTCCGCACGGAACGAGGCCACAGCACGATGCAGCTTGGTCGCCGGGTTCTTCACGAACTGCGCCTCGTCGAGGATGAGTCCCGCCCACTCGACACGGGCGTACTCGGCCTCGTCGAGACGGGCGACCGCGTAGGTCGTGATGACGAGATCGGCGTCACCGATGCTGTCATCGAGCGAGCGACCCTGTGTGCTCCCCCGGAGCAGCACCCGGAGCGCAGGCGCGAAGCGCTCGGCCTCGCTCCGCCAGGTGGCGAGCACCGACGTCGGGACGACCACGAGGAACGGCCGCTGCTCCCCCGTCTCTCGGGCATGCGCGATGAGAGCCAGGAGCTGGAGCGTCTTTCCGAGCCCCATGTCGTCGGCGAGGATACCGCCCAGACGATGACTCCACAGGAAGGCGAGCCAGTCCAAGCCCTCCTTCTGGTACGGCCGGAGCGTGGCGGTGATGCCCGACGGCATCGACACCGCAGGCACGGAGGTGGCTGTGCGCAGGCCGTCGGCGGTCGCGCGCCACGTGACCGCGGGAACCGCCTCATCAGCGAGATCCTCGAACTCCTCCCAGAGATCGGTCTGGTAGCGGCTGATCCGCGGGCCGGTCTCCCATTCTTCGAGCTCGCCGGACTCGTCGATCAGCTCCCGGAGACGATCGAGCGCTCGATGGTTCAGGGAGAAGTAGCTGCCATCCACGAGGAGGAGCTTCTTGCGGCCCTTGCTGAGCGCCGTGAACAGCGGTTCGAACGGGATGGTGCGCCCGTCGATCTTTACCAGGACTCCCAGGTCGAACCAGTCGGGGTCGCTGCTCTCGACGGTGGATACGGTGATCTGCGGCTCGCCCGTGAGCTCGTGATAGCTCTTGCGACGACCGGATACGGAGACCATGACGCCCTCTGCCTCGAGCGCCGGCACCATGCGAGTGACGAACTCGGCGGCGGCGACGTCGTGGAAGGAACCCGCCGAAGTGAGTTCTTCGCCCAGCTGCTCCATCCAGACGGCCTGGAGCGCGTCTCGGAGCATCTCCTCCGCGACCGCGTCGCGCACGGCGTCTCCTCCGGGAGCGAACGGGACGCGCCCGAACCCGCGATAGTCCCATTCGAACGTGTACTTCACCGTGTCGCCGCGCAGGAACGACAGTTCGAGCACCGGTCGGGGTGCGGGCAGCACCGGCAGCTCGACGCGACCGACCGGACGCACCTCGACCCGCCGGGCAAGCAGCGGGTAGGCGTCACGGAAGAACGCGGCTTCGTCACGCGCGGGCACCTCGAGCCCCGTCCTTGCGGCGAGCAGTGCGTGCACCGGCTCGGCGATCGGTGCTTCGGCGAGCGTCACGCGCAGCTTCGTGCCGTGTTGAGCGACCTCGTAGAGCCCTCTGTGCCCGATCGTCTGCACGTCGGCGGGGTCTGCATCGCGGCCGTCGATCGTGATGTCAGGGCGCACGAGGAGTCCGCCCGCGTCGTCACGGCCGACCGTCGCGCCGATCGTGGCGCGATCAGCGAGAACGACGGTCGTGCTCTTCTGCGTGGCGATCAGCGGGACGTCGACGTCGGCCGCCGCGCGCAGATGCCCCCACAGCAGGCCGGACTCGATCAGATCGGCGACCAGCCAGTCGCCCGCCGTGCCGGACAGCAGCGTGTCGCGCGCGATGCTGAGCAGATCGGCGAACCATCGGGAGCGGTCGCGTCCGTACTGCGTCGGGGAACGTCTCACCGCGTCCCAGGTTGCCGCACCCTGCACCCAGGCACCGGTCGCCGCGCTCTTCTCGAGCGGACGGATGCCGAGCAGGATCTCCCCCGTGCGCTTGGCGACGTCGCGCGCAGTAGCGGTCCGCTGCGGGCGGGAGGCCCAGGGGTTCGCTCCGCGACCGTCGCGCACGCGGAGCTCGACCCCGAGCGCGAGCTGCGTCACCGCATCTTCGCGCGGCGCTCCGAGCATCGAGCGCCAGTCCGCGGATGACGCGCCATCGGGACGGGACGGGTCGTTCGGCAGGGGCATGCCCCCATCCTCTCCGACACCGCCGACAGTGCCTCCCCGTCGGACGGATCAGGCGGCGCGGGCGACTCGCGCGAGGACGCCGTGCACGAAGGCGCCGGAGTCATCGGTCGAGAACTCCTTGGCGAGTTCCACCGCCTCATCGATCGCGACAGCCGTCGGAACGTCGTCGTTGTAGAGGATCTCCCACACGCCGATCCGGAGCAGCGCGCGGTCGACCGCGGGCATCCGCTCCAGCTTCCAGTCGCGGCTGTGCGTCGTGATCTGCTCGTCGATCTCATCGCGCGAGTCGATGATGCCGTCGACGATCTCGCGGGCGTAGAGCCAGGACGCCTCGCGGGCGGGCTCGCTCGCGGCGCGCTTCGCCTCGGCGGCCAGCGTGACCGCGAGGTCGTCCCCGCGCACATCGGCGGAGAACAGGATGTCGAGAGCGCGCTTGCGCGCCTTCGTCCGGGCGCTCACGCCTTACTTCTCGCGGCCGAGGTAGTCACCCGTGCGGGTGTCGACCTTGACCTTGGTGCCGGCCTCGACGAAGAGCGGCACCTGGATCTCATAGCCGGTCTCGAGCGTGGCGGGCTTGGTGCCGGCCGACGAGCGGTCGCCCTGCAGGCCGGGCTCCGTGTAGGTGATCTCGAGGACCACGGACGCCGGGAGGTCGATGTAGAGCGGGTTGCCGTTGTTCAGGGCGATCGTGACGGCCTGGTTCTCGAGCAGGAAGTTCTTCGCGTCGCCGACCGTCGCGGCGCCGACCGTGATCTGGTCGAAGTCTGTCTGGTCCATGAAGACGTAACCGTCGCCATCGGTGTACAGGTACGTGTAGTCGCGGCGGTCGACGTTCTCGATCTCGATCTTGGCGCCGGCGTTGTACGTACGGTCGACGACCTTGCCCGAGACGACGTTCTTCAGCTTGGTGCGCACGAAGGCGCCACCCTTGCCGGGCTTGACGTGCTGGAACTCGATGACGCTCCAGAGCTGCCCGTCGATGCTGAGGACGACGCCGTTCTTGATGTCTGCGGTAGATGCCATGCGCTGCGAGTTCCGTTCGTGAGTCTGCGGGGTCGGACGAGACCGACAGTCGATTCTAAGGGATGAGTGCTGCGAGCTGCCGCACGGCATCCGCGTAGCCGTCGACACCGCGTCCGACGACGCGCACGGCCGCGACGTCGTCGAGGTAGGAGTGGTGCCGGAATTCCTCCCGGGCGTACACATCGGAGATGTGCACCTCGGCGAACGGCAGCGAGACTCCGGTGAGAGCGTCGCGCAGCACCACCGACGTGTGCGTGAGTCCGCCGGGATTGATCACGATCGCGGCGCAGTCCTCACGGGCGGCGTGGATCGCGTCGATCAGCACCCCCTCGTGGTTGCTCTGCACCGCACGCACCTCGAAGCCGTGTTCTGCGGCGGCGGCGATGGTGATGCGCTCCACGTCGGCGAGCGTGGCCGTGCCGTACACCTCTGGTTCGCGCGAACCGAGCAGGTTCAGGTTGGGTCCGTTGACCAGGAGGATGCGTCGGCTCACGCGCCGACCTCCTGGTAGGCGGCGAACATCAGCGATTCGTCCGGGGCCTGCAGCACCGTCGGCTTCGCGATGTCGTCGAGAAGGATGAAGCGCAGCATTCCGCCGCGGCTCTTCTTGTCGCGCTGCATCGTGGCGAGCAGCTGCGGCCATGCTCCTGCGCGGTACGAGGTCGGAAGCCCCAGCGACTCGAGGATGGTGCGGTGACGCTCCGCCGCGGCGTCGGAGAGGCGTCCGGCGAGACGCGAGAGCTCGGCCGCGTACAGCATGCCGACCGAGATCGCGGCGCCGTGACGCCAGCGGTATCGCTCTGCGTGCTCGATGGCGTGCCCGAGGGTGTGGCCGTAGTTGAGGATCTCCCGCAGGCCCGCCTCCCGGAAGTCGTCCGAGACGACCTCGGCTTTCATCGCGATCGCAAGTTCGATGGCACGCCGGAACTCGTCCGTCGTGGGGTCAACGGCACGAGCGGGATCCGCCTCGACGATGTCGAGGATCTCCGGCGCCCAGATGAATCCGGCCTTCACCACCTCGGCGAAACCGGCGGTCGCCTCGTTCGGGCTGAGGCTCGCGAGCTCGTCGAGGTCGCCCACGACGGCGCGCGGCGCCCAGAACGCACCGACGAGGTTCTTGCCCTCCGCGGTGTTCACCCCGGTCTTGCCGCCGACCGCCGCGTCGACGAGGCCGAGGACCGTGGTCGGCACCTGGATCAGCTGCACACCGCGCAGCCACGTCGCCGCCACGAAGCCGGCGAGATCGGTGACCGAGCCGCCGCCGTAGCCGATGACGGCGTCACTGCGCGTGAAGTCGGCCTGCCCCATCACCTGCCAGCAGAAGGCCGCGACCTCGATGCGCTTGCCCTGCTCCGCATCCGGGATCTCGGCGAGCAGCACCTCACGCGGCCCGTCCGAGGTGTCGGCGAGCAGGCGATCGCGCAGCTCGGCGGCCCGGGCGGCCAGCGTCGGGGGGTGCACGACCAGGATCTTGCGCACCCCCGGAGCCAGCGCAGCCGAGACCCGTTCGAGGATCCCCCGCCCGATCGTGATGTCGTAGGCGTCGCTACCGGTGACGCTGATGGTCGTCGTGCTCATCGCTGCTCTCTCCTCCATGCCACGATCTCGTCCGCGATCTTCTGCATCGGACGACGTGAGGTGTCGAAGGTCGCCGATGACACCTCGGCGTACCACCCCCGACGTTCCTCGAAGATCTTCTTCCAGCGCTCCAGGGGGTCCTCCCCCGCCAGCAGCGGACGATTGCTCCCACGGAGCCGATCGGCCACCGCGTCGGGGCTCACGGTCAGGAACACGACCGGGTGCTCTGCCAGCAGCTCCCGGGTCGCCGCTTCCGTCACCGCCCCGCCACCGAGGGAGATCACCCCGCCCTCGGCGAGGGCCTCTGCCACCGCGGCCCGCTCGAGGGCACGGAAGTGCGCCTCGCCGTGGGCCTCGAAGATGCCGGCGATGGGTCCGTGGGCGGCCACGATGCGCTTGTCGGTGTCGATGAACGCGACGCCGAGCCGACGGGCGACGCGTCTGCCGACGCTGGTCTTGCCGGCGGCCATCGGGCCGACCAGCACCAGCGTCAGCGGATCAGCCGCGCTCGTCATGCGCGATGAGCGCCGCCTCGGACGCGGGGGTCGTGCGCAGCTCGGCAGGGATGCCCGCCAGGTACCCGTCGAGGTTCCGTCGCGTCTCCCGGATGCTGTCGCCGCCGAACTTCTCCAGCACGGCGTTCGCGAGCTCGACCGCGACCATCGCCTCGGCGACCACACCGGCGGCTGGTACCGCGCACACGTCGGAGCGCTGGTGGTGGGCGGTGGCGTCGTCTCCTGTCGCGATGTCGATCGTCCGCAGCGCGTGCGGCACCGTCGCGATCGGCTTCATGCCGGCACGCACGCGCAGGACGGTGCCCGTCGACATGCCGCCCTCGGTGCCGCCGGCACGGTCGGATCCGCGCGTGATGCCGTCGGCGGTCGCGAAGAGCTCGTCGTGCGCGGCCGAGCCGCGACGACGGGTGGTCTCGAAGCCGTCGCCGACCTCGACACCCTTGATCGCCTGGATGCTCATCAGGGCCTGGGCCAGACGCGCGTCGAGGCGCCGGTCCCAGTGCACGTGGGAGCCGAGTCCCGGAGGCAGCCCGTACGCGAGGACCTCGACGATCCCGCCGAGCGTGTCGCCGTCCTTCTTGGCGTCGTCGACCTCGGCCACCATCAGCGCGGAGGTCGCCGCGTCGAAGCACCGGAGCGGATCGGCGTCCAGCGCCTCGACGTCATCCGGCGTGGGCAGCGCAGAACCCTCGGGTACGCGCACCGGGCCGATCGACAACGTGTGGCTGACGAGACGGATCCCGAGCGCACCGAGGAAGGAGCGGGCGATCGCTCCCAACGCGACACGAGCGGCCGTCTCGCGGGCGCTCGCACGCTCGAGGATCGGACGCGCCTCGTCGAAGTCGTATTTCTGCATGCCCACCAGATCGGCGTGCCCTGGACGCGGACGGGTGAGAGGCGCGCTGCGTCCGCGAGACTTGTCCGTGAGCTCGACGGGCTCGGGGTTCATGACCTCGATCCACTTGGGCCATTCGGTGTTGCCGATGCGCAGCGCGATCGGACTGCCGAGGCTCCGGCCGTGGCGCACACCGCCGGAGATCGTCAGCTCATCCTGCTCGAACTTCATCCGCGAGCCGCGGCCATAGCCCAACTTGCGACGGGCGAGGTCGGCCTGGATGGCCTCGGAGGACACAGGGACGCCGGAGGGAAGACCCTCCATGACGGCGATGAGTTCTGGGCCGTGCGATTCGCCGGCCGTGAGCACGCGGAGCATTGCTCCAGTCTCCCACGGGTTCGCACCCCCGCAGCGCCGCGTTTCGTCGAGCGAGCGGTTCGGTCAGAGCGCGGCGCGCATCGCGGTGATCACCGCGGCCTCGTCGCGGAGCTCCATCGTCGGATCGCCGTGCCGGAAGATACGGATCTGGCGCACGGCCTGATGCAGCAGCATGCCGAGTCCGGAGATGGCCGGACCCTCGCTCCAGGTCATCGCGAGAGCTGACGGCCACGGGGCGTAGGCGGCGTCGAAGAGCGACCCGCCACTCGACGACAGCACCGAGGCGATCTCCGCGGGGAGAGCGGTGCCGCTGGGCAGCGTGGCCACGGTCAGCTCGACGGCCGGAGCAGGCGCATCGAACGCGCGTACTTCCACGACGAGGCCGAGCCGCTCCCCGAGATCCACCAGCGCCGCCGCGGCAGCAGCGCGCCGAGCACGCACGTCGACGCGCGCGGCCCCGATCTCGGCTGCGGCGACGAGAGCCGACGCCGCCGTGGCCCCGGCCCCGAGTATCCGGACCCGTTCGACCTCGGCGATGTGCGCCTCGGCGAGGGCATCGACGATCCCTCCGACATCGGTGTTGAACCCGGCCGGCTCGTCTCCCAGGAGGAGCGTGTTGACGGCGCCCGTGAGCTGCGCGTGACGATCCCGTGTCGCCGCCGCGCGGAACGCCTCTTCCTTCAACGGCATCGTGAGGGAGAGACCACGCCAGGTGTCGTCCAGTTCGGCGATCGCCGAGGCGAATCCCTCCGCCGAGACCCGACGCCGTCCGTACTCCCAGTCCAGGCCGAGCACACGATAGGCGGCCGCATGCAGCTCCGGGGACTTGGAGTGCGCGATCGGATCGCCCCAGACCGCCAACCGTGAGCGCGTCACCGTCTCAGCAGCCGCCGTCGGGGTTCGCACGGCACCACTCACGCCACTTCTCGATTCCCTGCTCGTGCTCCGCCATGGTCTCGGAGAACTGCGTCTCCCCCGTGGCGAGGTTGATCGTGACGAAGTACAGCCACGGGCCGTCAGCAGGCTGCATCGCCGCCTTGATGGCCGCGTCGCTCGGGCTGGCGATCGGTGTCGCCGGCAGGCCGGTGCGCACGTAGGTGTTCCACTCGTTGTCGTCCTCGAGCGCTTCCTTCGAGCTCGACACGACGCCTTCGTGCAGCGACCCGTAGCCGTACTGGGCGGTCGAATCCATCTGCAGCTTCATGTCGATGTCGAGGCGGTTCTGAATGACGCGGGACACCTTCGCGAAGTCGTCGAGACGGCCCTCGCGCTGGATGATCGAGGCGATCGTCAGGATCCGTTCGGCATCAGCCGCCGGCACACCTGCCGCGTCGAGCGACTCTCTGGTGCGGTCGACCATCCGCTGGATCACCTGAGGTGCGGTGACCCCGGGATCGAATTCGTACACTGCGGGGAACAGCCAGCCCTCCAGGCTCGGCGCGTCCACGCCGTAGGCCGAGGGGTCCTGGACCGCAGCCTCGAAGTCGGCGAGCGGAAGCCCGAGAGTCTCGGCCATGCCGGGCAACGAGGAGACGATCGTGCCTCCCTCGGAGACCGAGACGGCATTCGCCATCTTGTTCGCGTCGTCCTTGAGCGCGGCGAGGGCGGCCTCTGCCGTCATCTTCTTCTGCAGGCGGTAGACGCCCGGATAGAACGTGACCGCGAGGTTCTCTTCGACGATGTAGTCGTAGAACACGTCCTCGGTCTTCGTGACGCCGGCCTCATAGAGCGCCGTCGACACCGGCCCCCCGGTGTCGCCCTGCTTGATCGTGACGAGGGCTTCGCCGTTCGCGAGACCGGGCTCCCAGTCCTTCGACTCGCCCCAGCCCATGGCATCGCTGATCTTGTCGCCGTAGGTGTTCCAGGCCCAGGCGCCACCCGCCGCGATGCCGCCGAGCACGGCGAGCACGATGATCAGCGCGATCAGGCAGCCCTTGCGGCGCTTCTTCTTCGGCGCCGCGGGAACATGGTCGTCGTGCGGGGCGAACAGATCGTCGAGCCCGCCTCCGATCACCGGTTCGGGCGTTTCGGCCGCTGCCGAGGTGCGACCGGTGCCCGCCGCGGGCACCGCCTGCGGGAGAGCACGCGTGGGAGTCTCTGCGGCGTCGGCCGAAGCGCGAACGGGCGTCGGCGTCGGCGCCGCATCCGCGGTGACGGCGTCGTCCGCGGACCCACGTACCGGCACAGGGGACGGCTCGGCCGGCGTGCGGGCCGTGCCTCCCACCGGAGTCGCGGTTCCCTCTCCGGCGGCTGCCTCTCGGGCGGCGCGGCGCGAACCGGGCGCCGGAGCACTGTTGTCGACGGTCGGGATCTGCTGCGTCGGGTCCGGCAGATTCTCGAACAGATCCCCCAGGCGGGAATCAGGATCGTGCCGGGGGGTGGCGCTGTCACGTTCAGACATCGTCAGGCGTGCTCCTCGTCAGGCGAGATGGTGGCGCCGGCCGGGTTTCCGGTGCTCTTCTCCATGTCGATCGCCTGCTGCAGAAGCACCACGGCGGCGACCTGATCCACAATGCTACGAGAGTTCTTCTGAGATCTCCCGGAACTGCGCAAAGCGGCGTGCGCGCTCACGGTGCTGAGGCGCTCGTCCACGAGGCGCACGGGGATCCCGCTGCGCACCTGAAGCGCAGCGGCGAACTCTCGCGCATCCGTGGTCGATGGCGTGTCGGCACCCTGCATGTTCACAGGGAGGCCGACCACGAACTCCAACGGGTCGTACTCCCCTGCGATCTGCACGAGGCGGTCGATCGATGCGTCGTCCCGAGGGACCGTCTCGACCGGGACGGCGAGCATGCCATCGGGATCGCAGCGCGCGACACCGACCCTCGCCCTGCCGACGTCGATGCCGAGCCGCACGCCGCGGCGGAACCCGCTCACGCGGCGTGCAGCTCCTGTGAGATGGCCTCGAGCGCCGCGGGAAGCGCCGCGGCATCCGCGCCACCGCCCTGCGCGACGTCGTCACGACCGCCACCGCCGCCGCCGAGCACACCGGCAGCGCGCTTCGCCAACGCGCCGGCCTTCGCTCCCGCAGACCGAGCGGCATCGTTGGTGGCGACGACCACGACCGGACGGCCGTTGACCACAGCTCCCAATGCCACGACCGCGGCATCGGAACCGAGCCGATCGCGCACGCCGTTCACGAGATCGCGCACATCGTCCGCGGACGCCACCTCGCCCAGGTTCTGGGCAGCCAGGCGGAACGCTCCAACGCGGGTCGCGGCCTCGACGATGGCGGGAACCTGACCGGCCCTCTCCTTCGCCTCGAACTGCGCGATGCGCTTCTCCGCCGCTTTCAGACTCGCGGCGAGGTCGGCGATCCGCTCCGGAAGCTGTTCGCGCGGCGTCTTCAGGGAACTGGTCAGCTGCGAGACGATCGCCCGCTCCGCAGCGAGCTCCCGGAAGGCATCGGCACCGACGAGAGCCTCGATGCGACGATTGGATGCTCCGACGGAGGACTCTCCGACCAGGCTCACCAGACCGATCTCGGCACTCGTGCTGACGTGCGTGCCGGCACAGAGTTCGCGCGACCAGGGGCCGCCGATGTCGACCATGCGCACGACATCGCCGTACTTCTCGCCGAACAGCGCCATGGCTCCGGCTTCCTTCGCCTCATCGAGGGAGACGATGCGCGTGGTCACCTCCAGGGCGTCCTGCACTGCACGGTTCGTGATCTCCTCGATCTCGCTCCGCGTATCCGTCGAGAGCGCCTGCGACCAGGCGAAGTCGAAGCGCATGTAGCCGGCACGGTTCAACGAGCCCGCCTGCGTCGCGGTCGGACCGAGCGTGTCGCGCAGAGCAGCATGCACGAGGTGGGTGGCCGAGTGCGCCTGGCGGGCGGCACGACGGTTCGCCGCGTCCACCACCGTGGTCGCGATGTCGTCGACGGCGACGCTGCCGCGCGTGACCTCGACGGTGTGACTGATCAGACCGGGAACCGGCTTCTGCACATCGAGCACCTCGAGCGTGTATCCCGGGCCCACGATCGTGCCCTTGTCGGCCACCTGCCCACCTGACTCCGCGTAGAGCGTCGTCTCGGCGAGCACGACCTCGGCGATCTGGCCCTCGGCGGCGCTGCGCACGGGGACACCGTCGACGAGGAGACCGAGCACACGGGATTCGACCTCGAGCGCGGTGTAGCCGTCGAATCCGGTCTCTCCCAGCGCGCGCAGTTCGCGATAGACGGACACGTCGGCGAGCTGACGCTTGCGATTGCGGGCGTCGTCCTTCGCGCGCTGGCGCTGTTCCTGCATGAGGTTGTCGAAAGCGGCACGATCGACGTCGAGTCCTGCTTCCTCGGCGACCTCGAGCGTGAGGTCGATCGGGAAGCCGTAGGTGTCGTGCAGCAGGAAGGCCTCGGGACCGCTCAGGGTCTTCCCGCCGCCCTTCCTGGTCTCGTCCAGAGCCAGGTCGAGGATCGTCGACCCGGCGACGAGGGTGCGACGGAAGGTCTCCTCCTCGGCGAACGCCGATGCCGAGAGCACAGACCAGTCCCTCTCGAGTTCCGGATAGGTGGTCTTCATCACATCGCGGGATGCGGCGAACAGCTCGGGGAACACCGGCTCGTCGACACCGAGCAGGCGCATCGAGCGGACCGTGCGACGCATCAGACGGCGCAGGATGTACCCGCGTCCCTCGTTGGACGGACGCACGCCGTCGGAGAGGAGCATGAGCGAGGAGCGCACGTGGTCCGCGACGACACGGAACCGCACGTCGTCCTCGTGCTGCGCGCCGTAGGGCCGTCCGGAGAGCTCGACCGCACGGTCCAGCACCGGCCGCACCTGATCGGACTCGTACATGTTGTCGACACCCTGCTTGAGGAAGGCGACGCGTTCGAGGCCCATGCCGGTGTCGATGTTCTTCATCGGCAGCTCGCCGACGATGTCGAACTCCGTCTTGCTGCGGATGTTCTCGATGAAGTCCTGCATGAACACGAGGTTCCAGATCTCCAGGAACCGCGAGTCGTCGACAGCCGGGCCGCCGTCCTTGCCGTAGGCGGGACCGCGATCGAAGAAGATCTCCGAGTCGGGACCACCCGGTCCGGGCTGGCCGGTGTTCCAGTAGTTGTCCGCCCGGCCCAGGCGCTGGATGCGCTCCGGCTTGAGCCCGATGATGTCGCGCCAGATCGCCTCGGCCTCGTCGTCGGTCTCGTAGACGGTGACCCACAGGTCCTTCTCGTCGAAGCCGAGACCGCCGTCGGACTCGGAGCTCGTCAACAGCTCCCAGGCATAGCGGATCGCGCCTTCCTTGAAGTAGTCGCCGAACGACCAGTTGCCGAGCATCTGGAAGAACGTGCCATGACGGGCAGTGCGGCCGACCTCTTCGATGTCGTTCGTGCGGATGCACTTCTGCACGTCGGCGATACGCGAGTGCGGAGCAGGGACGACACCTGTGAGGTACGGGATCATCGGCACCATTCCGGCGACCGTGAACAGCAGGGACGGGTCGTCACTGACCAGGGAGGCCGAGGGGACGATGAGGTGGTCGTTCTTCTCGAAGAAGTCGAGATAGCGCTGCGCGATTTCCGCAGTTTTCATAAGGTTCCGGGTGTCCTTGCGTGAAGATGCCGCGCCGAGGCGCCGCTGCGGTGGTTCAGTTGTCGCCCGGCTCCGTGAGCCGTGCCTCCTGCTCGCGGTAGGCGTCGCTGAGGATCGCGGTGAACCCGTTGATCCGGGCGTCGACCTCGGCGAGGATGTCATGACCGCGCGGGTCCTTGTTCATGAAGTGAGCCGCGACGAAGCCGCCGATCACACCGATCAGGAACCACAGCACGTTCTTCATGTCGTCATCCTTGCCCTTGACCCGCGAAGGCGCGGTGTCACCATCGTATGCGGAAACGACAGGAGGCGTCGGGAATCCCGACGCCTCCTGCCTGATTGCTCGATCGCTGGATCAGCGAGCCGCGTAGTACTCGACGACGAGCTGCACTTCACAGGTCACGGGGACCTCGGCGCGCTTCGGACGACGAACCAGACGCGACTGGAGCTTGTCGAGCTCGACCTCGAGGTAGCCCGGAACGGGGGGCAGGACCTCGGCGTGACCGCCGGCTGCCGCCACCTGGAAGGGCTCGGTGCCCTCGCTCTTGGCCTTGACGTGGATGAGCTGACCCGGCTTCACGCGGAACGACGGGCGGTCGACGAGCTGGCCGTCGACCAGGATGTGGCGGTGCACGACGAGCTGGCGAGCCTGTGCGGTGGTGCGGGCGAAGCCCGAACGCACGACGAGAGCGTCGAGACGCATCTCGAGGAGCTCGACCAGGTTCTCACCGGTCAGGCCGTCCTGACGACGAGCCTCGTTGAAGGTGTTGCGCATCTGCTTCTCGCGGATGCCGTACTGCTCGCGAAGACGCTGCTTCTCACGCAGACGGACGGCGTAGTCGCTGTCTGCCTTGCGCTTGGTGCGGCCGTGCTCACCCGGAGCGTACGGACGCTTCTCGAGGTAGCGGGCGGCCTTCGGGGTGAGAGCGACGCCGAGGGCGCGGCTGAGACGCACCTTGCGGCGGTCCTGGGACTTCGTGGTCACGAAGTTTTCCTTCCGATGACGTGGTCGCGTCTTTCACGACTCACGGACGTATCGTCCGCGTTCTGCCTTGGAGCGCACGCCGGGGCGCCAGCAAGGTGTGGTGTGAACGAGGAGATGCCCGAAAACTCGGTTTCGAGCCGCTCAAGTCTAACAGATCGCTTTTCCCCACCGGATCGGCAGGGTCAGCGGTCCCCGAGGATGCGGCGGATCCGCTCGAGGCGCGCACCGATGTCGCGCTCCGCACCGAGGTTCTTCGGCTCGTAGTAGTGCCGACCGTCGAGTTCGTCCGGCAGATACTGCTGGGGCACGACGCCGAACTCGCTGTCGTGCGAATAGACGTAGCCGCGGCCGTGGCCCAGACGTTTGGCGCCCGGGTAGTGCGCATCGCGGAGATGCAGCGGAACCCGGCCAAAACCGCCGGCGCGGATGTCGGCGATCGCCGCGTCGATCCCCACGTACGCGGCGTTCGATTTGGCGGTGGTCGCCAGGTAGACGGTCGCTTCCGCGAGGGGGATGCGACCTTCCGGCATGCCGATGAACGCCACGGCATCTGCTGCCGCCACGGCGATGGCCAGGGCCTGCGGGTCGGCGAGACCGACGTCTTCCGACGCCGAGATCACCAGGCGCCGGGCGATGAAGCGCGGGTCCTCCCCTGCCTCGATCATGCGGGCGAGGTAGTGCAACGCGGCATCGGGGTCGGACCCTCTGATCGACTTGATGAAGGCGCTGATGACGTCGTAGTGCTCGTCGCCTTGCCGGTCGTAACGCAGCAGGGCCTTGTCGACCGCCTGGGAGATGTCATCGGCCGAGACCTCGGGCACCGACGCACCGGGCACCGACGCACCGGGCGCCGACGCATCGTTCCCCTCGTCGTCCGCGTCCGCGGCCGTCGCGTGGGACAGTGCGACCGCGGCGCCGGCCTCCAGCCCGGTCAGGGCGCGCCGCGCGTCACCCGAGGCCAGCCGCACCAGAGCCGACCTCGCTTCGTCGCTGAGAGCGACGGATGCGTTCAGACCGCGGGGGTCGGTGACCGCACGATCGACGAGGAGGCCGATGTCGTCGTCGGTGAGCGGCTGCAGCGTCAACAGCAGCGAACGCGAGAGCAGCGGTGAGATGACGGAGAACGACGGGTTCTCTGTCGTCGCGGCGATCAGGATCACCCAGCCGTTCTCGACTCCGGGGAGAAGGGCATCCTGCTGCGCCTTGGTGAAGCGGTGGATCTCGTCGAGGAAGAGGATGGTCGTCTGCCCGTAGAGGTCGCGCTGCGTGACGGCTTCCTGCATGACCTCGCGCACGTCTTTCACCCCCGCCGTGATGGCGGAGAGTTCGACGAATCGCCGACCGGACGATCGTGCGATGGCCTGAGCGAGAGTCGTCTTCCCGGTTCCCGGCGGTCCCCACAGGATGATCGACACGGCCCCGGGGGCTGTCGCTTCGGGGTCGGCGAGTGCGACGATCGGCGATCCCGCACGCAGCAGATGACGCTGGCCCGCGACCTCCGCGAGGGACACCGGACGCATGCGCACGGCGAGGGGCGTCTGCCCGGAGAGCAGCGCAGCAGGGGACGTCATCCCTCCAGGCTAACGTCGGCCCCCGACACTTCGGTGAACCTCCGCATCCGGGTAGGCTCTCAGGCGACGTCGTGGAGCGGCGTTCGGATGGGAGAGCAGGGCATGGCCGCACGCGGTTCCAAGAACGCACAGGCGCGCACATCGGCGGAGCGCGCACGACTGCACACCGCACGCACCCAGTGGCACGAAGGGCAGATCCGCCGCCGTGTCCGTGACAACACGATCGCCGCCGTCGTCGGCAGCCTCATCGTCGTCGCAGCGATCGGCAGCCAGGTCGTGCACGCCCAGGTCACCGCGCCCGAACCGGAGCCCACCCCCACTCCCTCCGTCGAGCCGACCACCGCTCCGACCGAGACACCCGCGGAGACGCCGGCCCCCGTCCCCTCGGACGCACCGACGGAGTGACCGCCGACGCGGTTGATCGCCCCTACCACCGATGCCCTCGGCTCACGGCTCCGATACGGCGAGGCGATAGCCCCGCTTGACGACGGTCTGGACCAGGTCGACGCCACCCAACGACTCCCGCAACCGGGCGACGGCCACCTCCACCGCCCGTCCGCTGCGCTCGCCGCCGGGAAGCTCACGACCGAGCTCCCTCCGCGAGAGCACGCGTCCGCGGGCGAGGAACAGGGCCTCGATCAGGTCCGCTGCGCCACGGGACAGCGGAAGGAAGCGCCCGTCCAGCACGACGCCCCCGCTGCGCACCTCGAGGCTTCCGGCATCGGTGCGCACCGATCCTGCACCGCTTCCGTAGTGTGCGACGACGCATCCGACGAGACCCGTCGGTCTCTCCCGCTCGACGTATCGTGCGTTCAGGCCGGCGTCCTGAAGGCGGCGAGCCTCGCGCTCGTCATCCGAGACCAGGAGCAACCGGCCCGCTTCGGCACGACGGCGATGCGCTTCGAGCGCGCCGCTCCTCGTCGCCGCGTCGATCCATGACGCGGACGACGCGGTGAAGATCACGGCGTCGGCGCCCCCGGACCCCACGCGATGCACCGCACGGTGCAGCACGCCCGTCGGGGTGGTCACCGGACGGGATGTCACGACGCGCATCACGTCCGCGCCCTCTGCTCCGAGTGCGCGGTCGAGTTCATCCGCTCCGGCGGAACGATTCCCGGCCGCGGATGCTCCTGCCGCCCTCGCCTGGGCCGAGATGATGATCCTGCATCCTGCGAGCACCGGGCGTGCCCCCGAACGCCCGGTCATCACGCGGGATTCTCGGCGCGAAGGGAGACGCCCCGCCGCGGATCGGCGCTCCGACCCCGATCCCTCCAGCCGATCGCGACCGTCGTGCCGTCACCGCGATGCGGGGACTCGGATGAACTCGGATCCGCCGATACCGCGCCGTGTGCGCGCCGCGTCGGTGACGCGGAGTTCGGGTCGGCTCCGGCCGGCAGAGGGGGTGAGGACGCGAGGCCCGCGGCGGTGAGGCCATGCCGCAACCGCGCCTGCTGGTCGTGGGAGACGCCCTGCAGTTCGATCCGGGAGTCGACGATCCGCAACGTCAGGCCCAGGTCCTGCGCAAGACGCCCGATGTCGACGAGATGCCCCGGCGTGAGCTCCGTCCCCGTCACCGTCGACAGCCGCACTCGGCTCCCCTCCGATCGGACCGGGCCCGTGTGCGAATCGAGCCCCTCCTGTGCGCCGCGCGTGCTGAGCGGAGAGCGCTCCGTCGCCAGTTCCGCGAGCGCGCGCACCACAGCCAGGGTGCAGCGCTCGCACTCCGGGTCCCGCCCGAAGCGGGCTCCGACCGCGCTGAACGTGAACACCTCGTCCGCGCGGAGCACCGCCAGGAGCTCCTGCGACGACATGCCGATGTGCACGCAGACCGCACGGGAGTCGTCGGGATGCGCTGCCCGGCGCAGTTCGGCAGCGAGCTCGCCACGCGCCGGTCCACCGACGAGCCGACGAAGAACGCCAAGACCGCTCGTATCGCCCATGAGAATTCCGCCGAGGAGCGTCTGCGCATCGTCGGTGAGCACGAGCTTTCGGTAGACACCGGTGCCTCGCGAGCGATGCGTGACGACCTCGACGGCGTCGGGATCGGCGTCGCGCGTCGCCGGCTCGCCGAAGCACGCGAGATCGACGCCCGCGATGGTGCGGTGCACGTCTCGTCGGTGCCCGCCGAAGCGTTCCCCTCCCCCGAGCAGACGCGCGGCCGCCACCTCCGCCATGGCATATGCGGAAGCGGCGGCGTCGACGCAGCGTCCGTCGACGCAGGCCGCCTCACCGATCGCGAGGATGCGCGGATCCGATGTCGTGCAGTGATCGTCGACGATCACTCCTCCCTGCGGGTGCACGTCGAGTCCGGCATTGCGCGCGAGTTCGTCCCGAGGTCGCACGCCGACGGTGAAGACGACGAGGTCGGCGCGTTGGAAGGTACCGTCCTGGAACTCGAGCGCCGTGACGGCTCCCGAGTCGTCCGGATCGAGCCGCGTCGTCCTGGTCCGAGTGCGGACAGCGATGCCCCGTTCTTCGAGGGCGCCGCGCAGGACGTCTGCTGCAGCTTCGTCCAGCAGCGAGGGAAGGAGACGATCCGCGTACTGCACGATCGTCGCGCCGACGCCGGCGTCGTCGAGTGCTGCAACGGTGTCGATTCCGTGCTGCCCGCCACCGATGACAACGCCTCGCAGCGGACGGCCGAGGGCACGCGATCGCGAATCGACGAAATCCCGCACCGACTCCGCGTCCTCGATGGTGCGCAGGACGAAGCAGCCGGGGAGGCGAGCCCCTGACACCGCCACCCGCGCCGCGAACGACCCGGTGGCCAGCACGAGCACGTCGTAGGAATAGGAGCGTCGGGATCGTGTGCGCACCACCCGCGCCGACCGGTCGATGCGGAGCACGCGGTCGTCACGGATCAACCGCACACGGTCGTCGCGGAACACCGTTCGGTCGAGCTGGAGATCCTCGACCTCCCGGCCGGTGAGGACACCCACGAGAGCGGATCGGTCGTACGGGCCATGTCCCTCATCGCCGATGACCGTGACCCGCACCGCCGCACCCGGGTCGCGAAGCAGGCGCTCCACGAAACGGTGCGCCGCCATCCCCGCGCCGACGACCAGGATCTCGTGCGGCGGGGAAGTCGTGTCCTTCATACTGCTCCTGTCGACCGGAAGACTGTCGTGCTCGCGACGATAGGAGCATCGTGTTTCCCGGAGATGACGGAGAATGTGTCCTGCGTCGAAAGTTCTCCTCACAGAACGGTAACGATCATCGAAGTCCTGGGACCTCACCCGCGACGCTCCGGCGTACTAGGCTGAGCCTCGTCCTTTCCGCCTCCCGCGGCCCGACCGCGCAAGGAGAATCACGTGTCTGCCAACGAGCCCACGAAGCCGACTCCCCCCGTCCCCGGCCCCCCTGCCGTACCGATGCCGCGCAAGGCGCCGACGCCGGCCGCCGTCGCGCCCGTCGCCCCGGTGCCTGCGGCATCCTCGACATCAGCGGAATGGGGTCGCGTATCCGAAGACGGGACCGTCGAGGTCAAGGAGGGCGAGGCCTGGCGCGTCGTCGGCCAGTACCCCGATGGGACTCCCGACGAGGCCCTCGCCTACTTCGTCCGCAAGTTCGATGACATCGCCTTCAAGGTGCACGCTCTCGAACAGCGTCATCAGGCCGGCGGAGCGTCGGCGAGCGATCTCGCCAAGCAGGCCTCGCACCTGATCGACGAAGCGACCGATGCCGCGGCCGTCGGCGACCTCGCCGGCCTGCGCGATCGACTCAACGCCTTGACCTCGTCCCTCTCCGAGGCGACCGAGCAGGAGGCACAGCACGCCAAGGAGCTCGTCGACAAGGCGATCGCCGAGCGCACGGTCCTCGTCGAACGTGCCGAGGCCATCGCCGCCCGCGATCTCAGCAAGGTGCAGTGGAAGCAGGTCACGGCCGAGCTCGGCGAACTGTTCGATGCCTGGCAGGCGCAGCAGCAGAACGGGCCGCGCCTGTCGAAGGGCATCTCCCAGCAGCTCTGGAAGCGATTCCGCGACGCTCGCGCCGTCGTCGACAAGCAGCGCCGCGCGTTCTACTCCGAGCTCGACGACGCGCACAAGGTCGCCCGCGACGCGAAGACCCGTCTGGTCGAGCGTGCCGAGGCACTCGCCCCGCGTGGCACGGACGGCATTCCCGCGTACCGGAACCTGCTCGACGAGTGGAAGGCATCGGGCCGCGCCGGCCGCAAGGCCGACGACGCTCTCTGGGCGCGCTTCAAGGCTGCCGGCGACGCGCTCTACGCCGCCCGCGCCGAGCAGGCCGCCGCAGAGGAAGCGGATTCCGCCCCGAAGATCGAAGCCCGCGAGGCGCTCCTCGAAGAGGCGAAGGCCGTGGCCGACGAGTCGAACATCAAGCGTGCCCGCGCTCTCCTCACCCGCATCCAGCGGCAGTGGGACGAGATCGGTCGCATCTTCCCTCGGGAGAAGGAACGTGCGCTCGACGACAAGCTCCGCGCCATCGAACAGGGGCTCAAGGGCCGCGAAGACGTGGACTGGAAGAAGAACAACCCCGAGACCAAGGCTCGCGCGAACGACATGAGCTCGCAGCTGCTCGAGGCCATCGAGAAGCTCGAGGCCGAAGTCGCCGCGGCAGAGAAGTCGGGCGACAAGAAGGCGGCCAAGGCGGCAACGGATGCCCTCGAGGCACGCCGCGCGTGGCTCAGCGCCCTCGGGAGCTGACCCGTTCTCCACAGGTCGCTCAGCACTGCTGAAGAGACGGGGTGCACTACGTCAGACTGACGTGATGCACCCCGTCTTCCTGTATGTCCCCGGCGATCGGCTGAGCCTGTCCGAACTCAGCGCCGCGCGGATCGACGGCCATGTGGTCGAGGTCGGCGAGGTCTACGTCCCGGCTGACCTCATCGAAGGACCGGATGTCAGGGCAGGTGCAGTCGGGTCCCTCGTGCAACCGGGAACCGCAGCCGCGGGTCCGACTGCTGCCTGGATCCACGGCGCCGGTGACACCCCGCCCGTCGTGCACCATGTGCGACGCTGCGTCGAGAGACGGATCCGCGCGACCACCAGCGCACGCCTCGTGTTCCACGACACCGTGCTCCCGGCGTCTGACGTGCAGGTGCTCGGCGGAGTCCGAGTGGCGCGGCCGGAACGGACGATGCTCGATCTCGCAACGGCTCTCCATCGCGACCCCCGGATGCTGACCTGGATGGAACGACTCGCGGTGGTGTTCCCCGATGCCCCGGCGGCCGCAGCCGACGTACTGCGCGGCATGAGCCGCGTTCCGGGAAGCAGAGCGGGATCGGCGGTGCTCGAGAGACTCGCCCTCAGGAGGAGGTGACGCGGTAGACGTCGTACACGGCGTCGATCCTGCGTACGGCGTTGAGCACACGGTCGAGGTGCACGGCATCGCCCATCTCGAACACGAACCGACTCAGTGCCAGACGCTCGTCGGTCGTCGTGACCGTCGCCGACAGGATGTTGACGTGGTGCTCGCTCAGCACGCGGGTGACGTCGGAGAGCAGCCCGGAGCGGTCGAGCGCCTCGACCTGGATCTGCACCCGGAACACGCTCTTGGTGGTGGGCGCCCACGACACCTCGACGAAGCGGTCCTGCTCCGCACCGAGGGCCTTCACGTTCACGCAGTCCGCTCTGTGCACGGAGACACCACTGCCGCGGGTCACGAATCCGACGATCTGGTCCCCGGGGACCGGGGTACAGCACTTGGCGAGCTTCACGAGGATGTCGTTGGCTCCGCGCACGAGCACGCCCGAGTCACCGGATCGCGGCTCCCGGGTCTGGACGCTGCCGGGAAGGTCGATGGCACCGGTGGTCGGATCGTTCGCCGCGACGAGAGCGGTGACCTTCTCCAGCACCGACTGCGTGGACACGTGGCCTTCACCGACAGCGGCGTAGAGCGCCGAGACGTCTTCGTAGTGCATGCCCCGCGCCACCTCGGTGAACGAGTCATGGCTCATCAGGCGCTGCAACGGCAGGTTCTGTCGGCGCATCGCGCGCGCGATGGCCTCCTTGCCCTGCTCGATCGCCTCTTCGCGGCGCTCCTTCGTGAACCACCCGCGGATCTTGTTGCGGGCGCGGGTGCTCGCGACGAAGCCGAGCCAGTCCTGGCTGGGACCGGCATCGGGGTTCTTCGAGGTGAAGACCTCGACGACGTCACCGCTCTTGAGCTCGGACTCCAACGGCACCAGGCGTCCGTTGACCTTCGCGCCCATCGTGCGGTGCCCGATCTCGGTGTGCACGGCATACGCGAAGTCCACGGGAGTGGCGCCGGCGGGGAGTCCGATCACCCGCCCCTTCGGCGTGAAGACGTAGACCTCCTTCGCGCCGATCTCGAACCGGAGCGATTCGAGGAACTCGCCCGGATCGGCGGTCTCCGCCTGCCAGTCGGAGATGTGCGCGAGCCACGCCATGTCGGTGTCGGAGGCACGGACCTCGGTCTTGCCACCGCCGTTCATCCGCTCCTTGTACATCCAATGCGCCGCCACACCGTACTCGGCCTGCTGGTGCATCTCGTGGGTGCGGATCTGGATCTCGACGGTGCGGCCGGCGGGGCCGATGACGGTGGTGTGCAGCGACTGGTAGAGGTTGAACTTCGGCGTCGCGATGTAGTCCTTGAAGCGGCCGGGCAACGGGGTCCAGCGCGCGTGGATGGCGCCCAGCACCGCGTAGCAGTCGCGCACGGAGGCGACCAGGACGCGGATGCCGATCAGGTCGTAGATGTCGTCGAACTCACGCCCGCGGATGACCATCTTCTGGTACACCGAGTAGAGCTGCTTCGGACGCCCGACGACCTTGCCGCGGATGCGGAGGTCGCGCAGATCCTCGTCGATCTCCTCGACGACCTGGTTGAGGTACTTCTCGCGCTGCGGAGTGCGCTGCGCGATGAGACTGTGGATCTCGTTGTAGATCTTGGGATGCAGCACCGCGAAGGAGAGATCCTCGAGCTCCGACTTGATCGCCTGGATACCGAGACGATTCGCCAGCGGAGCATAGATCTCCAGAGTCTCCTTGGCCTTCTTCGCCGCTTTCTCGGGCGGGACGAAGCCCCAGGTCCGCGCGTTGTGGAGGCGGTCGGCGAGCTTGATCAGCAGCACCCGGATGTCCTTCGACATCGCCACGATCATCTTGCGCACGGTCTCGGCTTGGGCGCTCTCGCCGTACTTGACCTTGTCGAGCTTGGTGACGCCGTCGACGAGCATCGCCACCTCGTCGCCGAACTCGGCGGTGAGGTCCGTCAGGGCATAGCCCGTGTCCTCGACGGTGTCGTGCAGCAGTGCGGCCGCGATCGCCCGTGGGCCGAGTCCGAGCTCCGCGAGGATCTGCGCGACGGCGAGCGGATGCGTGATGTACGGCTCGCCGCTCTGCCGCTTCTGCCCCTCGTGCTTCTCCTTCGCGACGGCGTAGGCCCGTTCGATGACAGAGAAATCACCCTTCGGGTGATTCGCGCGGACCGTGCGGATCAGGTTGTCGAGATCGTTGATCCTCGACGCGCGGGAGAAGATGCGGGGAACCAGCCGTCGCAGACTCGAGCCCTGCGATGACGTCTGCGGTTCCGCCATCTACTCACCTCCTGATCGATCAATCCTACGCGTGCTGTGCGGGACCGGGCCCGCTGAGGAACCCGATCAGACCTCGACGGCCGCCCTGCTGCGAGCCTCGCGGATGCGGGCGTCGCGGGCTTTCAGCTGCGGCTCGTTCTCGCGGAACAGCGAGTAGAGCGGAGCAGCCACGAAGAGCGTCGAGTAGGTCGCCACCAGGATGCCGACGAAGATCGACAGCGAGATGTCGGTGAGCGACTCCGCACCGAGCCAGAAGGCGCCGATGAAGAGCACCGCGCCGACCGGCAGCGCTGCGACCACAGAGGTGTTGATGGAACGCACGAGCGTCTGGTTCACCGCGAGGTTCACCGACTCCCCGAACAGCCGGGCGGACTTCTCCCCGTCTTCCGTGGTGTTCTCCCGGATCTTGTCGAACACGACCGTGGTGTCGTACAGCGAGTACGCCAGGATCGTCAGGAAGCCGATCACCGCCGCGGGCGAGATCTCGAAGCCGGCCAGCGCATAAACGCCCACCGTGATCACCAGCACGTCGAGAAGACCGATGATGGCGGCGGCCGACATCTTCCACGTGCGGAAGTAGATCGCGAGGATCAGGAACGTGAGGGCCAGGAAGATCGCGAGGCCCCACAGGGACTGCTTCGTGACGTTCTCACCCCACGCGGGTCCGATGAACGACGACGTGACGTCGGAAGGATCCACACCATAGGCCTCTGCCAGAGCCTCGCCGACCTGCTGGGTCTCGGCCGCACTCATCTGGTCGGTCTGGACGCGCACGTCCTTGCCGCTGACGACGACGACCTTGGTGGCGGCCCCCGGTACGACCGACTGCACGGCGGTGGTGGCGGTCTCCTGGTCGAGGCTGTCCGGTGCCTGCACCGTGAACTGCGATCCGCCGGTGAACTCGATCGAGAACTGGATCGGACGGATGAGCGGTACGAGTGCCGAACCGACGACGAGGGCGATCGCGATGATGAACCACAGCCGGCGCTTGCCGACGAACGGGAAAGACGTCTTGCCCGAATAGAGGTTGTTGCCGAACTCATTCATGGAAGGCATCAGGCGTCTCCCTCACTTCCGGCGTTGGTGGGTTTGTCGCCCGCGAGGGCCTCGGCACGTTTACGTTCGGCGATGGTCTGTCGACGATCCGCCTCACCGCGCGAGCGGGCGTTCTTCGCACCCCGACCTGCGGATGCAGTGGTGACCTCGCGGTACTGCGACCGGCTGCGGTACACGGCACCGAGCGCTTCGGGGTCGAGACCGGAGAGCTTGTGTCCGCCGCCGAAGAAACGCGTGCGAGCGAGCAGCTGCATGACCGGGTGCGTGAAGATCACGAAGATGAACACGTCGATGAGCGTCGTGAGTCCGAGCGTGAACGCGAATCCCTTCACCGTGGCGTCGGCAAGGATGTAGAGCACGAGCGCGGCCAGGATGTTGATCGACTTGGAGATGTAGATCGTCCGCTTCGCGCGGCCCCAGCCGTCCTCCACCGCGGCGGTGATGGACTTGCCGTCACGGAGCTCGTCTCGTATTCGCTCGAAGTACACGATGAACGAGTCGGCCGTGAAGCCGATGGAGACGATCAGACCGGCGACTCCCGCGAGCGAGAGCCGGAAGCCGATGCGCCACGCCAGGATGCAGATGATGATGTAGGTCAGGATCGCCATCACTGCGATCGACGCGATGATCACCGACCCGAGCGCTCGATAGACGATCAGGGAGTAGATCGCCACCAGCGCGAGACCGATGAGCCCGGCGATCAGACCGATCTGCAGCTGCTGGGTGCCCAGCGTCGCCGAGATCGTGTCCGAGCTCTGGACCGTGAAGCTGAGCGGAAGGGCACCGAACTTGAGCTGGTCGGCCAGGGTGGTCGCCGACTCCTGCGTGAAGCTGCCCGAGATGCTGGGGCGCCCGTCGAGGATCTGCCCGTTCATGCGCGGGGCGCTGATCACGTTGCCGTCGAGCACGAACGCGAACTGGTCACGCGGGGTGAGACCGTCGATGCGGTTCTGGTTCAGCCGCGTGCTCACCTTGCCGAACGCATCGGCACCATCGGCGTTCATCGTGAGCTGCACGAGCCATGCACCCGACTTCGGGTCGCGGCCGGCTGCGGCATCGGTGATCGCAGTGCCGTCGAGCTCGGCCGGTCCGAGGAGGTACTTCGCTGACCCGTCGGCCGAGCACGCGATGAGCGGCTCGTCCTTCGGCGCCTTCGCGGCGTCGTTGTCGGGGTTCGCGCAGTCGTACGCCTGGAACTCCGCTGCCAGCTTGTCCGTCACCCAGGAGAGGTCGCTCGCGTCGGTCGGCTCAGCCGTCGGCGTCGAGTTGAGTCCCGGGTCCGGGCTGGGGTACGGCGTGGAGTTCCCGTCCTCGCCGACGAACTCGTTGGTCGCCGCCGTCGTGTACAGCACGGGCCGGAACTCGAGCTGCGCACTGGACTGGATCCGCTCCCGGGTCTGCGCGTCCGCCTCGCCAGGGATCTGGACGACGATGTTCTGGCCGCCCTCGGTGGTGATGTCCGCCTCGGCGACACCGGAAGCGTCGACGCGCTGACGGATGATCGCCGCCGCCTGGTCGAGCTGCTCGGAGGACGGCGCCGCGCCGTCCTCGGTCTCCGCGCTCAGAACGATCTGCGTGCCGCCCTGCAGGTCGAGGGCGAGCTCAGGCGACCACGAGCTCGCAGCCTCCCCGTTGCTGTCCTTGAAGACGTAGACGCCCAGCGCATTGATGCCGAAGAGCACGCCCGTCACGAGGAGCAGGCCGAGAAGGACCCGCCAGGCGTGACGGACGGGAGAGGATGAAGCCACGTGTGTTCAGCTTTCTGGAAGGACGGAGATCCGAGCGGCCGTGTCGGCCTCGGGCTTACTTGTCGTCGGCGTCGCGCTCGAGGCGGGCGCGGGTCTCCTCGGGGGTCTCGACGGCCGGAGCGATCGACTCGTCGGCGACCGACGGGTCGACGACCTCATCGGCCGGAGCGTCGACGATGGCGTCCTTGGGCTCGACGACGCGCAGGATGGCCTGGCTGTGGACGTCGATGATGGTGCCGGGAGCGATCTCGACGAGTGCCGGCGTGTCGAGGTCCTCGGGGTCGTAGGAGACGATCGTCCCGTAGATGCCTCCCTGAAGGAGCACCTTGGCGCCCGGAACGGTCTTGGTGGCCTTCTCCTCCTGCTCGGCCTTCATCTGCTTCGTGCGCTTGCGCGTGTTGAAGATCATGAAGACGAGGAGGACGGCGAGAAGGCCGAAGAGCAGGAATTCCATGGGCATGGGGGAAGCGCCTTTCTCAGGTGCACGCTCCAGCCTTTGGGCGCGCGAAGGTAACCGGGAAGTCTTCAGTGATTATAGGTCATCCAACTTAAGCATCCCGTCCGGATGCGGGACGCCCAGATGCGAGTACGCCTCGGGCATAGCCACGCGGCCCCGAGGAGTGCGCCCGAGGAAGCCGATCCGCACGAGATACGGCTCCACCACGCTCTCCACGGTCTCCGCCTCCTCGCCGACGGCCACCGCGAGCGTGCTGAGCCCGACCGGGCCGCCACGGAACCGCCGGACGAGCGCTTCCAGGACCGCGCGGTCCAGGCGGTCCAGACCGATCGGGTCGACGTCGTACAGCTCCAGAGCCGCGCGCACCTCACGGATCGTGGCCACTCTCCCCGTGTGCACCAGGGCGTAGTCGCGCACGCGGCGGAGCAGGCGGTTCGCGATGCGTGGTGTGCCCCGCGAACGGCGGGCGATCTCGGAGAGCGAGTCGGTCGGCAGATCCACACCGAGGACCGCAGCCGACCGGGCGATCACCTGCTCCAGCTCCGACTCCTCGTAGAACTCGAGGTGCCCGGTGAATCCGAAGCGGTCGCGGAGCGGGTTGGGCAGCAGCCCGGAGCGCGTCGTCGCGCCGACCAGGGTGAACGGCGAGAGCTCGAGCGGGATACTCGTGGCCCCCGCGCCCTTTCCCACCATGATGTCGATGCGGTAATCCTCCATCGCGAGGTAGAGCATCTCTTCTGCGGAGCGCGCCATGCGGTGGATCTCATCGATGAAGAGGACCTCGCCGGGGACCAGGCTCGACAGCAGGGCGGCGAGGTCACCGGCATGCTGGATCGCCGGGCCGCTCGAGAGACGCAGCGGACGCTCGCTCTCGTGCGCCACGATCATCGCGAGCGTCGTCTTGCCGAGTCCCGGGGGGCCCGCCAGGAGGATGTGATCAGCGGGACGGCTCTGGATGCGGGCCGCTTCCAGGAGCAGCTGCAGCTGACCGCGGACCTTCTGCTGTCCGACGAACTCCCCCAGGCTCGTCGGGCGCAGGGCGCCCTCGATCGCGAGTTCGGTCTCGTCGGACGGCTCACTGGCGTCGAACGGATCAGACACGCGCCTGGCCTCCCTGAGCCGGCCCGAGAAGGGCGAGAGTGCGTCGGAGCAGCGCGGCGACCGATGCACTCTCCGCCTCGGTAGCCTCTGCCGCGGTCTGGGCTGCGGCTTCCGCGGCCACCTTCTCCGACCAGCCGAGGCCGACGAGCGCTGCGGCCACCTGCGTCACGACGTCCGTGCCTCCCGTGGCGGCCGGCCTCGACGGCGCGGCGAAGGCCTGCACCTTGCCGGCGAGCTGCAGCACGATGAGCTTGGCGGTCTTGGGACCGATCCCGGACACCCGCCGGAACGGGGCGTCGTCTTCGGCCGTGACGGCTTCGGCGATCTGATCACCCGTGAGGTGCGAGAGCACACCGAGCGCCGACTTCGGACCGACGCCGGTCACACCGATCAGCAGACCGAAGATCTCCAGCTCACCCCGGTCGGCGAAGCCGAACAGCGACAGCGAGTCCTCGCGGACGATGAGACTGGTGTGCAGCAGGAGCTTCTCCCCCACCACGGCCGTGTGCGCCACATCAGTGGGGACGGCGACGGCGAATCCGACTCCGCCCACGTCGATGACGACCTGATCGGATGTCGCGTGCAGGACGACACCGTGCAGAGAGGAGATCATCCCCTCAGCCTACGGCGTCGCTCGTAGGTATGTTCGACCGACACGCTTCTCGGCATCGGCCCAGGCCTGTTGCGCCGGAGTCAGCGCTCCCTGGCCGGGGGATGCAGCGCCTCCGCGTCGCCAGGCGTGGCACAGGGCGATCGCCAGGGCGTCGGCCGCGTCGGCCGGCTGCGGGAGCGCGTCCAGCCGCAGGATGCGGGCGATCATCGTCTGCACCTGCCGCTTGTCCGCCGCGCCGTATCCGGTGACGGCCGCCTTCACCTCGCTGGGGGTGTGCGTCGCCGCGGGGAGCCCGGACTCGGAGGCGATCAGCAGCGCGACGCCGCTGGCCTGCGCCGTGCCCATCACCGAGTGCGTGTTCTGCTGAGCGAACACACGCTCGACGGCCACCGCATCCGGGCGATGCTCGGCGATCACGGCACGGATCCCGGCGGCGACGATCGCGAGGCGATCGCCGGGCTCGGCATCCGGGGACGAGCGGATCACCCCCACGTGCACCAGCGTTCCTCGACGCGAGCCGTCGACGTCGACGACGCCGACACCGCACCGGGTGAGCCCGGGGTCGATGCCGAGCACGCGCAGAGAGGAGGTCACTTCCCCAGGCTAGGCCGCGGCACCGACATGGACCGTCCGGCGCGCCTACGCCTCGTCGTTCTCCAGCTCGGCCTGCACCTCGGGGGTGAGGTCGAAGTTCGTGAACACGTTCTGCACGTCTTCGCTGTCTTCCAGAGCGTCGATCAGACGGAAGATCTTGCGAGCGGTGTCGGCGTCGATCTCGACCTTGAGGTTCGGAACGAACTCGACGTCGGCGGATTCGTAGTCGATACCCGCCTCCTGGAGCGCGGTGCGCACGGCCACCAGGTCGGTGGCTTCGGTGATGACCTCGAAACCCTCGGCATGCGGCTCGATCTCCTCGGCGCCGGCCTCGAGTGCCGCCATCATGACGTCGTCCTCGGTGGTGCCCTCGGAGCCGACGACGATGACGCCCTTGCGGCTGAAGTTGTAGGCGACGCTGCCCGGGTCCGCCAGCGTGCCGCCGTTGCGGCTGAGAGCCGTGCGCACCTCTGCGGCCGCGCGGTTCTTGTTGTCGGTCAGACACTCGATCATGAGAGCGACACCATTGGGTCCGTAGCCTTCATACATGATCGAGAGGTACTCGACGGCCTCGCCGCCGATGCCCGCACCGCGCTTCACCGCGCGGTCGATGTTGTCCTTGGGGACGGAGGTCTTCTTGGCCTTCTGCACCGCGTCGAAGAGCGTCGGGTTGCCCGCAAGGTCGGGCCCGCCGAGCTTCGCGGCGACCTCGATGTTCTTGATGAGCTTGGCCCAGGACTTCGCGCGCCTGGAGTCGATGATGGCCTTCTTGTGCTTCGTGGTCGCCCACTTGGAATGCCCGGACATAAGTCTCCGCTCGTCGTATCCGCGTGAGCTCGCACTCAGCGCGTCGTCCAGTCTAACGAACCGCGCAAGTGGAGCAGGATGGATGCATGCGCCGATCGCGACACATCACCCCTGCATCCCATTCGTCGGACGTGCATGACGGCGAGCCGTCACCGGCCGACTCCTTGCGGTATCTGGTGCATCTGCCGAACGACTACGAAACGGATCCGGACAGGCTCTGGCCCCTCGTGCTGTTCCTGCACGGTGCGGGCGAACGAGGATCCGACGTCGATCTCGCCGCGGTGCACGGGCCGCCGAGGCTGGCAGATGCCGGCCACGAGTTCCCCTTCATCCTCGTCACACCGCAGTGCCCCGAATCGAGTCAGTGGGTCGCCGAGCTCACGACGTTGTCCGTGCTGCTCGACGAGGTCGCCGCGGCGCACCGCATCGATCCCGCCCGCGTAGCCGTGACCGGACTCAGCATGGGCGGGTTCGGGACCTGGAGCCTCGCCGTGCGCTACCCCGATCGGTTCGCGGCGATCGCCCCGATCTGCGGAGGACTGTGGATGCAGAGCGCTGCCCCTATCCGCGCCCTGCCCACGTGGGCGTTCCACGGCGACGCCGACGACGTCGTGCCGATCTCCGCGACGGAGCAGATCGTGGCGGAGCTCAGATCGCTCGACGCCGACGTGCGGTTCACGCGCTATGCGGGCGTCGGTCACGATTCCTGGACCGAGACGTACGCGAACCCCGAGCTCTACAGCTGGCTGCTCTCCCACCGGCAGAACGATCACGACACGGAGCGGGCGGCACCATGAAACCGGGAGCGGACCGCCTCCGACCCGCCTGGAGTGCCCTCCCCGCTTCGCTGCGCACGCAGATCGTCGGTGTGATCGGTGGCGACTTCGTGGGGGACGAACCCGCTCATGGCGGCTTCAGCGCGTCCTATGCGGGCGTCGTGACGACCACCGCCGGTCACGCTTTCGTCAAGGCCTGCGGCGCAGACTGGCACGCGGACTCTCTGCACTTCCTTCGCGAGGAGTTGCGCACGCTCGCACATCTGCCGCCATCTGTCGCCCCGCGTCTCCGTGGCGCCATCGACGCCGCCGTCGGTACCGCGCTCGTGATCGAGGCCATCGACGGACGCCATCCCGGCCGACCCTGGACGACCGAGGACCTGCATTCCGTGGCACGGGCCCTCCGCACCCTGTCGACCACCCCCGCGCCATCGGCGATGCCCCGCGCGGAGGACGGCATGATCCCGGGTTTCACACGATGGCACGAGATCGCAGCGGATCCACCGCTCCTGGAGGCTCTCCCCCACGGCCTGTCCAGCCGCGTGCGCGCGCTCCTCTCGATGGAGGACTGCTTCCCGGACGCGCTGCACGGCGACGTCATCGTGCACGACGACGTGCGATCCGACAACATCCTGATCAGCGACGGGCGCGCCCATCTCCTGGACTGGCCACACGCGCGACGAGGTGCCGCGTGGATCGATCTCCCCTGTCTGCTGCCGAGCGTCGAGGCGTCCGGAGGGCCGTCCTGCGAAGAGGCCTGGGCCATCTTCGAAGAGCACGGCGCGCCACCTCAGGCTGCACTGCTCCCCGTCATCTCGGCGTTCGCGTCGTTCCTCTGGTATCAACAGGCGCAGCCCGAGATCCCTCAGCTTCCGGGCCTCCGCGAGTTTCAGCGCGCACAGGCGGATCCGGCTCTGCGCTGGCTCGCCACACTGATCTGATCACACCTGCGGCGGTGCCGTCACTCCTCGACGTGCTTCCACCCGTGCGAGGAAGCGCTGGTGAAAGCGCTTCTCCCCCGTGATCTCGGGGTGGAAGCTCAGCCCGAGCAGATTTCCCTGCTCCACCGCGACCACGCGGCCGTCGTCCAGCTCAGCCAGCACCTCTGCACCCGGGCCGACCGATTCGACCACGGGACCGCGGATGAATGCCGCGGAAACGGGTTCGCCCTCGAAGGCGGGAACATCGAGCACAGCCTCGAACGACTCGACCTGACGGCCGAAGGCGTTCCGGCGCACGACGACGTCGAGTCCACCGAATGACTCCTGGCCGTCGATCGCGTCGACGACGTCATCGGCGAGCATGATCAGTCCCGCGCATGTTCCCAACACCGGCATCCCCGCCGCGATCGCGTCACGGATCGGCTGCTGCATGCCGAAGATGCGGGAGAGCTTGTCGATCACGCTCGACTCGCCGCCCGGGATCACGAGTCCATCGACGGAGGAGAGCTCGTCGGGTCGACGGACCAGGACCGCATCGGCACCCAACTGCGCGAGCAGGGCGGCGTGCTCTCGCACGTCGCCCTGCAGCGCGAGGACGCCGACGCGGGTCTTACCAGCCACGCTCGGCGAGGCGGTGCGGGGCCGGGAGATCGCTGACGTTGATGCCGACCATGGCCTCGCCCAGTCCGCGCGAGACCTCGGCGATGACCTTGGCGTCGTCGAAGAAGGTCGTCGCCTTGACGATCGCCTTCGCGCGCTCAGCCGGGTTGCCCGACTTGAAGATGCCCGATCCGACGAACACGCCGTCGGCACCGAGCTGCATCATCATCGCGGCATCCGCCGGGGTCGCGACCCCGCCGGCGACGAACAGCACGACGGGGAGCTTGCCCGTCTCGGCGATCTCCGCCACGAGCTCGTACGGCGCCTGCAGCTCCTTCGCGGCGACGAAGAGCTCGTCCTTGGGCAGCGCCGTGAGCGCGGCGATCTCGCCGCGGATCTTGCGGATGTGCTTCATCGCCTCGGAGACGTCGCCGGTGCCGGCCTCGCCCTTGGAGCGGATCATCGCCGCCCCCTCGTTGATGCGACGCAATGCCTCGCCGAGGTTGGTCGCTCCGCACACGAACGGAACCGTGAAGCCGTACTTGTCGATGTGGTTCACGTAGTCGGCCGGCGAGAGCACCTCGGACTCGTCGATGTAGTCGACACCGAGCTCCTGCAGCACCTGCGCCTCGACGAAGTGACCGATGCGCGCCTTCGCCATCACGGGGATGGAGACGGCATCGATGATGCTGTCGATCATGTCGGGGTCGCTCATGCGGGAGACCCCACCCTGCGCGCGGATGTCGGCCGGGACGCGCTCGAGCGCCATCACGGCGACCGCGCCGGCGTCTTCGGCGATCTTCGCCTGCTCTGCCGTGACGACGTCCATGATGACGCCGCCCTTGAGCATCTCGGCGAGGCCGCGCTTTACGCGCGCGGATCCGGTGGTTGTCTGCTCTGCCATGGGGAACTCCTGTCGGATGCACCGAAGTCGGTTTTGATCTAGATCAAACATAGCACTGTCCGATTCGACCTAGAATCGCTGAGGAGGACCATGAGCGACCAGATCACAGGCACCACCGCATCGGACATCGCCGACAGCGTGCGTTCCCTGCGCGACCGCGGAATCCTCCAGGCCGGTGCGGTGCTCCCCCCGGTGCGGGAGCTGGCTGCCACCCTCGGCGTCAATCGGAATACTGCCGTCGCCGCCTATCGACAGCTCGCGCAGGCGGGCCTCGTGATCTCCCGTGGGCGCGCCGGAACCGTCGTCGCCGGGATCGAGGCCGTGGCTCAGGAGGGCTATGCCCCCGACACCGTGCTCCGCGACATCGGCACGGGGAACCCCGATCCGCGCCTCATCCCCGACCCGGCGCCGGCGCTCATGACCATCGCGTCCCGTCCCGTCCTCTACGGCGAGCCCGTGATCGACCGCGGTCTCGAAGAGTGGTCCCGGCACTGGATCTCGACCGACCTCGACGACGTCGACTTCCGCATCACCGTGACCAGCGGCGCCGTCGACGCTGTCGAGAGGCTGCTCGCCCAGGCGCTCATGCGTGACGACGCGGTCGCTCTGGAAGACCCGTGCTTCCTGGCGAGCATCCACACCGTGCGCCTGGGCGGATACCGGGCCGTCCCCGTGCCTGTCGATGCCGAGGGGATGACGGTCGACGGCCTGCGTTCCGCGCTGGAGGCCGGCGTCCGCGCCATCATCTGCACCCCACGCGCTCAGAATCCGACCGGCGCGAGCCTCACCGCCTCGCGTGCCGCCGACCTTCGTGCCGTGCTCGCCGACCACCCGTACGTGCTGATCATCGAGGACGACCATTTCTCGATGCTGTCGCAGCGCCCCTACGAGTCCCTCATCGGCCCCGACCACCGCCGTTTCGCCCTCGTGCGCTCCGTGTCGAAGTTCCTGGGACCGGACATGTGCCTCGCCATCGCCGCCACCGATCCGGAGACCGCGGAACGCCTCGCGATGCGGCTGAGCCCCGGCACCACCTGGGTGAGCCATCTCCTTCAGCGACTCGCCCTCACACAGTTGACCGACGATGCGGTGATGGCCGACGTCGCCGCCGCCGCCGCGCACTACGCGCAGCGCAACGCGGCGTTCGCCGCGCGACTGCGTGAGAGCGGCGTCGATGCGACGGTGTCCGACGGCATGAGCCTGTGGATCGAATTCCCCCGGCCCGCGCGGACCGTCGCCGACCGGCTCATGCGCCGCGGTTGGCTCGCCCGCACCGGAGACGACTTCGCGCTCGATGAGAAGGCCGGGCCTTCGCATCACCTGCGCCTGACGGTGCACGACCTCTCGGACGACGAGGCCGAATCACTGGTCGCAGACCTCGTCGCCGCCGGGCGATGACCATCCGTCGCGGGCGCCGGCCCGCCCTGAACGAAAGAGTCGGAGAATGAAGATCCTCTCCATCCAGTCAGCCGTGGCCTTCGGACACGTGGGAAACTCCGCCGCCGTGTTCCCTCTGCAGCGCATCGGCGTCGAAGTTCTCCCGGTCTACACCGTGAACTTCTCGAATCACACCGGCTACGGCGCCTGGCGCGGACCGATGATCGCTCCCGACGATGTGCGCGAGGTCATCACGGGCATCGAGGAACGCGGCGTCTTCGGCCAGATCGACGCCGTCCTCAGCGGCTACCAGGGCGGAGAGGGCATCGGCGACGTGATCATCGACGCCGTCGCGCGCGTCAAGTCCGCGAACCCGAACGCCGTGTACGCCTGCGACCCGGTCATGGGCAACGCGAAGTCGGGTTGCTTCGTGGCGCCGGCCATCCCGGTGCTGCTGCGCGAGCGCGTCGTTCCGGTCGCCGACATCATCACGCCGAACCAGTTCGAGCTCGGCTTCCTCACCGACACCGAGCCCGACACGCTCGAGTCCACGCTCGCCTCGGTCGATCTCGCGCACGCGATGGGTCCGCGCACCGTGCTCGTGACGAGTGTCGAGCGCCCCGACCGCGAAGAGGGCACGATCGAGATGCTCGCCGCCGACGGGGAGGGCGCCTGGCTCGTGCAGACCCCGCACCTGCCGATGAAGGCGAACGGCTCAGGAGACGTGACCGCGGCACTGTTCACCGCCCACTACGTCGAGACGGGCAGCGCGAGGATCGCGCTCGAGCGCACGGCATCGAGCGTGTACGACCTGCTCAAGGCCACGCTCGAATCCGGTGAGCGCGAGCTGCAGCTCGTCGAGGCACAGGAGTTCTACGCGAACCCGCAGATGCAGTTCACCGCCCGCCAGGTGCGCTGAGGCCCGTACTCGCTCTCGCCGCTCCCCCGCTCGACGGATGCCCGCCGGACGGGTGGGCGGTGAGGGACGAAGCCGTCGGCCTCAGTGGTCGGATTCCGGCCAGGCCGCTGCCACGGCCTCGCGCACCTCTCCGAGGAGCTGGGGAAGCGCCTTGGTCTTCGCGATGATCGGGAAGAAGTTCGCGTCCGACGTCCAACGCGGCACCACATGCTGGTGCAGGTGGGCGTCGACGCCGGCGCCGGCGACCGCGCCCTGGTTCATGCCCAGGTTGAAGCCGTCGCATCGGGACACCTCACGGAGAACCCGCATGGCCGTCTGCGTCAGCGCTCCGATCTCGGCGACCTCTTCCGGCGTCGCCTGGTCGTAGGTGCCGATGTGGCGGTACGGGCAGACCAGGAGATGTCCCGAGTTGTAGGGGAAGAGGTTCAGCAGCACGTAGGCCGTCTCGCCCCGGGCGACGACCAACCGCTCGGCATCCGGGAACTTCGGGGCCTCGCAGAACGGGCACTCCTCGCGCAGCGGCTCCGGCCCCGCCTGGATGTACGCCATCCGGTGCGGGGTCCACAGCCGCTGGAACTCGTCCGGTACGCCGGCGAGGCGACCGGCGTCCTCCAGCGGCTGCTCCCCTTCGGTCACGCCAGGTCCCCTGCCTTCAGCACGAGCGCGTGCGAAGCGATGGCGGCGTTGATCCGGCGCACCGCGTCCGCGACCGGGACGCCGTTCTCCCGCGTGCCGTCGCGGAAGCGGAACGACACCGTCCCCGCGGCACGATCCTGCTCACCGACGATGAGGATGACGGGCACCTTCGCCGTCGTGTGGGTGCGGATCTTCTTCTGCATGCGGTCATCCGAGTGGTCGACGTCTGCCCGGACGCCCGCAGCGCGCAACTGCCCGATGACGTCGTCCAGGTAGTCGCCGTACTGCTCGGCGACCGGGACGCCGACCACCTGGCTGGGTGCGAGCCAGAGCGGGAAGTCGCCGGCATAGTGCTCGAGGAGGATCGCGAAGAAGCGCTCGACGGAGCCGAGGAGTGCGCGATGGATCATCACCGGCCGGTGCTTCTGCCCGTCGGGTCCGGTGTACTCCAGTTCGAAGCGCTCCGGCTGGTTGAAGTCGAGCTGGATGGTCGACATCTGCCAGGTGCGGCCGATCGCGTCACGCGCCTGGACGGAGATCTTCGGCCCGTAGAAGGCCGCACCGCCGGGATCGGCGACGAGTTCGAGCCCGGACTCGATCGCGACCTCACGCAGCGTGTCGATCGCCGTCGACCACTGCTCCGGCTCGCCGAGGAACTTCGGGTTCCCCTCCTCGTTCGTCGACAGTTCGAGATAGAAGTCGTTGAGGCCGTAGTCGCGGAGCAGGTCGAGGACGAGGTTCAGGTTGGTGGTGAGTTCTTCCTTGACCTGGTCCTGCGCGACGTAGATGTGGGCGTCGTCCTGCGTCAGACCGCGCACTCGGGTCAGTCCCGACAGCGTGCCGCTCTTCTCGTAGCGGTAGACCGTCCCGAACTCGGCCAGACGCAGCGGCAGCTCGCGGTAGGAGCGCCCGCGCGAACGGAAGATGAGGTTGTGGAACGGGCAGTTCATCGGCTTCAGGTAGTAGTCCTGACCCTGGCGGGTGATGTTCCCCTCCTCGTCGACGATCTCGTCGAGGTGCATCGGCGGGAACATGCCGTCGGCATAGGTCTGCAGGTGACCCGACGTCATGAAGAGATCCTTCTTCGTGATGTGCGGGCTGTTCACGAGGTCGTACCCGTTGCGCAGCAGGTGCTTGCGCAGATTCTCCTCGATCTCGTAGCGGATGATGCCGCCCTTGGGATGGAACACCGCGAGTCCCGAGCCGATCTCGTCGGGGAAGGAGAACAGGTCCATCTCCGCACCGAGCTTGCGGTGGTCGCGGCGCTCCGCCTCGGCGATGCGCTCCTGATAGGCACGCAGCTCGTCCTTGGTCGGCCATGCCGTGCCGTAGATGCGCTGCAGCTGCGGGTTCTTCTCGCTGCCGCGCCAATACGCGGCGGCGATGCGCGTGAGGTCCCAACCGTTGCCGATCATGCGCGTGTTGGGCAGGTGCGGGCCGCGGCAGAGGTCCTTCCAGACGACCTCGCCATCACGGGTGGTGTTGTCGTAGATCGTCAGCTCGCCTTCGCCGACCTCGACGGAGGCGCCCTCTGCGGCTTCCTTCCCGCCCTTGAGACCGATGAGCTCGAGCTTGAACGGCTCGTCCGCGAGCTCGGCCCTGGCCTCGTCGTCGGTCACGACACGGCGGACGAAGCGCTGTCCCTCGCGGACGATGCGCTGCATCTCCTTGGAGATCGCCTTGATGTCCTCCGGCGTGAACGGGGTCTCGACCCCGAAGTCGTAGTAGAAGCCGTCGGTGACGGGCGGGCCGATGCCGAGGTTCGCCTGCGGGTTGATGCGCTGCACCGCCTGCGCCAGCACATGGGCTGCCGAGTGACGGAGGATGTTCAGCCCGTCCGCACTGTCGATCGTGACCGCTTCGACCACATCGGTGTCGGTCACGGTCGTGGCGAGATCCTTGAGGTCGCCGTTGACGCGCATCGCGACGACGTTTCGGTCAGTGAACAGGGCGAAGCCGTCATTCGGCCGGGCGTTTTCAGGCACAGAAACTCTCCATCTGGGTCGATACCCAGGTTACTCGCATGACCCGGTCCTCCTGACCGTCCTCGTCCGCGCCGCACGACGTCCACGCCGCTTCGCGAGCATCACGTAACGTGAACGGATGGACAGAGCAGTCGCACGATGGATCCTCGCGATCGCGCTCGGCGCGATCGGGGTCGGCCACTTCCTCAGCACCCGCGGATTCCGGGTGGTGGTGCCGGACTGGGCGACCCGTCTGACCAAGCTGGACAAGGACACGATCGTGATCGCCTCCGGTGCCACGGAGGTCGCTCTCGCCACCGGCCTGCTCACGCTGCCGAAAGAGCGGCGCCGCATCGGCTGGGCGACCGCCGCGTTCTTCGTCGCCGTGCTGCCGGGGAACATCCACCAGTGGCGCACGAAGCGCTCGACCCCGGGACTCGACACGGATGCTCGCCGATTCGGCAGGCTCTTCCTGCAGCCGCTTCTCGTTCTGTGGGCGCTGTGGGCGACCGGAGACGAGAACCCGCGCCGCCGCGACCGCCGTCGTCGTTGAACGACCGAGCCCGACCTCCAGGAGAATTGTCCCCATGACGTCCCCCTCCATCGTGTGGTTCCGCGATGATCTCCGACTCGCCGACAACCCTGCGCTGCGGGCCGCGATCGAACGAGGCGAAGCGGTCATCGCGCTGTATGTGCTCGACGAGGAGTCACCGGGCATCCGTGCGCTCGGTGGCGCCGCGCGCTGGTGGCTGCACCACTCTCTGGCGTCGCTGGACGAGCGGCTCCGCGAGCGCGGTGGCGCACTCGTGCTCCGTCGCGGCCCGGCCGAGCGCATCGTGCGTGAGATGGTGACGGAAGTCGGAGCGGGTGCCGTCTACTGGAATCGCCGTTACGGAGGTGCCGAGCGCGCGGTCGACTCCGCGCTGAAGGCGTCCCTCCGGGCCGAGGGACTCGAGGTCGCCTCCTTCGCCGGCTCTCTGCTGCATGAGCCGTGGACGGTCACGACGGGCAGCGGCACGCACTACTCCGTCTTCACTCCCTTCTGGCGGGCGTGCCTCGCGCTCCCCGCGCCCCGCGCTCCGCTCCCGGAGCCGCGAACGGTCGAGGGCCCGCAACGCACTCCGGCAACCGAGGCCCTCGAGGACTGGAGCCTGCTGCCCACCGCCCCCGACTGGGCCGACGGCCTGCGCGAGACCTGGGAGCCCGGTGAACCCGCCGCGCGACGGCGTCTACGCCATTTTCTCGACGAAGACCTGGGGCACTACGACCGCGCACGCGATGAACCCGCTTCCGGTGCCACGTCGCGGTTGTCACCGCACCTCCGCTGGGGCGAGATCAGCGCGTTCACGGTCTGGCACGAGGCGGTGGGTGTCGACGGTGCGGGAGGTTTCCTCTCCGAACTGGGCTGGCGCGAGTTCGCCTGGCACACGTTGTACCACTCCCCCGACCTCGCGAGCGAGAACCTTCGACCGGAGTTCGACGCCTTCCCCTGGCCGCCGCTGGACCCCACCCACCTCGATGCCTGGCAGCACGGTGAGACCGGCGTGCCTCTGGTCGACGCCGGCATGCGAGAGCTCTGGCACACCGGCTACATGCACAACCGGGTGCGGATGGTCGTGGCTTCCTTCCTCGTGAAGAACCTGCTCATCGACTGGCGCCGGGGTGAAGAGTGGTTCTGGGACACGCTCGTCGACGCCGATGAAGCCAGCAATCCCTTCAATTGGCAGTGGGTCGCCGGATCCGGCGCCGACGCCGCTCCGTACTTCCGTGTGTTCAACCCCGAACTCCAGGCAAAGAAGTTCGACCCACAGAACCTCTACATCTCGCGCTGGGCCGCAGACGCCCCCGCCGAGCCGATCGTCGACCTGGGTGACACACGCAAGGCGGCACTCGCCGCGTACGACGTCGTCAAGCGCACCCCACGCTCTCGCCGCGAGTGACCGGAGGGCCTGTCACCTGATGGTCGGAGAACGACGCGCGCGCCGTCCGTGCCAGACTGGAGCCGTGACCGAGTCCAGGAAGCCAGCCGTCATCCGCGGCTTCGCTGCCTCGTCGCTGGCGATCTTCGTCGCACTCGCGGGGCACGTGTCGGGTGGCGGGCAGATGCCCGGTGCGCTCGGCATCGTGGTGCCGTGGGTGTTCTCCTTCATGATCTGCGTGCTGCTCGCCGGCCGCTCACTGTCGCTCATCCGCTTGACGTTCTCGGTCGCGGTGAGCCAGTTCCTGTTCCACACCCTCTTCGTGCTCGGAACCGTCACGCCCTCCGGTGTCTCCGTCCCGCACGTGCACGGTGCGCCTCTCGTGATCCCCGCGACGCCCGGCCTCCCTGAGGCTGTCACCGCCGACGCATCGATGTGGCTGGGCCACGCGCTCGCGGCGCTGCTGACAGTGTCCGCGCTGTATCGAGGCGAGCGGTTGATCATCGCCGCACGCAACCTCGCCGTGCAGCTGGGGCGATGGCTGCGCCGCCGGGTCGATCACGTGCTGGTCCTCCCGGCTCTCCGCCTCCCGCGCGCTCTCCGCGGCATCTTCGACGTCGCACGCACGGGCGATCTCGTTCTCCTCGCGACCCTCAGAGGCCGCGCTCCTCCCCTCTCCGCAGCGATCTGATCCGCGCCCTGGGCTTTCGCCGGTCCTGTGGTGCGTCACCTCCGTGCGCCTTTCGTCGCGCACGGGTTCTGAACGCATGCATGCACGTCGCTCACGCGACGTCTGATGAGAGGCCATTCCCATGTCCCCTGTCCGCAGGATTGCGGCCGGGCTGGCGTTGGCGACGGTCGCGACCCTCGCGATCGCCACGCCCGCGTCCGCCCACGATCAATTGATCTCCAGCTCCCCGGCCGCCGACGAGCAGTTGGCGGCCGGGCCGGAGAGCATCACGATGACCTTCTCCGGTGAACTCCTGGTGCTCGACGAGTCACTGACCGGGGCTGTCGTCCTGGTCGTCGACGCCTCGGGGAAGGACTGGGTCTCCGGTGACGTCACGGTCGCCGGCCGCACGGTGACCGCCCCCCTCGAGCCAGGCATGCCGACCGCCGGCTACCAGGTGCGGTGGCAGGTCGTGTCGGAAGACGGCCATCCGATCGCCGGCGTCGTCCCGTTCACCGTGGGCGATGCCGAGCCGATGGCGGCCCCCGCGCCCGGCGGCGCGGCGGAGACCCCGTCGGCATCCGCAGAACAGCCGGATCAGAACGCAGCAGATTCCGGCGGCACCGTCAGGGTGCTGCTCATCGGCGCAGGCGGGGCGGCAGTGGCCGTCCTCGTCCTCGTCCTCATCCGATTCCTCCGCCGTCCTCGGACGGAAGCCGCTCCGCCGGAAGACGGCGGTTCCGCGGCAGATGACCTGTGAAAGGCACCATTGTGAACACCAGCAAGAACCTTCCCCGCCTCGCGGCCGTTATCGCGGTCTCCCTCCTCGCGCTCACCGGGTGCACCCCGGAGAGCTCCCCGACCGAATCCGCATCCCGCCCCGCCGGTGACGCCGTCACGATCGAGGATGCGTGGGTGAAGTCGGCGGAAGAGGGCATGTCCGCCGGTTTCGGCACCCTCGTCAACAGCGGTGACGACGACGTGACCGTCGTCTCCGTCACGTCCGAGGCGTCGAACATGCTCGAGCTGCACGAGACGGTCGAGAACGAGGCCGGTGAGATGGTGATGCGCGAGAAGGACGGCGGGTTCGTCATTCCCGCCGGCGGGAAGCTCGCCCTGGAGCCGGGAGGCAACCACATCATGATGATGGACCTGACCGGTCCTCTCACGGCAGGCAGCGACGTGACCTTCACCCTCACGTTCTCCGACGACTCCACGTATGAGTTCACCGCTCCCGTCAAGGACTACTCCGGCGCGAACGAGAACTACGAGGGCGGCGAAGAGCAAGACGGCTCGGGGCAGTGATGTCGGCGCCCGCCGAGGGCGCCCGCTCCCGCCGCGCCGGGTCGACCCGGCGACAGTTCCTCCTCGGAGGAGCCGTCGCCGGCGTCGGCGCGGTCGCGGCTGTCGGAGTGGATCTCGCCCTCAACAGTCAGGAGAACGGTGCGAAGCCGGTCTCCACGCCGATGAACGGTGAGCAGACCGTTCCGTTCTTCGGCGCCCACCAAGCCGGTGTCGACACCGCGGCGCAAGCCCACGGTGTCTTCCTCGGGCTCGATCTCCGCGAGGATGTGGACCGCGACGGGCTCACTCGCCTGATGCGGATCCTGACGGACGACGCAGCTCGTCTGACGCAGGGGCTCCCCGCCCTCGCCGATTCCGAGCCGGAGCTCGCGCTCTCGCCGGCGCGGCTCACGATCACCTTCGGCTTCGGACCCGGTCTCGTCGCGCGCGCCGCGGGCTCCGGCCCTGCGTGGCTCGCACCGCTCCCGGCTTTCGGGGTGGATCAACTGCGACCTGAATTCTCGGATGGAGACCTGCTGTTGCAGATCGCCGGGGACGATCCGTTGACGGTTGCCCACGCGACACGGATGCTCCTGAAGGACGCCCGCGGCTTCGCGAGCATCCGATGGACGCAGCAGGGGTTCCGGCGCGCGTACGGCACGGAACGCCCCGGGACCACGATGCGCAACCTCTTCGGACAGGTGGACGGCACGACCAACCCCGAACCGGGCACCTCGGACTTCGACGAGGTCGTATGGAATGCGGATGGCTGGCTGACAGGCGGTACCGGGATGGTGATCCGTCGCATCCGCATGGACCTCGACAAGTGGGACCGCCTGGACCGCGGCGGCCGCGATGCCTCCGTGGGGCGAACACTCGCCAACGGGGCGCCGTTGACGGGGACAAACGAGTTCGACGAACCCGATTTCGAGGCGAAGACGTCGATAGGGTTCCCCGTGATCCCGCAGTTCGCACATATCCGGCGGGCCCGCGGCGACGGGGAGGAGCGCATCTTCCGGCGCGCGTACAACTACGACGAGCGTCCGATCGGCGCCGAGGTCTCCGAGTCGGGGCTGATCTTCGTCTCGTTCCAAGCCGACGTCGAGCGACAGTTCATCCCGATGCAGCGCCGGCTCGACGAGCTCGACCTGCTGAACGAGTGGACCGTGCCGATCGGCTCCGCCGTGTTCGCGATCCCGCCCGGATGCGCGGAAGACGGATTCATCGGCGACACGCTTCTGGCGTGATCGGCTGCAGGCGTGCCCGGGCCCATCCGGGCACGCCCGCAGCGGCGGGCGGCACTCCCCCGACGAGGAACGGCCTGCTTCGGAAACCGATGGGCGCGACATCCTCGGAGTACGAGAGACTTTCGAGACACGAAAAAACCCCCGGAGATCCGGGGGTTTCAGTGTGCGCGATACTGGGATCGAACCAGTGACCTCTTCCGTGTCAGGGAAGCGCGCTACCGCTGCGCCAATCGCGCCCGTTGGGGCTTTTCAGTTTTCCGTGAGGTGGCGACGGGATTCGAACCCGTGTAAACGGCTTTGCAGGCCGGTGCCTAGCCGCTCGGCCACGCCACCGTGTGGATTGACCCCACGTGCGGCAGACCTTCCGAAGAAGACCTACTGCACTCGAGCGGATGACGAGACTCGAACTCGCGACCCCAACCTTGGCAAGGTTGTGCGCTACCAACTGCGCTACATCCGCATTTCGTTCCCGGTTGTCCCGGGCACTCATGAAACATTAGCCGAAGATCCGCACTCCGCCAAACCGGCAGCGAATCTCGCGCGTGTCTCGCCGAGTGGTCCGCGAGGCCTCCGAGCGTCCGGTAGTATCGGTTGACGTACCCCACGGGTATGGGCGATTGGCGCAGTTGGTAGCGCGCTTCCTTCACACGGAAGAGGTCATCGGTTCGAGTCCGGTATCGCCCACCACATCGCCCCCGGTTCTCCCGGGGGCTTTTTCGTCCCCTGCCCGCTCCCCCGGCGGCGTTCCTGGGAACTTGCTATGGTCGAGAGACGCTCTCACCCCCTGAGCGATGGTCGTGGCTCCGCCGCGATCTCACGCGTCAGACGCCGACCGGCGACCACGCGATCACCGAATCCCGTTCGAGGATGCACCGCTGTTCGGTGCGCCCGGAAACGGACGTCCTCGAAAGGAGCCGCACCCCGGGCTACTCGTCTGTGTGCTGTGATGCGCCTCAGTGGTCCAGGTTCGTTCTCGCCATGCCGACCCTTCTCCACTCCCCGCAGAACCCTCAACACCAGACGACGCACTACTCCCCCACTTAGCGGGACTCCTTCTCCATCGATAGGCGGCATCGCCGCACCAAGACGAGAAAGCGAGTACCCGGTGGAAGACTTCCACACGCTGTCAGGACCGGTCGTGATCCTGCTCATGCTGCTGTTCTTCGGCGGCAGCCTCTACATGTCCATCCGCATCTCCCGCAGAAAGGAGAACGCCGACGGATACATGACCGGTGGCGGCAAGATCGGGTTCGGCATCTCCGCCGCCTCGATGACCGCTACCTGGATCTGGGCATCCTCGATGTACGCCTCCGCGACATCCGGATACACCTACGGCATCTCCGGCCCCATTCACTACGGCCTCTGGGGTGCACTGATGATCCTCCTCATCTATCCGTTCGGGCGCCGCATCCGCACGGTCGCACCCCACGCGCACACCATCGCCGAGGTCATGTTCGCCCGCCACGGACGTTCGAGTCAGCTCATGCTCGCCGGCTCCAATGTGCTCGGCAGCCTGATCAGCCTCACGTCGAATCTGATCGCCGGAGGCGCGCTCGTCTCGATGCTGTCGCCGTTCACCTTCACACAGGGCATCGTCGCCATCGCGATCGGCGTGCTCGCCTACACGCTGTGGTCGGGCTTCAGGGCGTCGGTGCTCACCGACTTCGCGCAGGTCATCGCCATGCTGGGCGCCGTCGCGATCATCGTTCCGGTGATCTTCTTCGCCGCGGGCGGCCCCGAGCTGTTCGTCACCGGCGCAGCGAACCTCACCCCGCAGCAGGGCGACTTCTTCTCTTCCGACGCGTTCTTCAACCAGGGCGCTCCCTACATCGCCGCCGTGCTCGCCTACGCGATCGGCAACCAGACCATCGCGCAGCGACTGTTCGCCGTGCGAGAGGACCTGATCAAGAAGACATTCGTCACCGCGACATTCGGGTACGGCGCGTCTATCATCGGGATCGGCATGCTGGGAGTGCTCGCCCTGTACGCAGGGATCCAGCCGGTGGGCGGCGACGTCAACAATCTGATCCCGCAGATGGCCTCGACATACCTGCCCCCGCTGCTGATCTGCGTGTTCTTCGTCATGATCATCGGCTCGTTGTCGTCCACCGCGGATGCCGACATGACGGCTCTCTCGTCGATCATGATGGCCGACATCTACGGGCAGAACATCGCGGGCAAGAAGAACGCCAACCCGAAGACGATGCTGCTCATCGGCAGACTCACCATGATCGGCGCAACCGCCGCGGCACTCGGCTTCGCATCGATGCAGTTCAACATCCTCGACCTGCTGGTGTTCGTCGGTGCACTGTGGGGAGCGCTCGTGTTCCCCGTCATCGCGAGCTTCTACTGGGACCGCGTGACGAACTCCGCGTTCAGCATCGCCGTGATCGCCGCGCTCGCCGCGTTCCTGCCCGTGCGTTTCGAGTGGATCTCCCTGTCGGGGGGCTGGGGTCTCGCGAGTGACGTCCTCTCCGTCGTCGGGATCGGGGTGGTCCTGGCCCTGATGTCGTTCGGCTTCTTCGGTCTGCGGGTGGCGCTTGTGGTCGGGACGCTGGCCACGCTGGTGTCGGCGCCGTTCGCGATCGGCTTCCTGCACCAGTACCCGGTGTTGTCGGGGTCACTGGTCGCATACGCGGTGAGCACGTTGGTCTGCGTCGCCCTCACGATGATGAACAGGACGCGGAGATTCGACTTCGACCTGATCAAGGAGCGCACCGGCAGCTTCGACACCGGGGATATCACACCAAGCGCCGATGTGAAGGGCGACGCCACGCTCGCAGGGAAGGACGCCTGATGGAGACCATTCTGTTGACCGCGTACGTGCTGGTGTGGCCGATCATCGTCGTCGGTGTGCTCGTCGTCGTGGTTCGGGCTTTCGTGAAGGATGCCAAGGAGGCGAAGCGCGAAGGGCGCGACATCATCTGATCATCGATGGCTCCGCACAGATGTCGACAAGGCGTGTGCGGAGCCATCGGCGCACTGCCCCGCGCCTGTACCTCTCGCGCTCGGACGAAGCGGATTGTCTCGATGCCGCCCGTCGTCGCGCGTCGCCGCCCTCCGTAGCGCTACTCGATCGGAATACGCAGGACTCGGTCGTCGCCCTCGCGGGGATCGCCCCGCCCGTCCGTGTTGTTCGTGAGAACCCAGAGTGCCCCGTCTGGCGCGACCACGACGTCGCGAAGCCTCCCGAGCGATTCGACGAAGTACTCTCCGGCGGTGCGCACGTCGGAGAGCGGCACCTCCCTGAGCCGCTCTCCACGGAGATTCGCGATGAAGATCGATCCCGACGCGATCGTGATGCCGCTCGGACTCGCGGTGTCCGGCGACCACTGCTGGACCGGATCGACGAACCCGTCACGATCCGCGATGCCCTCGACCGTCGGCCACCCGTAGTTCCCACCGGCCTCGATCACGTTCAGTTCGTCCCAGGTGTCCTGGCCGAACTCGCTCGCGTAGAGCGTGCCTTCGTCGTCCCACGCCAGGCCCTGAGGATTGCGGTGCCCCAGGCTGTAGACGGGTGATCCCGGGACGGGGTTGTCCTCCGGCACGTCCCCGTCCGGTGTGATGCGGAGGATCTTCCCGGCCAGCGAATCCCGATCCTGAGCCCCCTCACGGTCGCCCGCGTCGCCGACCGTCACGTAGAGCATGTCGTCGGGGCCGAACGCGATTCGTCCGCCGTTGTGATTCCCGGCGGCGGGGATCCCGGAGAGGATCGTCTCGGATTCGCCGAGCTCGAACGAACCCGGCGCCCCCGACAACGCGAAGCGCTGCACCCTGTTCTCGCCGACAGCCGTCGAGTACGCGTACAGCCAATCGTCCCGCAGCGCGATACCGAGCAGTCCCCCCTCTCCTCGAGGCGCGACGCCGTCGATCATCCCGAGCTCGCGAAGCCTCCCGTCGCCGGAAACCTCGACGATGCGGGCGGTGTCCCGTTCGCTGATCAGCGCCGTGCTCCCGAAGAAGGCGATGGACCATGGGGCCTCCAGTCCAGCCACGACCGTGGACGCGCGCCCCGGAACGATGCTTCCCGATCCGGCGGACGGCGAGGGTGCGAGCGGCGCGGGAGAGGACGAGGCGGGGGACGTAGGAGCGCACGCGGCGAGAGCGATCGCGATGAGAGCGATCGCGATGAGAGCAGTCGAGACGAGAGCAGTCGAGACGAGAGCGCCCGCCCCGCGAGCGACCGCGGCGACACGCGGATCGGCCGGCGTCCTCTGCGCCCTCCGCGTCGTCGTCATCGCCGATCCCTTCATCCTCCGTTCGAGAGTAGGCGAGCGGCGCGCACCGCAGAAGAGGCAGGTGTCCGAGGGGGCGCGTAGCCTGCCACGGTGTCGAAGGAACAAGCTCTCCCGGGCCCGTGCACCCTCTGCGGAGGAACGCGCGGTGCCCGGGGTGACGACTCCTGGCGCTGCGCCTCCTGCGGATGGCGCTACGGGGACGTCCCCGACGCCGATCTCCCGCTCCCCCGCATCGACGTCGTCTACTACATCCGTTTCGACCGTCGGGTGAAGATCGGCACGAGCCGACGACCGCGACAACGGCTGGCGAGCATCCGACACGACGAGCTCCTCGCCTTCGAGCCGGGCGGACGCCCGGTCGAGCAGCAGCGACACCGCGAGTTCGCCTCGGACCGCGAAGGCGGAGAGTGGTTCACGTTGACGGACGATCTGCGGACGCACGTCGACGCCCTCCGCCGCGAAGGTGAGCCGTGGCTGCTCTACGGGCGATGGCTGAGCAACGCGCTCCGCGGTCTCGATGCCTCGTGACCTGCGCCAGGACGTGACGGTGCCGGGCGACTGCTTCGGGAAGTCCAGTCGCCCGGCACCGCGTCTCTGCGGGGATCAGGCCGTGGCCGCATGCCCCCTGGTGGTCGCCGGCTGCGGCTGCGAGAACAGCACCACGACGATCACGGCGACGCCGACGACGACGTGCGGGAGCCAGACGTTCAGCGCCTCGCCCGCGAACCCGAAGATCCACGGCGAGAGGGCGAGGAAGAGGCTGGCGACGATGTCGAACACCAGGTGGACGGGCATCGGGATGAAACCGAAGGGACCCCATTCGTACTTCGTGAAGAGGCTGTACACGATCAGCCCGACACCGAGGACGATCGGGATGATGACCGCCGCTCCGCCCACGTTCGCGAAGCCGAACAGCCAGGGAGCGGCGATCAACGCGACGCCGACGATGTAGTCGAGAATTCCGTGGACCTTGGTGGGGATGAAACGCATGATTCCTCCTTGTGTGGCGCCGCTTCCGCGACTCACCACTGGTTCGAAGCCCGCCACGGATCGGATTGCCTCCCCGCCTCGGAGGACGATCGACCTGCGGGCCGGGGAGCTCGACTCGAGTCTCTCGACGGCGCACTCGCGGCCCGGTCCCAGGCAGCCCTGCTACGTTGAGCATGCCGGTATCTCGCCGGCATCAGGGAAGACTTCTCGTCGACCAACGGGCCTCCTGGGTCATTTCGTTCTCCGTCGCCTCCTCTGTGTGAGCCCGAGGAGCATCATGCCCACCCCGTCAGTCCCCTCTTTTCTCGACCCTGCGCACGCCTGGGCGGCGCCCATCGCCCTCCCCGTCGGCACCACGGCCATCGTGTATTGCGAGGGCCAGTTCGGCGAGCAGGACGGCAAGACCGCGAACGGTCTGGTCCGACACTCGGAGAAGTACGAGATCCTCAGCGTCATCGACAGCACCCACGCGGGTGCGGACGCCGGGGTGCTCCTGGACGGTCTCGCGAACGACATCCCGATGCTCGACGGACTCCCGACGGCGATCGCTCATGCAGGTCACGTGCCGGACTACCTGATCTGCGGTGTCGCACCGGCTGATGGGCTGCTCTCCGCCGACCAGCGCACCGTGCTGCTGGACGGCATCGCCCGCGGGATGCACATCATCAACGGCCTGCACGAGTTCCTCACCGACGATGCCGAGTTCGTCGCGGCTGCCCTTCTCGCCCAGGTCACGATCACCGATATCCGTCGCCCCCGGGACAAGAAGGATCTCCATCTGTTCTCCGGCCGCATCTTCGACGTGACCTGTCCGCGGATCACCATCCTCGGGACCGACGGCGCGATCGGCAAGCGCACCACCGCGACGATCCTCGTGAAGGCCCTCAACGATCGTGGCGTCCACGCCGTGATGGTCGGCACCGGACAGACCACGATCATCCAGGGCGGCCGCTACGGCGTCGCGCTCGACGCCCTCGTGCCCCAGTTCTGCTCGGGTGAGGTCGAGAACCAGGTGGTCGCGGCGTTCGAAGGCGAAGACCCGGACGTCATCATCGTGGAGGGCCAGGGCGCGCTCAGCCACCCCGCATACATCACCTCGGCGCACATCCTCCGCGGCAGTCAGCCTGCGGGGGTCATCGTGCAGCACGCCCCGGGCCGGACGGTCCTGGGCGATTTCCCGATGGTCGCGATGCCGACGGTCACGAGTGAGATCGCCCTGATCGAAGCTTTCGCCGACACGAAGGTCATCGGCGTCACGGTGAACCATGAGAACCTCACGGCGGAGCAGCTCGCCGCCGCCATCGACGAGATCGAGCTCGACACCGGACTCCCCGCCACCGACCCGCTGACCCGACCGCTGGCGGAGCTCGTGGAGATGGTGCTGCAGGCGTTCCCGACGCTCAGCCCGCGACGGACCACCCGTAGCGCCGCGTGAGAGCCGCTCCGACCCGGTCATAGCGCCCCCGATCGAGAACGGCGGCCTCTCGCCGCAACCCGCGCTCGTGCACGCTGTACAGCTGCTCGACATCCACCCAGGACTCTCGACCCTGAGAGTCCCAGTCGCCCGTACCGATCGACAGATAGTCGCGGTCACCGTCATGGGGCTTGCTCGTCATCCGCACCGCGTACACGCGCTCTGCGGACTCCCGTCCGATGACGAGCACGGGACGATCCTTCCCGCGACCGTCGTTCTCCTCGTAGGGAACCCAGGTCCAGACGATCTCTCCCGCGTCCGGTGCGCCGTCCCGCTGCGGTGCATAACCGACCTGCAGGTGCGTGATCCGATCCGGATCGATGCGGACGGTGTCGGTGCCGCGCGCCCGTCCCGGGTCGGTGCCACCACCCGCGGGCGTCGGGCGCTCCTGCGGGGTCCGTAGACGCGCGTCCGGGCGTCTCGGATCTGATGTCCGAGACGCCCGGCCGGAGCCCACTGCCTTGAGCAGGATCTCCGCGAGTGTTGCCAGGATGCCGTTGGTCTTGCTCACACGGTCACCCTAACCGCTGATCACGCGTCTGCGAGTGCGTAGCCCTCCTCGCCGTGCACGACCTGGTCGACACCGGCGATCTCGTCTTCGTTCGTGACGCGGAAGCCGATGGTCTTCTCGATCGCGAAGCCGATGATGAACGCGACGATGAAGGAGTAGATCAGCACTCCGAGCGCCGCGATCAGCTGTACGGCGAGCTGGCGGGCGTCGCCGCCGACGAACAGTCCCGTCTCGGTGGCGAAGAAGCCGAGGTACAGCGTTCCGATGAGACCGCCGACGAGGTGGATGCCGACCACGTCGAGCGAGTCGTCGAATCCGAGGCGGAACTTCAACTCGATCGCGAGGGCGCACACGACACCGGCGAGTGCGCCGAGAAGCAGAGCCCAACCCGGCGTCAGGTTGGCGCAGGCCGGGGTGATCGCGACCAGACCGGCGACGGCACCGGACGCTGCACCGACCGAGGTGGGCTTGCCGTCCTTGATCTTCTCGACGAGGATCCAGCCGAGGATGGCGGCCGCCGTGGCGCCCAGGGTGTTCAGACCGATGAGTCCGACGCCGCCCATGTCTTCGGCCAGCCATTCCGCTCCCGCGTTGAAACCGAACCAGCCGAACCACAGCAGGGCGGCCCCGAGGAGCGTGAGCGGCACGTTGTGCGGCTTCAGGATGCCCTTCTGGAACCCGATGCGCTTGCCGAGGACCAGGGCGAGTGCCAGAGCCGCGGCGCCCGCGTTGATGTGCACGGCGGTACCGCCGGCGTAGTCGATCACGCCGATGCCGCTGTCCTCGCCGAAGAGCGTGGTGCCGAGGTTCATGATCCAGCCACCGCCCCAGACCCACGCGGCGACCGGGAAGTAGCCGACGGTCGCGAAGATGCCGGCGAAGATGAGCCAGCTGCCGAACTTCGCACGATCCGCGATCGCTCCGGAGATCAGCGCGACCGTGATGATCGCGAATGTGGCACCGTAGGCCACCCCCAGGAGCGCGACGTTCGAGCCCTCACCGGCCGCCAGGCTCGACAGCCCGAAGTCCGCGAAGGGGTTGCCAGCGAAGGCGGTCGGGCTGTCGACCGCGCTCATCGAGAAACCGAAGAGAATCCAGAGCACGGCGACGAGTCCGATGGAGCCGAAGCTCATCATCATCATGCTGACGACGCTCTTCGCCTTGACGAGACCGCCATAGAAGAAGGCGACGCCGGGCGTCATGAGCAGCACCAGCGCTGTCGCGGTGATCGCCCACGAGATGTTGCCGGGAGCATCCATAGGAAAACCTCACATCCGAAGTAATTGAGAGCTTCAGTGTGACGACCTGCGGTTTCGTCAATGCGTGAGGTTTGTTTCCCCGCTGTTACAGCGCGGCTCCGCCCGTGAACATCGCGTTACGCGCGCCTGCAGGCTTACGCAGAATGTGTCAGGGCATTGAGTCGGGAGATGGCGCGGAGGTACTTCTTGCGGTACCCGCCGGCGAGCATCTCGTCGGAGAAGACCGCGTCGAGGCCGAGCCCGGTGGCCACGATCGGGATCTGCGCGTCGTACACACGATCGACGAACGCGACGAAGCGCAGCGCCTCCGACTGATCGGTGAGCTGGCGCACGCCGCGCAGGCCCACGCTTCCCAGTCCGTCGATCAGCCTGATGTAGCGCGAGGGGTGCACCTGCGCGAGATGACGGATCAGGTCGTCGAACCGGTCGTCCGACGCTGCGCCCGCAGCGCCGGCCCTTTCGATCGCCGTCTCGTACGCGTCGTCGTCGAGCACCACCGCGTGTCCGTCGAGGGCGCGCTGGCGGAAGTCGACGCCATCGATGCGCAGCGTCTGGAAGCTGTCGGACATCGCATGGATCTCGCGCAGGAAGTCCTGTGCGGCGAAGCGCCCCTCGCCGAGCGCGTTCGGCGGGGTGTTCGAGGTCGCGGCGAGCCGGGTCCCCGTCGGCACGAGCTCTCCCAGAAGGCGGGTCATCACCATCGTGTCGCCCGGGTCGTCGAGCTCGAACTCGTCGATGCACAGCAGGTCGGCACCTTTGAGCAGATCGACGGTGTTCTTGTAGCCGAGTGCGCCGACCAGGGCGGTGTACTCGATGAACGAGCCGAAGTATTTCCGGCGGGCGGGCATCGCGTGATAGATCGAGGCGAGCAGGTGCGTCTTCCCGACGCCGAAACCACCGTCGAGGTAGACGCCGGGCTTCAGCTCGGGCTCCTTCTTCGCCCGGCTGAACAGCCCTCCGCGCTTCGCGGGGGTGCCGCGCCCGGCGAAGCGCATCAGCGTCTCCTTCGCCTCCTCCTGCGAGGGATATGCGGGATCGGCACGATAGCTGTCGAACGTCGCGGTGTCGAACTGCGGCGGCGGCACCAGGCTCGCCAGCATCTCGGGTCCGCTGACGGTCGGCTGGCGCTCGGTGAGGTGCACGATTCCCGTGCGGCTGGTCGGGTCGGTCATCACGGTCCTGAATCAGGTGCTCACCTGTGTCGAAGTCTTACGAATCGGGCGCAGGGTGCTCGGCGGGGATCTATCGTCGAAGGGACGGATCAACACTACGCCGTCTGCAGCTGCACCCTCGTCCGCTCAAACGCTTCGGAGATCCCATGGCCATCGAGTTCGATTCCTCCTCCCCCAAGTTCGCCGAGTACGCCGAACCCGGCCGGCTCGTCACCACCGAGTGGCTCGCGGAACGGCTGGGGACTCCTGGACTCGTGGTCGTCGAGTCCGACGAAGACGTGCTCCTCTACGAAACCGGCCACATCCCGGGCGCGGTGAAGGTCGACTGGCACACCGAACTCAACGACCCGGTCGTGCGCGACTACGTCGACGGCGAGGGCTTCGCCGAGCTGCTCAGCCGCAAGGGCATCGCACGCGACGACACGGTCGTCATCTACGGCGACAAGAACAACTGGTGGGCCGCCTACGCCCTCTGGGTGTTCTCGCTGTTCGGCCACGAAGACGTGCGTCTGCTCGACGGCGGACGCGATCGGTGGATCGCCGAGGGGCGCGAGCTCACGCGTGAGGCAACGAACCGGCCGCCCACGGAGTACCCCGTCGTCGAGCGCGACGACTCGATCATCCGTGCATACAAGGAAGACGTCCTGGCCCACATCGGCGGCACGCTGATCGATGTGCGCTCCCCCGAGGAGTACAGCGGAGAGCGCACGACGGCGCCCGCGTATCCCGAGGAGGGAACCCTCCGCGCCGGTCACATCCCGACCGCGCAGAGCGTGCCGTGGGCGAAGGCGGTGGCCGAGGACGGCGGCTTCCGCAGCCGTGCGGAGCTCGACGCGATCTACCGCGACGGCGCAGGGCTCCGCGACGGGGATGATGTCGTCGCCTACTGCCGGATCGGCGAGCGGTCGAGCCACACCTGGTTCGTGCTCAAGCACCTCCTCGGCTTCGAGAACGTGCGCAACTACGACGGATCCTGGACAGAGTGGGGCAGCGCGGTACGCGTGCCCATCGTCACCGGTTCCGAGCCCGGCACACTCTGAACATGTGACAATGACAGGGATGAGCACAAGCGACGTTCCTGACACTCTCGCCGAGATCCGCGACGGCTTCCTGGAGACCCCGGAGCCCGATCGCCTCCTGCTGCTGCTCGAGTTCTCGGACGAGCTTCCCGACGTCTCCGACGAGGTCGCGGCCCACCCGGAGATGTACGAGCGCGTCGCGGAGTGCCAGTCGCCGGTGTACATCCATGTCGAGGTGAACGATGACATCGTCACGATGCACGCGACAGCCCCGCCCGAAGCTCCGACGACCCGCGGGTTCGCAAGCATCCTGGTGCAGGGTCTCACCGGCCTCACCGCAGACGAGGTGCTCGCGATTCCCAATGACTACCCGCAGTCGATCGGTCTCACGAAGGCCGTGTCCCCTCTGCGCATCGGGGGCATGACCGGGATGCTGATGCGGGCGAAGAACCAGGTCAGCCAGAAGCGCTGAGAGCCTGTGATTCCAGCCAATCCGTGATCGCGGTCGTCCAGCCGGTCTGGTCGTAGTTCCACAGCTTCGTGTGGCGTGCCACCGTGAACTTCGGCATCGTCACGAGATCCGGACGTGCCTCCTGCAGCGCGTGCGATGAATCCGCCGGCACGAAGCCGTCGTCGTCGCTGTGCAGGATCAGCACCGGCGCGGTCAGTTCGTCCGCACGAGCGACCATGTCCAGACGATCGAAGTGGATCGGTTCGTCCGCTCCGCTCAGGCGCGCGGTCAGAGGCATCTGGAGCGCCCCCATCGCGAGTTCCGGCAGCGGCGCACGCACGCCGGCCAGCTTCGCCTGGAACCGCAGCACCGTGCGCCAGTCGACCACGGGAGACTCGAGGATGATCCCGGCGATGCGCTCCCGGTGGCCGGACGTCACGGCGGCCTGCAGCGATACGGCGCCCCCCATGGACCAGCCCATCAGGATCACCCGCTCGGCGCCGTGTCGGAGCGCATAGGCGATGGCGGCGTCGACGTCACGCCACTCCGCGGCTCCGAGGGCGTAGGCACCCGCCCTCGTGCGCGGGGCCTCACCGTCGTTGCGGTACGACACGACGAGGTTCGGCAACCCCGCGGCGTGCAGCACCGGCACCGCGCGCAGGCACTCGGCGCGGGTCGCTCCGCGTCCGTGAACCTGGATCACCCAGGTCGACGACGACGCCGGGAAGTACCAGGCAGGACATGGCCCTGCGGGAGAGCCGATCAGCAGGTTCTCCCAGCGCAGATGGAGCTCGCTCGGAGACGAGTAGTAGTAGCCGCTGAAGGCCGCGGCACGATCGACACGTGCGCCGGGTTCGATCTGGGTGAGGAGCTTGCGCCGTACGGCTGAACCATCGGCACTGAGTACCGCCCCGAGTTTGACGTAGCCGTAGGTGCCCGTCGTGAACAGGCCGTAGCGACCGGGAAGCTCGGTGTCGGGTGTGCGCTTCAGCTCGATGGTCTGGGCACCCGTGTCGACCGAGAGGATCTCCGTGTCGGTCGCGCGGCGCATGGGCGTGACGACCCGACGGGCCACGGCGAACACGACGAGAGCGAGCGCTGCTCCGAACGCGAACAGGGCAGGGACAAGGAGCGTAACGGCGTGCCTGAGACTCTTCATCGCTTCCTGACTCTAGCCTGTTGCCGTGACCGCACACCCCGAGGCCGGGACGCCTTTCGAGAGCGCCGTGGCCGAACTGCGCGAGACCGAGTTCCGCGATGACATCACGGTGCGCGAGATCGCCACGCCACAAGGCCTCGCGCCTTTCGCCATCGCCCTCGCCGCCGACGTGCGTCCGGAGGGTGACGGCGAGTCCGTGTACGGCACCGGCCGGTTCGTCCTGCTGCACGATCCGGACGAGCCGGGAGCATGGGGAGGCTCGTGGCGCATCGTCATCTTCGCGCAGGCGCCGCTCGAGACCGAGATCGGCACCGATCCGCTTCTCGCCGACGTGACGTGGTCATGGCTGGTCGATGCTCTCGACTCGCGCCAAGCGGTCTATCACTCGGAATCGGGCACGTCGACGAAGACGCTGTCGAAGGGATTCGGCGGGCTCGCCGTCGAAGGAGACGGCGCCCAGATAGAATTGCGGGCGTCCTGGACTCCGGAGGGCCCGTTCCGACCGCACGTCGAAGCATGGGCCGAGCTGGTCGGAATGCTGGCGGGGCTTCCGCCCGGCTCCGAGGGCATCGCCGTGATCGGCGCGCGAAAGGCTGTACGTGACTGAATACTCCGTGATCTCGGATGCCGAGGAGTTCCGCGCAGCCTGCGCCGTGCTCGCCGCCGGTACCGGACCCGTCGCCGTGGATGTCGAGCGGGCGTCCGGCTTCCGCTATTCGCAGCGCGCCTATCTGGTGCAGGTGTTCCGTCGCGAGGCCGGCGTCTTCCTCTTCGACCCGCCGGCGATCGGCGATTTCGCACCTCTCCAGGAGGCGATCGGTGACGTGGAGTGGGTGCTCCACGCGGCGAGCCAGGACCTGCCGTCTCTTCGCGAACTGCACCTCGAACCGCCGGTGATCTTCGACACCGAGCTCGCCTCGCGCCTGCTCGGCCACGAGCGTGTCGGCCTCGGTGCCGTCGTCGAGGACACGCTGGGCATCATGCTCAAGAAGGAGCACTCCGCCGCCGACTGGTCGACTCGTCCGCTCCCCGATTCCTGGCTCGAGTACGCCGCCCTCGACGTGCTGCACCTGATCGACGTCCGCGACGTCCTCGTTCTCGAGCTCGAAGAGCAGGGCAAGAGCGAGTTCGCCGCCGAAGAGTTCGCCGCCACCCTCGCCCGCGCTCCCAAACCGCCGCGCGAAGATCCCTGGCGCCGCCTCAGCGGCCTGCACCAGGTGCGTGGGGCCCGGAACCTCGCCGTCGCCCGTTCCCTCTGGCAGGCACGCGAAGCCTACGCGCAGGAGCAGGACGTCTCCCCCGGACGACTCGTGCCCGACCGCTCCCTGGTGGCGGCGGTGCTGGCGAACCTGCAGTCGAAGCAGGCGCTGGCCGGCCTCAAGGAGTTCCAGGGCCGCGCGAGCCGCACGCAGCTCGACCGCTGGTGGCAGGCGATCGTCGAAGGCAGGGCGTCGGAAGAGCTTCCCCGCGAACGCGTTCCGAGCGACACTCTTCCTCCCCCTCGCGCGTGGGCTGATCGGAATCCCGAAGCGGATGCACGACTCAAGGCCGCCCGTCCGATCGTGGAGGCCGTCGCCGAGGAGCTGGGTATGCCTACCGAGAACCTCCTCACTCCGGAGTACCTGCGCCGCGTGGCCTGGGACCTGCCCGGTGAAACCCCCGAGGCGATCGCGGATGCGTTGGCAGCGCTGGGTGCCCGGCCCTGGCAGATTGCACAGACCGCACAGAAGATCGCTGCCGCCTTTGTAGAGGCGGCGCAAACGCCCGACACGACGCCCGCACCGGCTTCGTAGGTTCGACCCAACCGATTCCTCCCCGTTTCGCGGGCTTCATAGACTGAGGCCACGCACTAACTTGGAGGCAGAGTGGCCGAGATCTCGGACGTCTTCTTCGTCGATGGAGTACGCACCCCCTTCGGGCGCGCCGGCGAAAAAGGCATGTACTGGAACACCCGCGCAGATGACCTCGCCGTGAAGGCGACCATCGGCCTGATGGAGCGCAACGCCGCCGTCCCGGCAGACCGCATCGATGACGTCGCGATCGCCGCGACGAGCCAGACCGGCGACCAGGGGCTGACGCTCGGACGCTCGGTGGCGATCCTCGCCGGGCTTCCGCAGACCGTGCCCGGCCTCGCGGTCGAGCGCATGTGCGCCGGCGCCATGACGAGCGTCACGACCATGGGAGCCTCGATCGGCGTCGGCATGTACGACTTCGCCCTCGCCGGCGGTGTCGAGCACATGGGTCATCACCCGATCGGTGGCAACGCGGATCCGAACCCGCGCTTCGTCGCCGAGAAGATGGTCGACCCCGGTGCACTCAACATGGGTGTCACCGCCGAGCGCATCTTCGACCGGTTCCCGCACCTGACCAAGGAGCGCTCCGACCGGTTCGGCATGCTGAGCCAGCACAAGGTGCAGGCGGCGTACGACGCCGGCAAGATCCAGCCCGACCTCGTGTCGGTCGCCACCAAGGGTGCCGATGGCGCCTGGGGTCTCGCGACCGAGGACGAGGGCCGTCGCCCGCAGACCACGATGGAAGACCTTGCGGCTCTCAAGACGCCGTTCCGCCCGCACGGCCGCGTCACAGCCGGCACATCCTCCCCCCTCACCGACGGCGCCACGATGTCGCTGCTCGCCGGAGGTGGCGCGGTGAAGGAGTTCGGACTCGCGCCGAAGATGCGGATGGTCTCGTTCGCGTTCGCCGGCGTGCAGCCGGAGATCATGGGCATCGGACCGATTCCGTCGACCGAGAAGGCGCTCAAGAAGGCCGGACTGACGATCGCCGACATCGGGCTGTTCGAACTGAACGAGGCATTCGCCATCCAGGTGATCTCCCTGCTCGACCACTTCGGCATCGCCGATGACGACCCCCGCGTCAACCAGTGGGGCGGTGCGATCGCGCTGGGCCATCCGCTCGCGGCATCCGGTGTGCGTCTGATGATCCAGCTCGCCGCGCAGTTCGCCGAGCGTCGCGACGTCCGCTACGGTCTGACCGCCATGTGCGTCGGTCTCGGTCAAGGCGGTTCGGTCATCTGGGAGAACCCGCACTACGACGGCAAGAAGAAGAAGTGAGCGCGAACGTGACCAACTACGACGAGATCGACTTCTCCCCCATCCAGGCACTCACCGAGGGCGAGGTCATCACGCAGTCGCCGGTGCGCGACATCCGTCTCGCGTCCGGCAAGGTGCTCGCCCTGATCACGCTCGACAACGGCCGTGACCACACGCGTCCGAACACGCTGGGTCCCGCGACGCTGACGCAGCTGGGCGAGACGCTCGACGGCCTCAAGGCACGAGCCGCAGCCGGCGAGATCCAGGCTGTCGGCATCACCGGCAAGCAGTACATCCTCGCGGCCGGCGCCGACCTGTCCGACATCAGCAAGGTCGGATCGCGCGACAACGCCCGCCTGATCGCGCAGCTCGGACACAAGGTCCTCGGCACGCTCAGCGACCTCGGCGTGCCGTCGTTCGCCTTCGTGAACGGCCTCGCCCTGGGCGGCGGCCTGGAGATCGCGCTGAACTCCAGCTACCGCACCGTCGACTCCTCTGCTGCGGCGGTGGCACTGCCCGAGGTCTTCCTCGGCATCATCCCCGGTTGGGGCGGCGCCTACCTGCTGCCGAACCTGATCGGCATCGAGAACGCCCTCGAGGTCGTCATCTCCAACCCGCTCAAGCAGAACCGGATGCTGAAGCCGCAGCAGGCGTTCGACCTGGGCATCTTCGACGCGATCTTCCCCGCGGCGAACTACCTCGAGAACTCGCTGGCCTGGGCGGATGCCGTCCTGGGTGGCAAGAAGGTCGAGCGCAAGAACGAGCCCGGCAAGATCGAGCGTCTCACCAAGTGGCCGATCGCCATCAAGATGGCGCGCGGGATGCTGGAGTCGAAGATCGGCACCATGCCGAAGTCGCCGTATGCGGCCCTCGACCTGCTCGACAAGGCCAAGGGCGGCACCAAGGCCGAAGGCTTCGCCCGCGAGGACGAGGCACTCGCCGAACTCGTCACGGGCGACCAGTTCGCTGCATCCATGTACGCCTTCGACCTCGTGCAGAAGCGCGCGAAGCGACCTGTCGGAGCTCCCGACAAGGCGCTGGCGAAGAAGGTCACCAAGGTCGGCATCATCGGCGCCGGTCTCATGGCGAGCCAGTTCGCACTGCTCTTCGTGCGCAAGCTCCAGGTGCCCGTGCTCATCACCGACCTGGATCAAGCACGCGTCGACAAGGGCGTCGCCTACATCCACGAGGAGATCGGCAAGCTCGAAGCGAAGGGACGCCTGGACTCCGATTCGGCGAACAAGCTGCGCGCGCTCGTCACCGGCACCACCGACAAGAGCCTGTACGCGGACTGCGACTTCGTGATCGAGGCCGTGTTCGAAGAGGTCGGGGTCAAGCAGCAGGTGTTCGGCGAGATCGAGAAGATCATCGCCGAGGACGCGATCCTCGCGACCAACACGTCGTCGCTCTCCGTCGAGGAGATCGGATCGAAGCTCGCTCACCCCGAACGCCTGGTCGGCTTCCACTTCTTCAACCCTGTCGCGGTGATGCCGCTGATCGAGATCGTGAAGACACCGGCGACGGACGATGCCGCTCTGTCGACGGCGTTCGTGGTCGCGAAGAACCTCGGAAAGAACGCGGTCCTCACCGCCGACGCCCCCGGCTTCGTCGTGAACCGACTGCTCGCCAAGGTCATGGGCGAGGCGGCTCGCGCCGTCTACGAGGGCACCCCCATCGCCGATGTCGAGAAGGCCTTCGGCCCGCTCGGCCTGCCGATGGGCCCGTTCCAGTTGATCGACCTCGTCGGCTGGAAGGTCGCCGCCCACGTGCAGGACACGATGGTGAAGGCCTTCCCCGACCGCTTCTACGCCAACGAGAATTTCCATGCGCTCGCGGAGCTCGACACCGTCGTGGAGAAGGACAAGGGCGGGCGCGTCGTCGGCTGGAGCAAGCAGGCGGAGAAGGTTCTGAAGCCCGCCGTCGGCAAGAATCCCGCAACGGCGGCGACGATCCTCCAGCGTGTGCAGGACGGTCTGGCGCAGGAGATCAAGCTGATGCTCGACGAGGGCGTCGTGCCCGAGGTCGAGGACATCGACCTGTGCCTGATCCTCGGCGCCGGCTGGCCGTTCATCGACGGTGGTGCTTCACCGTACCTCGACCGTGAGGGAGCCTCAGAGCGGGCCTTCGGCGGCTCGTTCCACACCCCGCAGATCCGCGGCGTCGAGAGCCGCTGATCGTCGGACGCCATCCCGCGAAGCGCTCCACAGGATTCCTGGCGAATCCGGTGGGGCGCTTCGTCGTCCGCCGCATCAGCACGCACACCTCCGAGCCGCACATCGCGCTGCCGCTCCCTGGCGTGAGCCCCGTCGGCGTGGCCCACTGCCGGCACTGGACGGGGTCGTGGGCCCTGCATGATGCCCCTGCGCCGCAGGCCCCGATCGCCGACACTCAGCTCGCGGGCTGAGCCGGTCTGGGGTCTTCGTCACCGCGACGAGGCCAGTACGACAACGCCCGTTCGGCCAGCGCGGTGATCGTGAGCGAGGGGTTCACGCCGGGATTCGCGGGAACGGCCGCCCCGTCGACGACGTGCAGGTCGGGATGCCCCCAGACCCGGTGATATGCGTCGACGACCCCTTCCGCCGGCGACGCCGAGATCACCGCGCCTCCGAGGAAGTGCGCCGTGAGCGGGATGCCGAACACCTCCGGCCACGATCCGCGCGCAGCCGCAGGCACTCCGCCGTCCGCCTCAACCCGCGCGGCGATCGCCGCCGCCGCCGTATGGGCCTGGGGCAGGAAGCTCGGGTTCGGCTGCCCGTGCCCCTGCGCGCTCGTCATCACGAGGCGGCCGAATCGGCGGCGCAGCGAGAGGGTGAGCGAGTTGTCGGCGGTCTGCATCACCAGCGCGATGATGCCGCGCTCGCTCCATCGGCGGAGGCTCCCGAGCCGCCACTGTCTCACCGGTGAGCGGAGCACCTGCGCGACCAGACGGCGCAGGCGCACGCCCAGCGGCTGTCCGCCGGGGACGATGACGGTCGCCAGCGCACCCATCAGGTTCGATCCCGGACCGTAGCGGACGTTCTCGACATGCGTGCGATCGTCGATGTGGAACGAGGTCGTGATGGCGACGCCGCGGGCGAGCTCGAGCGATTCCGGGACGCTCGTGGCGACCGCGCCGTCCAGCGCCTCGGAGTTCGTGCGCGTGAGACGGCCGATCGACGTCGAGACATGCGGCAGGGCTCCGGACTCCTTCATCCGATGCAGCAGCTGCTGCGTGCCCCAGGTGCCGGCAGCCAGCACGACCTGCCGGGCGGTCACGGTACTCCGCGCCCGCCGGAACCAGGCGCCGCTGCGCTGCGTCGTCACCGCGAACCCGCCTCCGGGGAGCTCTCGCACCTCGCTGACCGTGCGCAGCGCCTCGATCGCGACCCCTCGGCGCTCCGCGAGAGGCAGGTAGTTCTTCATGAGCGTGTTCTTCGCGCCGACGCGGCATCCCACCATGCAGTTGCCACAGAGGGTGCAACCGGTGCGATCAGGGCCCTCACCACCGAAGAACGGATCCGGCGTGCGCTCCCCCGGCTTCCCGAACCAGACCCCGACGGGCGCGTGGCGGAACGTCGCACCGACGCCGAGGTCGTCCGCGGCGCCGGCCATGATCCGCTCCACCGGACCCGTGTGCGGGTAGCGCTCCACGACGCCGAGCATCCGCTTCGCCGTGGCATAGTGGGGCGCCAGCTCGGACTCCCAGTCCGCGATGCCCTGCCACTGGGGGTCCGCGAAGAAGGCCGCCCCCGGCTGGTACAGCGTGTTCGCGTAGTTGAGTGATCCGCCACCCACCCCGGCGCCCGCCAGAATCATCACGTGCGGCAGTCGGTGGATGCGCTGCACACCGTAGCAGCCGAGCGCTGGTGCCCACAGGTACCGGCGGACGTTCCAGTTGGTCTTCGCGAAGTCATCGTCCTCGAAGCGGCGACCCGCCTCGTAGACGCGGACGCGGTAGCCCTTCTCCGCAAGTCGCAGAGCGGCCACGGAACCTCCGAATCCGGAACCCACGACCACGACATCCTCGTCGAACTCAGTCATCGCACTCCTTCGGCACCATCATCGTGAGCGCACCCGGCAGCACCGCGATGGTGCACTCATCCTCGCCGATCCGCTCGCCGTCGGCATAGACCACCAGGCCGGGAGCCGACACCGTGACGGAGCGTCCACGACGATGCACCACCTCGTCGCGCGCGAGATGCGTCCCGCGGAGCAGCAGGGGGAAGAGACGCAGCAGGCGCAGTCGGCCCAACGGGGCGACACGGACGATGTCGAGGAGCCCGTCGTCGGGCAGGGCCCCGGCGCAGATCGGCATCCCGCCGCCGTAGCTGGAGGTGCTGCCGGCCGCGATCAGCGTACCCGGCTCACTTCTCGGCGGCTCGCCATCGATGGCGAGGGTGAACTCCATGGGACGCAGCCGCACGAGTTCGATCAGCAGGGCGAGGTAATAGCGAGGCGCACCGTGCGGCCAGCGGAGCCGGTTGGTGCGATCGCTGACCTTCGCGTCGAAACCCAGCGCCGCGATGGTCAGGAATTTCCTGCTGCCCTTCGCGGTGCGGACCACGCCGACGTCGATCGACCGAGGCACGCCCGTGAGAGCGAGTTCGGCGGCAGCCCGTGCGTCGCTGCGTGGGAGTCCGAGAGCGCGGGCGAGGTCGTTCCCGGTCCCGGCCGCGACCAGGACCACGGGGACCGATGCCGCACATACCGTGTCGAGCACACCGGACAGTGTGCCATCACCACCGACGACGACCAGTGCTCGCGGATCGTCTGCCACGGCCGCGACCGCGAGCCGTGCGGTGTCCTCTGCGGATCCTCCCGCATAGGCCCGCACCTCGACTCCACGATCGCGAAGATGCAGAACAGCAGCCTCCGCTGCTCGCCCGCCCCGCCCTTTGCCGGAGAACGGATTCGCGAGCACGGCGATGTGCTCGGCCATGTCAGAGCGTCCGCTCGATGGGGATCACGGCACCCGGGTTGAGGATGCCCGACGGATCGAGTTCGCGCTTGATCGCACGGAGGATACGGACGCCCGTCTCGCCGATCTCCGCACGGAGCCAGGGCGCATGATCCCTGCCGACCGCGTGGTGATGGCTGATGGTCCCCCCCGACGCGACGATCGCATCGTTGACACGCGCCTTCACGACATTCCACACACCGAGCGGGTCCGAACGGATGCCGGCGAGCACGGTGAAGTACAGGGAAGCCCCGGTCGGGTAGATGTGGGAGACGTGGCACATGATGTACGACTTCGCCCCGGCGTCGGCGAAGCCGTCTTTGAGTGCAGAGTCGACCGCCGAACGCAGTGTTTGCAGGTTCGACCATGTGGTCGCGGTCTCGAGCGTCTCGCAGAAGACACCGGCGTCGAGCAGCGAATCCCGCAGGTAGGGGCCGTCGAACCGACCTTTCAGCCAGTCCTCCGCTGCCCCTTCACCTGCCGAGACTCCGCCGGCCGCAGCGAGCTGGATACTGGCGCGGGCACGCCGCTCGGCGATACCGTCACCTTCGTACACGGTCACCACGCTGGCGCCCTTCGCGAGAGCCCTGCCGATCTTGCCGACCTGCGCGAGACTCACCGCCGTCTCCGCTTCGTCGGAGAGCCGGATGACGGTGGGGCCATCGCCCTGCTGCGCGACCCGCCGCAGCCCCTCGGCGCCGCTGGTGAAGTCGGGGAAGGACCAGGATTCGAACACGCGGTCGCGCGGGATCCGATGCACCCGCACCCGTACCTCGGTGATCACGCCGAAGATGCCCTCGGAGCCGAGGAACACCCTGATCAGGTCTGGCCCTGCGGCGGAACCGGGCGAGCGCCCGAGCTCGATGTCGCCGGTCGGCGTCGCCACTCTGATCCCGGTCACCATCGTGTCGAAGCGCCCGTTGCCCGCCGAGTTCTGTCCCGAAGACCGGGCCGCCGCGAATCCGCCGATCGTGGCGTAGCGGAAGCTCTGAGGGAAGTGGCCGAGTTCGAAGCCGTGCGCGGACAGCGATGCTTCCGCCTCCGGCCCCGTCGTCCCCGCCGCGAACAGGGCTTCGCCGCTGAACTCATCCAGCCGGATCAGACCGCCGAGACGTCGCAGGTCGAGGCTCACGACCGCATGATGCGTGCCCCGCTCGGGCTCCAGCGCTCCGACGACGCTCGTGCCGCCCCCGAAGGGGATCACCGCGATCCCTCGCGCGACCGCGATGTCGAGGCACGCGCGCACCTCGTCGTGATCGGCAGGACGGAGGACGGCATCCGGCGCCTCCTGACGCACCTCGCGACGACGGAGGAGGTCGGGTGTCGAACGCCCACCTGCGTGGCGGATGCGTGCCTCGGCGGCATCATCGATGTTCGTCGGGCCGAGCGCGGCGCTGAATGCCGCATGATCCTCAGCGGTCAGCCGCGGAGGATCGAGCTGCACGTGCGCGAGCTCGATCGCCGGTCCGGGCTTGCGCACTCGCCCCAGCAGCATCGGCAGCAGCGCGCGCACCGCCAAGGGCAGGTCCTTCGCCTTGGCCGGATCACCCCAGCCGTTCCATCTCATCGACGGGTCCGCATCGACCCTGCCACTGTCTTGGCCCATGCGTTACAGTGTGACACATCATGGAAGAACGTCAACCACAATGGGATGCGACACAGACGCGGATCCTGGACGCCGCCGACGCGCTGATCGAGCGTCGCGGCGTGCACGGCGTCACCATCGCCGAGCTCGCCCGTCGCGCCGATCTCAGTCGCCCCACGATCTACCGCAACTGGAGCGATGCCGATGATGTCGTCCGTGCCGCGCTGCTGCGGCGCGTCGACGGCATCCTGGGCACCTTCCCCGCGGAAGCGCGCACCCGGACGGTCCTTGTCGACGACGTCCTCCATTTCACGACGCTCTTCCGCAATGACACCCTCTACGGGCGCCTGCTCGCCGATGAACCCGAAGCCTTCACCCGCTACACGCTGCAGCGGGTGGGATCGAGTCAGCGCTTGATCCTCGACTGGCTCGCCACGGCGATCGGCACCGCACAGGCCGACGGCTCGGTCAGATCGGGACCACCGCAGGAGATCGCGGTCATGCTGCTGCTCATCGCACAGTCCGCGGTCCTCTCCCACGGCACCGTGGCAGACCTCATCTCGGAGAACGCGTGGGAGCGCGAACTGCGGGCCGCACTCGACGGGCTGCTCCGCCCATGACCCGGGAGTCATCCGCGCTCAACGTCGCGCGACGGAGGATCGAACTCGCACGCGCAGCCGACGAGACGGTCGACGTGCTCGTCGTCGGGGGCGGCATCACGGGCGTGGGTGTCGCTCTGGACGCGGCCTCGCGCGGGCTCCGTGTGACGCTGATCGAAGCCGAGGATCTCGCCTTCGGGACCAGCCGATTCAGCTCGAAGCTCGTGCACGGCGGCCTGCGCTACCTCGCGACCGGTGACATCGCGACCGCGCGAGAGAGCGCACACGAGCGGCATCTCCTGATGACCACGATCGCCCCGCATCTGATCCGCCCGCTCGGACAGCTCCTGCCCTTCTCCCGCGGAGTCACGCTCCGCCAGCGCACTGCGGGCGCCGTCGGGATGGGGCTGGGAGATCTGCTCCGCATGCGCGCGCACACCACCCGTACGACGCTGCCTGCCCCCGCTCTCGTGTCCGCGCGCTCCGCCACCCGCCTGGTGCCTGCGCTCGACCCTCACGGCCTCCGCGGCGGAATGCTGTCCTTCGACGGCCAGCTGGTCGACGACGCGCGGCTCGTGGCGACCGTCGCCCGCACGGCAGCATCTCTCGGTGCGCGCATCCTCACCCGCGTCCGTGCGGTCGTGTTGCGAGAAGACGGCGCATCCGTCGAGGAGACGTCCACGGGCGAGCGGTTCGAGGTCAGAGCCCGCGCCGTCATCAACGCGACCGGCGTCTGGGCCGGTGCGCTCGATCAGACGATCCACGTGCGCCCGAGCCGAGGGACGCACATCGTCCTCGCCGCCGCCGACCTGGGTTCGCCGTCGGCCGCGCTCACCATCCCGCACGAGGGATCGATCAGTCGCTACGTCTTCGCGCTGCCGCAGGCCTTCGGCCGCGTGATCGTCGGCCTCACCGACGAAGACTCCCCCGGTGCCGTGCCGCGCGTCGCCCAACCGACGGAGCCGGAGATCGATTTCCTGCTGCAGAACCTCAATCGCGTGATCGCTGCTCCCCTCGGCCGCGATCGGGTGCGGGGCGCGTTCGCCGGCCTGCGTCCGCTGGTCGACAGCGGGACCGACTCCACCGCCGATATCTCTCGCCGGCATCTGGTGACGGTATCCACCGCCGGATTCGTCACGGTGCTCGGGGGAAAGCTGACCACCTACCGCCGGATGGCCGAGGATGCCGTGGACCTTGCGGGACGCACCCGCGGACTGCAGGCGGGGCCGAGCCGCACGGCGTCGTTGCGCCTCGTCGATCGGGAAGTGCCCGCCTCGGACGACGTGCTCGACGACGCCACGGGGTTGACCACCGCGGAGGTCGAGTTCGCGGTTCACACGGAGGGCGCGATGAGCGTCGACGACGTCCTCGACAGGCGCACCCGTGTCGGACTCGTGGATGCCGATCGCGCACGCTGCCACGCGGCGGTCGAGAACGTCGTCGCCCGCACTCTCGCCGACCTCGCCTGACCCGCCGCGGCGAATCCTGACCCGCCGCGGCGAATCCTGAGCGGTGCGTATCCAGCGCACAGCGCCGCGGGTAACGTGCGCGGAACAGCGCATGAACTCCCCCGCCCGACCCGTCCCGAAGGCACCCCGCACCCCGGCGACCCTGCACAGTGGTGACATGGACATGCTCTTCACGATGCTGGGCGGCAAGGGGATGTCGGGTCTGCTGAAGACCGGAACGGCGATCCTCACCACGCTTCTGGTCCTCCCCGCCCTCCTCAAGCTCTTCATCGTCACCGTCGACGAGGGGTGGGCGGCGATCCGGACGCGCAACGGCAAGCCGATCATCCGCAACCGCCCGCAGCGTCGTCCGCGGAACCGCGGCGGGGCTGTCGGAGAAGTCGTCGTTCTGGACCCGGGCTCGCACGGAGCATTCCCGCTGTTCTACTGGTACAAGCTCATCGACGTCCGTTGCCGTGCGACCGATCTGCCCGCGCGAGAGATGAGCGGCGCGAGCGGACACCAGCACCGCGTGCATGCCTCGTTCGAGTGGCGTCCGATACCGACGGGAAGCGATCTTCGGGTGTTCGAGCTCGACGTCGTGAACGTCAAGGAGCGAGCCTCGAACATCGTCGGCGCCGCGCTGAGGGACGTGATCCGTGGTCTCGAGGGAGCGGAGCTGCCGCACAACGACGAGATCAACACCCGAGTGATCGCGGCCAGCGCCGCGGAGGTGCGTCGCGCCTGCGGCGTCGAGCTGGTGCGGGTCATGGTCACCGGCGACGCCCTCACCGACGGTTACCTGCTGTCGACCGCGCTCCGAGACGTCGATCGCGGAGCACAGGCCGTCGCCGCGTTGCACGCTCTGAACTGACGTCTGCGCGCAGGGGATTCCGAAAGGTCGGAGCGAGCGTCAGTGCCGTTCGTGCAGCGGAAGATCGATGGTTCCTGTCTCTCCCGCGTGACGCGCCTTCGGGATTCGCGTCCCGAGCACCTGCGACACGATGTCCTGTGCGATCTTCGGCGCCGTGAGGCCGGCGTCGACGAGGATCTGATCACGCGATGCGTGGTCGATGAACTCGTCGGGAAGACCCAGCTCATCCACCGCGGTGTCGATGCCCGCCTCGCGAAGGACCTGACGTACACGGGTGCCGATGCCTCCGACCCGGATGCCGTCTTCGAGGGTGATCACGAGGCGGTGATGGGCGGCGAGTTCCACGATCGACGGCTGCACCGGAATAGCCCAGCGCGGGTCGATGACCGTCGCGCCGATCCCCTGCGCTCGAAGGCGGTCCGCGACATCGAGAGCGAGTTCGGCGAATGGTCCGATGGCGACGATCAGGACGTCTTCGGATTCGCCGCGGGCGAGCACATCGACGCCGTCGCTCAGGCGTTCGATCGCGGGAAGATCGGCGGCGACCTCGCCCTTCGGGAAGCGGATGACCGTCGGAGCGTCTTCGACGTCGACGGCCTCACCGAGGGCTTCCGTCAGCCGCGCCCCATCACGCGGCGCGGCGATGCGGATGTGCGGGACGATCTGCAGCATCGCGAGATCCCACATGCCGTGGTGGCTGGGACCGTCGGGACCGGTGACGCCCGCTCGATCGAGGACGAAGGTGACTCCGGCACGGTGCAGAGCCACGTCCATCAGCACTTGGTCGAAGGCGCGTCCCATGAACGTGGCGTACAGGGCGACGACGGGGTGCAAGCCCCCGTAGGCCAGACCAGCCGCTGACGCCACCGCGTGCTGTTCTGCGATGCCCACATCATAGACGCGATCGGGGAAGCGTTCGGCGAACGGCGCGAGGCCGGTGGGGCGCAGCATCGCAGCCGTCATCGCGATCACGTCGTCGCGCTGCTCGCCGACGGCCACCAACGCGTCGGAGAACACATCGGTCCACCCACGCCCACCGGACGACAGGGTCTCCCCGGTCGTGGGGTCGATCTTGCCGACGGCGTGGAACTGATCTGCTTCGTCGTCGCGGGCCGGCTGGTAGCCACGGCCCTTCTCGGTGATGGTGTGGACGATGACGGGCGCACCGTACGACTTCGCCAACTCCAGAGTCTCGAGGAGCGCGGGAAGATCGTGGCCGTCGACCGGACCGAGGTACTTGATGTCGAGGTTGGAGTACAGCGCCTCGTTGTTGGTGAACCTCGACAGGAAGCCGTGCGTGCCTCCCCGGACGCCGCGGAACACCGCACGTCCCACGGGCCCGAAAGCGCGGAACAGGCGATCGGACCGCTGGTGGAGGTCCTTGTAGGCTGCTGCCGTGCGCACGCGGTTGAGGTACCGCGACATGCCGCCGATCGTCGGCGCGTAGGAGCGTCCGTTGTCGTTGACGACGATGACCAGGTTGCGGTCGTTGTCATCGGAGATGTTGTTCAACGCCTCCCAGGTCATGCCGCCGGTCAGCGCGCCGTCGCCGACGACCGCGACCACGTGCCGGTCGGCACGACCGGTGGCCGTCAAGGCCCGGGAGATGCCGTCCGCCCAGCTGAGCGAGCTGGACGCGTGCGACGACTCCACCACATCATGGGCGCTCTCGCCCCGCTGCGGGTACCCGGCGAGACCACCGCGCACGCGCAGCGCCGAGAAGTCCTGGCGCCCGGTGAGGAGCTTGTGCACGTAGGACTGGTGTCCGGTGTCGAAGATGAAGGGGTCGTCCGGGGAGGAGAACACTCGATGGAGAGCGATCGTGAGTTCGACGACGCCGAGGTTGGGGCCGAGGTGGCCGCCCGTCCTGGACACGTTCTCGACCAGGAACGTGCGGATCTCCGCAGCGAGCTCGGTCAACTGGTCGGTCGAGAGTGCATCGAGATCACGGGGTCCAGAGATGCTCGGAAGAATGGGCATCTGCACCTCCTCACAGGCTCCGTCAGAAGCGCCCGACGACGGTGCGAGCGCCCCTCGATCCTACCCCGCCGGACTCGGAGAGCACGGCGAATCGGACCCCCTTGACAGGAAGGGTCGGCACGACGAAGGGGCCCCGGTCCGCAGACCCGAGCCCCTTCGTCTCGTGCGATCAGACCAGTGAACGCAGCACGTACTGCAGGATGCCGCCGTTGCGGTAGTAGTCAGCTTCACCGGGGGTGTCGATGCGGACGACAGCATCGAACTCCACCGGCTGCTTGCCCTCGGGCGAGTTCTCGCTCGGGGTGGCCGTGACCTTGACCGTCTTGGGCGTGACACCGTTGTTGAGCTCTTCCAGACCCGAGATCGAGACGATCTCGGTGCCGTCGAGGCCCAGCGATTCCCAGCTCTCGCCGGCGGGGAACTGCAGCGGGACGACACCCATGCCGATCAGGTTCGAGCGGTGGATGCGCTCGAAGCTCTCGGTGATGACCGCCTTGACGCCCAGCAGGCTCGTGCCCTTGGCCGCCCAGTCACGCGACGAACCCGAGCCGTACTCCTTGCCACCGAAGATGACGAGCGGCGTGCCCTGCTCCTGATAGTTCATGCTCGCGTCGTAGATGTACGACTGCGGGCCACCGGGCTGCGTGAAGTCGCGGGTGAAGCCACCCTCGACGACCTGTCCGTCGTTCACGGCAGCGACCATCGCGTTCTTCAGACGGATGTTCGCGAAGGTTCCGCGGATCATGACCTCGTGGTTGCCGCGACGCGAGCCGAAGGAGTTGAAGTCCTTGCGGTCCACGCCGTGCTCCGTGAGGTACTGCGCCGCGGGCGTTCCGGCCTTGATGTTCCCGGCGGGCGAGATGTGGTCGGTGGTGACCGAGTCGCCGAGCGTCGCCATCACGCGCGCACCCTCGATGTCCTTCACCGGGGTGAGCTCCATCGTCATGCCCTCGAAGTACGGCGCCTTGCGCACGTACGTGGAGTTCTCGTCCCACTGGAAGATCGCGTCGTCCGGAGTGGGCAGGCTGCGCCAGCGCTCGTCACCGTCGAAGACCGTCGCGTACTGCTTGATGAACTGCTCGCGCGAGATCGAGGAGTCGACGAGTTCCTGCACCTCGGCCGGGGTCGGCCAGATGTCCTTCAGGAAGACGTCTTCGCCGTCGGTGCCCTTGCCGAGCGCGTCGTTCTCGAAGTCGAAGTGCATCGACCCGGCCAGCGCGTACGCGATGACCAGCGGCGGGCTGGCGAGGTAGTTCATCTTCACGTCGGGGCTGATGCGACCCTCGAAGTTGCGGTTTCCGGAGAGGACCGCGGTGACGGCGAGGTCGTGCGAGTTGATCGCTTCGGAGACCTCTTCGATCAGCGGGCCCGAGTTGCCGATGCAGATGGTGCAGCCGTAGCCGACGGTATAGAACCCGAGGCCCTCGAGGTCCTTGTCGAGTCCGGACTTCTCGTAGTAGTCGGTGACGACCTTCGACCCCGGGCCGAGCGTGGTCTTGACCCACGGCTTCTGCTTCAGACCCTTCTCGAGAGCCTTGCGTGCGACGAGACCGGCGGCGATCATCACCGACGGGTTCGACGTGTTGGTGCACGAGGTGATGGCCGCGAGGGTGACGGCACCGTTGTCGAGGATGTACTTCTCCCCCGACGGCGTCGTGACCGGCACGGGCTTCGAGGCGTTCGCCGGTGCGCCGCTGTTGATGTGCACCGGACGCGTGGTGGGCTCTTCGTCGCCGGGTGCTTGTCCGGGGTCGGAGGCCGGGAAGGAGTGCTTCGATTCGAGGTCGACGATCGAGTCCGAGGTCGATGCCGTCGCGTAGCTCAGGATGTCCTGCTCGAACTGCGACTTCGCCTCGGAGAGCAGGATGCGGTCCTGCGGGCGCTTCGGGCCGGCGATAGACGGCACGACGGTGCCGAGGTCGAGCTCGAGGTACTCGCTGAACGTGGGCTCGTGCGCGGCGTCGTGCCAGAGCTTCTGCTCCTTGGCGTATGCCTCGACCAGTGCGACGGCCTCTTCGCTGCGGCCGGTGAGTCGCAGGTAGTCGAGCGTCACGTCGTCGATCGGGAAGATGGCGGCGGTGGAGCCGAACTCCGGCGACATGTTGCCGATGGTCGCGCGGTTGGCGAGCGGCACCGACGCGACGCCCTCGCCGTAGAACTCGACGAACTTGCCGACCACACCGTGCTTGCGCAGCAGGTCGGTGATCGTGAGCACCACGTCGGTCGCGGTCACGCCGGCGGGGATCTCGCCGGAGAGCTTGAAGCCCACGACGCGCGGGATGAGCATCGACACGGGCTGGCCGAGCATGGCAGCCTCGGCCTCGATGCCGCCGACGCCCCAGCCCAGCACGCCGAGGCCGTTGACCATGGTGGTGTGCGAGTCGGTGCCGACGCAGGTGTCGGGGTATGCGCGGAGCACACCGTCGACGTTGCGGTCGTAGATGACCTTGGCCAGATGCTCGATGTTCACCTGGTGGACGATGCCGGTGCCCGGCGGGACGACCTTGAAGTCGCTGAACGCAGTCTGACCCCAACGCAGGAACTGATAACGCTCGCCGTTGCGCTCGTACTCGATCTCGACGTTGCGCTCGAGGGCGTTCTCCGAGCCGAACAGGTCGGCGATCACGGAGTGGTCGATGACCATCTCGGCGGGCGAGAGCGGGTTGATCTTGTTCGCGTCACCGCCGAGTGCCGTCACGGCCTCGCGCATGGTGGCGAGGTCGACGATGCACGGCACACCGGTGAAGTCCTGCATGACCACACGGGCCGGCGTGAACTGGATCTCGGTGTTCGGCTCGGCCGCGGCATCCCACGAACCCAGCGCCTCGATCTGCGCCTTCGTCACATTCGCGCCGTCTTCGGTGCGAAGCAGGTTCTCCAGGAGGACCTTGAGACTGAAGGGAAGCTTCTCGAAACCCGGCACCGTGTCGATGCGGAAGATCTCATAGTCGGTGCTGCCGACTGTCAGGGTGCTCTTGGCACCGAAGCTGTTCACCGTGGACACGAATCCGTCTCCTTCTATTCGGATGGGAGCGACAGGCGCCTCCATCTTGCTCGCCAGCGAGCCCCTGCGGCTAGCAAGGCGGACCTAACCAGTCTGCTCCGCGCAGCTCACCGGCGAAAGCCTGCGATTTATCTTGATGTCAAGATAAATCTATCACGCCTCGGGGGCATCCTCGCGCGCGGGCTCGCGCGGGTGCAACGCGCGGACCACGAGCCACGTGACGGCGATCAGCGGGGCGAACAGCGGCAGCCCCATGATGAGTTTGAGCGTGCCCAGCGCCGTGACGTCACCGGCCAGATAAAGGGGCAGCTGCACAGCCAGCCGGGTGAAGAACAGCGCGGCCCAGGCGATCCCCAGCCAGAAGTAGGCACGTCGCTTGCGGCGGTCGTTCCGCCAGGTGGTGCCCTCCCCCATCAGGAATCCGACGGCGAGGCCGATCAGCGACCAGCCGATCAGTGCCGACACCAGGATGACCGAGCCGTAGACCGCGTTGGTGATGAGCCCCGGGACGAAGTTGTCGGCGCCGCGTCCGGTCCACAGAGCCAGCGCTGCCGCGGCGACCGCGGCGATGAGACCGCCGAGGGCGGCCGAGGGCGGCGACTTCTGCACGAGTCGGACGATCGTGAAGACGGCTGCGAGACCGACCGAGATGCCGAGCGAGAGGATCAGCGGCTCGGGGCGGATCGTGAAGATGATCACGAACGCGAGGCTGGGCAGCACCGACTCGAGGATGCCCCGCCACCCGCCCATGGCGGTCCACACGACCGTGTGGGTGGCCGCACTCTCCGACGGGTCGAGCCCGGCACGACGCGCGACTCCTCCGAGGGCCTCCCCGAGGATCTCGGAGGTGCTCTTCTCCCGTTCGGCGTCGGGCTCGGGAGTGCTCACGCGGAACCAGGGGTCGCCGGCATCTTGAGCGGGATCAGGTCGCGCGGCGGCATCGGAGACCCGCCGCGGACGACCACGATCGACCGGAAGAGGTCTTCGACCTTCTCCGCCGCTTCGGGGTCCGAGGCGCCGGCGCCGCCGATCACGCCGCGGAGGAACCAGCGCGGGCCGTCGATGCCGATGAAGCGCGCGAGGCGCAGACCGGATCCCTCCGCCGCCGTGGCGGGGACCTCGGCGAGGAGCTCCTTGCCCAGCGGGCCTTCGCGCTCTTCCACGCGGCCGCCCTGCGCCTTGACCTGGTCGCGGAGCTGTACGCGGGTCTCGTCCCACAGTCCTCCGGTGCGCGGTGCGGCGAAGGGCTGCACCTGCAGCGAGGAGTCCGCGTAATCGAGGCCGACCGCCACGATGCGCTTCGACTGCTCCTCGACCTCGAGGCGCAGGTTCAGACCTTCGCGCGGCAGGATCTTGATGCCGCCGAGGTCGATGTAGGGACGGACCGGGTTCGCCTCGGAATCGTCGAAGGGACCGTCGGTGGCACGATTCAGCGGTGCCGACTTCGAAGGGGTCTCGTTGTTGTCAGTCATTGGCCTGTCCTGCTTCGTTCTGGTGGGTCGCTGCCTGGTAACCGGTGGAACCGAACCCACCGGCACCGCGGACGCTGTCCGGCAGCTCGTCGACCGGGATGAACGTGGCGCGCGTGACCGGCATGATGATCAGCTGCGCGATACGATCGCCGACCGCCACATCGTACGCGCTCTGGGTATCCGTGTTGATCAGGCTCACCTTGATCTCGCCGCGATACCCGGCATCCACCGTCCCCGGCGAGTTCACGATCGAGATCCCGTGCTTCGCGGCCAGTCCGCTGCGCGGAACCACGAAAGCGGCGTACCCGTCGGGCAGCGCAATGCTGACGCCCGTCGGCACCAGTGCACGCTCCCCCGGCTCGAGGTGCACGGCCTCCGCCGCGACCAGATCGGCACCGGCATCGCCCGGATGCGCATACCCGGGCACCACTGCAGCGATAATGGGGACATCAACGGAATCGGTCACCCCATGAGGCTAATGCAGAACCCCGCCACAGACGCACGTCCCCGCTACCGCGAAAGACTCTCGCCGAGCCTCTGGCTGCTCGTGACCGTCGCGGTCGCCGGCCCCATGGTGTCGCTCGTCTTCGTGCCGATCGGCTCGACAGTCGCACTGGTCCTCGGCGCCGCCGTATCGGCCCTCCTGGTGCTGGGCTTCATCGCGGCCACCCCTGTCGTCTCCGTCATCGGCACGGTGCTGCGCGCCGGCCGCGCGCACATCGACACGAAGCATCTCGGCGAGCCGGTGGCCCTGACCGGCGACGACGCCCGGCAGGCTCGCGGCCCCAGGCTCCCGGCGCGCGGGTGGCACCTGATCCGCGGTGGCATCGACGGAATCGTCGTCGTCCCGAATCTCGACCCGGACGACCCCGTCGACACGTGGACCGTCTCGACACGCACGCCGGATCGACTGGCAGCGGCGATCCGCGCTGCGCAGAGCTGAGACGCGGCACGAAGAGGCAGAGCTGAGGTGCGGAGCCGAGAGGCACCCGCATACGACAGCGCGCCCCTGACCGGAGTGGTCGGGGGCGCGTGATACGTCGCTCGGAGGACTGCTTACGCAGCGCACTCCTTGCAGATGGGCCCGGATGCGCCCTCGTGGTCGAGCTGTGAACGGTGCTTCACGAGGAAGCAGCTCATGCACGTGAACTCGTCCTGCTGCGCGGGCAGCACGACGACGTCGAGCTCGAGATCGGAGAGGTCGGCACCCGGAAGGTCGAAGCTCGACGGGTTGTCGGAGTCTTCGTCCCCGCTTGAGCCGGAGAGCTTGTCCGGCACACGCTCCTTCAGGGCTTCGATCGACTCGGAGTCGTCTTCGCTCTTTCGGGGGGCGTCGTAATCGGTTGCCATGCGGTAGATCTCCACTTTCATGGTGCGAGTGGGTGGTGCGCCGTCGGGTATTCGGCGGCCATAGTTTGCACGACCGGACGACATAACGCAAATGCTCGCCCGTTCGCCTGAACAAACTCACGGCACGCCCAGGGTATTCCCGGCCCGGATGCCCCATGCGTGACACCATGATGAGACACCCATCAGAGGGGCATTCGCATGGAAAACGTCACCATCGTCGGCACAGAAGCAGGAGTCCTCGTACTCGCGACCGAGTCGGGCGAGCGGTTCGCGCTGCCCATCGACGACATGCTGCAGCGCGAGATCCGTCGCGCCACCCGTCAGAGTGAGCCGACGGCACAGAAGCTCGCCGCGAGTCCGCGTGATATCCAGGCGCAGATCCGAGCCGGTCTCACGGCTCCGGAGGTTGCCGAGCTCCTGGGTATCAGCGTCGACGACGTCGCCCGTTTCGAAGGCCCCGTCCTGGCCGAACGCGAGCACGTCATCGGCCAGGCCCTCGCCGTTCCCGTTCTCATCGGCAGCGAGGTCGAGCCCGACGCGCAGCCCACCTTCGGAGTTGCCGTCCGCGCCAAGCTCGCGGAGGTCGAAGCGACGTCGGAGCGTTGGGCGAGCTGGAAGGAGGACTCGGGCTGGACCATCAAGCTCGAATTCACCGCCAACGACGTCGAGCACGACGCCCGCTGGAGCTTCGATCCCCGCCGCAGCGCCCTCTCGCCGCTCAATGCGGACGCCACGCAGCTGTCCCGCCAGGGCTCGCTGCCCGAGGGACTCATCCCCCGCCTGCGGGCCGTGGACGCAGAACGGATCACCTCTCCGTACAAAGACGAGAGCCGCTTCGACTCCGGCGCATTCGGCCCCCGTCTGCTCCCTGCTCCCGACGCCGAGATCGAGGATCCCTCCCTTCCCGAGCGTTCCGACGCGGCCGCACAGGACGCGGCGATCAAGCGCGCACCGGCATCACAGACGACGAGCCCCGAGACCGCAGACCTTCTCGAAGCTCTCCGGCGTCGTCGCGGCCAGCGCGAGACCGCGCCGCTGCTGGATGAGCCCACGGACGCAGATCGCGCCGATCAGAGCCCGATCTCGCTCTTCGAGGTCCTGGAGCAGCCGGACGACGAGCCGCAGTCTCCGCAGCCCGCGCCTCAGACGACCAACTCGGATTCCGGCGAATCCACGGGCCGGAGGCGTCGTCGCAACGCCATGCCCTCCTGGGACGAGATCGTCTTCGGCGCACGAACGGACGAGTGAGACCGGCCTGAGGGTGCTCGCCGGGAAGTCGAGCCGGAGAGCATACCGGGCGATCGTCGTCAGCGAGCGAAAGCGCCGAGCCTGACGACGGGGACCTGCCGCTCCTCCGGTGTGAGTGCACCGTGCTGGCCGACCATTCCGCGACCGCGCTGGTCCGCAGCCGTGCCGTCATAGACCGCCCACGACCCACGCGCGATCGCGAGCACGTCACCGATCCGAGGCGAGGCTGCCTCGGAGACCGTGGGTCCGAAGAGGCCCGCACGCACGGCCTCCTCGCGGGTGACGACATCGGCGACCCCCTCGAGATCCGCACGCCAGCGCGATATCAGCGAAACGCCATCCGCATCGGGCTCCAGATAGGCGTGCAGCATCCGCGGTTCACCACCCACGTGTCGGACGCCTTCGAGGTGGTCCGCTTCGAGCACGATCTGTCGGTTCGGCGCCACATCGACCATCCCATGATCCGACGTGACCACGACCCCGACGCCCGGGGGCACCCGTGCGGAAAGAGCGGCATCGACGTCCTCGAGCGCCGCGACCCATTCGGACGAGGCGATGCCGTATTTGTGGCCGGCCTTGTCGACCTCTGGAAGGTAGCAGTAGACCAGCGAGCCCGGATGGGACTGAGCGAGCGCATAGGCGGCTTCGATACGCGACGCCGCTGTGGTGGCTGCGACGAACTCGGCACCTCGGAGCGTGGCTTTGGTGAAGCCGCTGTGCGCGTATCCGGCGAACCCCACGGCGAAGCTCTCATGACCGGCGCCACCGGCGCGCTCGAAGATCGTAGGAGCCGCCTGCCACGTATACGGGTCGATCCCGTCGGTCTCCCAGCCGCTGAGCTGGTTGACGAGCACGTCGCGGGCCGGATCGAGCACTCGGTAGCCGACGAGGCCGTGCTCCCCCGGCCAGACACCGGTGACGATGCTGGTCAGCGCCGCCGCGGTGGTCGAGGGGAAGACCGACTGCGCGACATCCTTCTTCGCCATCCCCGCCGTCAACGCACGTGCGTGACCGGCGTGTGCCCGCAGACTGATCGCTCCGAGCCCGTCGATCACGACGAGCACGACCGAGTCTGCACGCGGCAGCAGCGCCGATTCGCCGCGGAGGGCGGCGAGCAGGTCGTCCGCCACCCCGACGACACTCCGGGCACTAGGCGACGCGGACGGTAGCATGAAGGACATCCGAGCCAGTCTGACACAGGCTCCCGTATGCCCTCAGGAAGTCCATGCCGAAAACCCCGCCGCCCGAGCCTGTCGAGGAGCGCATCCAGGACATCGACCTCTCCACCGAGATGCAGGGCTCGTTCCTCGAGTACGCATACTCGGTGATCTACTCGCGCGCGCTCCCCGATGCGCGCGATGGTCTGAAACCGGTGCAACGCCGCATCCTGTACCAGATGGCCGAGATGGGCCTTCGCCCCGACCGCGGTCATGTCAAGAGCGCCCGCGTGGTCGGCGAGGTCATGGGAAAGCTCCACCCCCACGGCGACTCCGCGATCTACGACGCGCTGGTGCGCCTCGCGCAGGAGTGGGCGCTGCGCGTCCCTCTGGTCGACGGACACGGCAACTTCGGCTCCCTCGACGACGGTCCGGCCGCGGCTCGATACACGGAGGCACGGCTCGCCGCCGCCGCCCTCGCGCTCACCGAGAACCTCGACGAGGACGTCGTCGATTTCATCCCGAACTACGACGGCCAGTTCCAACAGCCGGCTGTCCTGCCCGCTGCTTTCCCGAACCTCCTGGTCAACGGAGCGAGCGGCATCGCGGTCGGCATGGCGACCAACATGGCGCCGCACAACCTGATCGAGGTCGTCGCGGCCGCCACGCATCTCCTGGAGAACCCGGACGCGACCACCGAGGACCTGATGGAGTTCGTTCCCGGTCCGGACTTCCCGTCGGGCGGGATCCTGATGGGACTGGACGGGGTCAAAGACGCCTACACGAACGGACGCGGTGCGCTCAAGGTCCGAGGGAAGACCTCGATCGAGCCCCTCGGCCCTCGGCGCACCGGCATCATCGTGTCGGAACTGCCGTACATGGTCGGCCCCGAGCGTCTGCTGGAGAAGATCCGCGACGCCGTGCAGTCGAAGAAGCTGCAGGGCATCAGCGACGTCACCGACCTCACCGACCGCAACCACGGACTCCGCGTCGCGATCGGCATCAAGACCGGCTTCGACCCGAACGCCGTCCTCGAACAGCTCTACCGTCTGACGCCGCTGGAAGACTCGTTCAGCATCAACAACGTCGCTCTGGTCGAAGGCCAGCCGCGCACGCTCGGGCTCAAGGAGATGCTGAGCGTCTACGTGGGCCACCGCCTCGAGGTCATCACCCGGCGCAGCCGCTACCGCCTGAAGCGGCGCGAGGAGCGTCTGCACCTCGTCGAGGGGCTGCTCATCGCGATCCTCGACATCGACGAGGTCATCCAGGTCATCCGCTCATCCGACGACTCGGAGCAGGCCCGCACCCGCCTGCGCTCGGTCTTCGATCTGAGCGAGCTGCAGGCGGAGTACATCCTCGAGCTGCGTCTGCGCCGTCTGACGAAGTTCTCCCGCATCGAGCTCGAGACCGAACGAGACGCGTTGCTGGCCGAGATCGCTGCCCTCCGCGAACTGCTGGGGAGCCCCGTGCTGCTGCGCGCCGCGGTCGCGAAGGAACTCGATGCCGCGGCCGACGCGTACGGCACGCCCCGGCGCACACTGCTCATGAACGCCGCACCGCCCAAGCCCCGCGCCACCAAGGGCGCGGTCGACCTGCAGATCGCCGACGCCCCCACGGTGCTCATCCTCTCGACCACCGGGCGCACGGTCCGAGTCGACCTCGGCGAAGGGCAGGAGCTCACTTCCCCGGCACGTCGTAGCAAGCACGACGCGATCCTGACCACGGTCGAGACCACGGTCAGGGCCGAGCTCGGAGCGCTCACGAACCTCGGACGCGTCGTCCGCTTCTCCCCCGTCGACCTGCCTTCCGTGCCTGCCACCTCGGTTCAGCTCGCTGCCGGCACGCCGTTGCGCGACTACCTCGGGATCACGACGAAGGGCGAGCGGGTTCTCGGTTTCGTGCGGTTCGACAGCGATACGCCGATCGCCGTCGGCACCGCCCAGGGTACGGTCAAGCGCATCGTCCCGTCCGCGCTTCCCGTGCGGCCCGACCTCGAGGTCATCGGCCTGAAGCAGGGCGACACGGTGGTGGGCGCGGCCGAGGCGCCGGACGACGCCGAACTGGTGTTCGTCACGACCGACGCGCAACTGCTGCACTTCTCGGCCTCCGCCGTGCGCCCGCAGGGAGCGCCGGCCGGCGGCATGGCCGGCGTCAAGCTCAGCTCCGGGGCATCGGTCCTCTTCTTCGGTGTCGTCGATCCCGCCACCGAGTCGGTCGTCGCCACCGTCTCCGGAGGCGACAGCGCACTTCCCGGCACGGAGCCGGGGCGCGCGAAGGTCTCGTCGTTCACCGAGTACCCGGCCAAGGGTCGCGCCACGGGCGGCGTGCGCGCGCACGCATTCCTGAAGGGTGAGGATCGCCTCACGGTCGCGTGGGTCGGGCCCCAGCCACCGCTGGCGGTCGATCCGACCGGTGCCGTGCGCAAGCTTCCCGAGACCGGCGCACGTCGCGATGCCTCCGGACAGCCCGTAGAAGGCGTGATCGGCAGCATCGGCCGCACCCTGGTCTGAGTGCTCCGCAGGCGGGGTGACCGCCTGCAGCGAAGAAGCCGGCATGGGATGACCCGTGCCGGCTTCTTCCGTGTCTCCGGGGCTCAGGCGTCGATCGACTCGCGCGACAGCCGGTCGGAGGAGTCGATGATGAACTCGCGGCGCGGGGCGACCTCGTTGCCCATCAGGAGCTCGAACACGCGGCCCGCGGCCTCCGCATCCTCCATGCGCACGCGACGCAGCAGCCGTCCGGAACGGTCCATCGTGGTGTTCGCCAGCTGTTCTGCGTCCATCTCACCCAAGCCCTTGTACCGCTGGATCGGCTCGTGCCAGCGCTTGCCCGCCTTGCGGAGCTTCGCCAGCAGCGTGTGCATCTCCTGCTCGCTGTAGGTGTAGATCGTCTCGTTCGGCTTCGAGCCCGGGTTCATCACGATGATCCTGTGCAGCGGCGGGACGGCGGCGAACACGCGGCCGTGCTCGATCAGCGGTCGCATGTAGCGGAAGAACAGGGTGAGCAGGAGGGTGCGGATGTGGGCGCCGTCGACATCGGCATCGCTCATCAGGATGATCTTGCCGTAGCGAGCCGCATCGATGTCGAAGGTCCGGCCGGAGCCTGCACCGATCACCTGGATGATCGACGCGCACTCCGCATTCGACAACATGTCGCCGACCGACGCCTTCTGCACGTTGAGGATCTTTCCCCGAATCGGCAGCAGCGCCTGGAACTCGCTGTTGCGCGCGTTCTTGGCGGTGCCGAGCGCCGAGTCTCCCTCGACGATGAAGAGCTCGCTGCGTTCGACATCGTTCGTGCGGCAGTCGACGAGCTTCGTCGGAAGGGTCGACGACTCCAGTGCGTTCTTGCGGCGCTGCGTCTCCTTGTGCGCACGTGCCGACACGCGCGCCTTCATCTCCGAGACGATCTTGTCGAGCAGCTGCGACGCCTGGTTCTTGTCGTCGCGCTTGGTCGAGCTGAATCGCTGGGCCAGGTCCTTGCGGATCACCTGGGCGACGATCTGCCGGACGGCCGGAGTGCCGAGGATCTCCTTCGTCTGCCCCTCGAACTGCGGCTCGGGCACGTTCACCGTGAGCACCGCTGTGAGGCCCGCGAGGACGTCGTCCTTCTCGAGCTTGTCGTTGCCGACCTTGAGGCGACGCGCGTTCTGCTCGACCTGGGTGCGGAGAACCTTGAGGAGTTCTTGCTCGAAGCCCTGCTGATGGGTTCCGCCCTTGGGCGTCGCGATGATGTTGACGAACGACCGCACGCGCGTGTCGTAACCGGTGCCCCACCGCAGCGCGATGTCGACGGCGCACACGCGCTCCACCTCGGTGGCGACCATGTGCCCGTCGGCCTGCAGAACGGGAACGGTCTCCTTGAACGTCCCCTCCCCCTGGATGCGCCAGTTGTCGGTCACCGGCGGATCGACCGCGAGGTAGTCGACGAACTCCGAGATCCCGCCCTCATAGAGGTAGGACGTCACCGTCCCGGTGGCATCCGCGTCCTCGGAGCCGAGCTCGGGAGCATCCGGACGATTCGTCCGCTTGTCGGCGACCTCGATCTCGAGACCCGGGACGAGGAACGCCGTCTGTCGGGCGCGGGTCTCGAGCTCGGAGAGCTGGAAGGCCGCGTCCTTGGTGAAGATCTGCCGATCGGCCCAGTAGCGAACCCGCGTACCGGTCACGCCGCGGGGCGCCTTGCCGATGACGCGGAGCTCGCTCTTCTCCTGGAAGGGAGTGAACGGCGCGTCGGGACGCTTCTCTCCGGAGTCTGCGAAGACCCCCGGTTCGCCACGATGGAACGACATGGCGTAGGTCTTGCCGCCGCGATCGACCTCGACGTCCAGGCGCTCGGAGAGCGCGTTCACCACGGAGGCGCCGACACCATGCAGACCGCCGGATGCCGCGTACGACCCGCCGCCGAACTTCCCACCGGCGTGCAGTTTGGTGTAGACCACCTCGACGCCGGTCAGACCGGTGCGCGGTTCGACGTCCACCGGGATGCCGCGGCCACGGTCGTGGACCTCGACACTGCCGTCGGCATGGAGGATGATGTCGATCTTCGTGCCGTTGCCGGCCACCGCCTCGTCGACGGAGTTGTCGATGATTTCCCAGAGGCAGTGCATGAGTCCGGGCGACCCGTTCGACCCGATGTACATCCCTGGGCGCTTGCGGACGGCCTCGAGGCCTTCAAGCACCTGGAGATGATGGGCGGAGTACTCGGCATTCACAATCTCCGAGTCTAATCTCGCGAGTCGTTCCGGCTCCGCAGACACTCCCCGCGGAGGGCTACTCGACGGGGGTCGCGTACGCGCTGAGCGAAACACGCCGCAAACCGGGCATGCGCACAGGTGGGGCGTGGTTGTATTGACCAAATCCCCCAGCGAAGCCGACACCCGAGGAGGCACCGAGATGAACGCAACGACCGAACGTGACACCTCCACCGTCGAGTTCCGCCTGACCGCCATGGATCGCTGTGATTCATGCGGCGCTCAGGCGTACATCGCCGCTGAGGTCAACGGATCCGAGCTCCTGTTCTGCGCCCACCACGGCCGCAAGTACGAAGAGAAGCTCCGCAGCATCGCGACCAGCTGGCACGACGAAACCGCCCGCCTCGTCGAGACGGTCTGATCGCATCCTGACGCATGTCGACTGGTCCCGGTCAGTCGACTGCGGTCAGCGCACACGAATCAATCGGCGACGACTCTCCGCACACGTGATGTGAGCCGGGTGAGGATCTCTTCTCCCACGGTATCGATACGCTCAGCGAGAGTCGTCGCCGACGTCTCTCCGTGCGTCCCGGCGCCGAAGACCACGACCTGATCCCCCGCTCTCGCTCCTGCCCAGCCTTCGACAGTCGACGTCGTATGTCCCACCGACGTGAGGGTGCGCGTTCCGGCAGATGTGCCGACGCGACTTCCTGCCAGTGTCGAAGGGAATCCGTCGAAACTGCCGATGCCGATGGTCACGTCGTCCCGCTGGACGCTGATGACGGGCGCGACGAGGCTCGCAGCCGGGAGGATGCCTTCCAGTTCCGGTCCGTCTGCGGATCGGATGCCATAACAGAAGGCTCCGATGCGCGAGACCGTTCCGCGCAGTTCGGGGCGCCACCAGGACGCCGCCGACGCGGTCAGGTGAAGCGCGGCAGGGGTCGTCCCCGAATCCGCCACGGTACGGACCGCTTCGAGGAACACCGATTGTGCGACGTCGTCGTCCGCGTCGCTCGCCTCGGCGATATGGCTCCACACCCCCTCGAACTCCAGGAGTCCTGCGCGCTCGGCGTCGCGCGCGACAGCGACGGCCGCAGCCCAATCGTCGGGCAGGATGCCGTTGCGATGAAGGCCGGTGTCGATCTTCAGGTGCACGCGCGCGGACGTGCCGAGCGCCTCTGCGCGCGTGATGATCCGCCGAAGGTAGTCGCTCGTGCCCACCCCGAGGTCAAGCCTCTGCATGAGGGCGTCGTCGATCTCGGCGTCCGTCGACGTCACCCACGCGAAGATCCTGGCGTCGCCGCCGGCGATCCTGCGCACGGTCAACCCGGTACGGATGTCATAGCTGCCGAACCACGTGACGCCCGCGTCGGCCGCGGACTCGACGGCCCACGAGAGTCCGTGGCCGTATGCGTCGTCCTTGAGCACGAGCATCAACGTCGACGGCGCCACTCGGGCGCGTACCACGTCGATGTTCGCCCGGAACGTGCTGCTGCTCAGGCGCAGCTCCGGACGGCTCATGCCTCCCACCCCCGCACGGCATGTGCGCCGGCGACGGTGACGAGTTCCGCCGGGCTCATTCCGGTGACGGCGGCCCAGTGCGCGATGGCGGATCCCGCCTGACCCTCGCCGCCGAAGTACGTGACCTCCGCGCCCGCCTCGGCATCCGCGCCTTGGAGGTCGACGACGCAGACGTCCATGGCGACCCGGCCGACGATGGGGCGAGCTGCGCCGTCGATCTCGACCTCGGCACGGTTTCCGAGCGCGCGCACGATGCCTTGGGCGTACCCACCGGTCACCAGCGCCACCGTGGTCTCACGCGAGGCGCGGTAGGTGTAACCGTAGGAGACGGCGTCTCCCGGCCGGAGCCCCTTGGTGGAGAGGACGCGACCCGTCAGCCGCATCACCGGTCGCGTCCTCGTGCGTCCGGTCGCATCAGGAAGACCGTAGAGGAGCGTCGCGTCGATGTCCGGCTCACCCGTCGTGACGCCGTCGATTCCCTCGAGCTGCAACGCCTCCACCTCTCCGCGGGCGTCGACGAGCACTCGCTCGGCTCCTGCGGCCGTCACGAGCTGCGCGACGGCGAGAACACCATGACCCCAGGCGTCACGCCGAAGATCGGCGACTCGGCCGCCTGCCGACACGGCAGCAAAGGCGCCCGCGGCCAGGGCCGAACGGGAGATCATCGCACGCGGCAGGGCGCTGGAAGTCGTCTCACACACGTCTTCCACCCTAGCTTCCGGCTCTCAGGTCGGCCGTCCCGGCCCCCGTAGACTGGTGGGGACCCCGACCCTGGAGCCTCATGTCTCGTCTTTCCCTCGCGCCCCGCATCCGCTATCTGATGGGACGTGCCCGCCGCATCGACGTCGGATCGGTGGTGGAACGCGCCAAGGAGGCATCCGCTCAGCATCACAAGGCCGTCCCCGCCATCGTCGCGGACATGCTCTGGTCGGCCGCGCGCCACAACGTCGGGTTCCAGGACTACATCGACTACGACTTCGCGATGCTGACGAAGGCCGAGCGCGACACCTACATGACGCATCCCGTCTCGAACCAGCTCTCGCAGCGGTATGACCACCCTGACTACCGCTGGATCTTCCAGGACAAGGTCGAGTTCGACAAGCAGTTCTCCGACCACCTGCACCGCGAATGGATGGTCGTCGACCAGGGCAACGCCGACGCGGTGCGCGAGTTCACACAGCGACTCGGCACGATCGTCACGAAGGAACCTGTGGGACAGGCCGGAACCGGAGTGCATCGCTATCACGCCGCCGACATCACCGACTGGAACGATTTCCACCAGGGGCTCCTCGCTCGAGGCGAGCTGCTGATCGAAGAGGTGATCCGCCAGCACGACGCGCTTGCGGCCGTGTGCCCCGGCACGGTGAACACCACCCGCATCACCGCGTTCTTCGATGGTGAGAAGGCGCACATCCTCGCCATGGCCCAGAAGTTCGGTCGCGGTGCGGTGAGCGATCAGATGACCTTCGGCGGCTTCTACACGATGCTCGACGAGAACGGTCATGCCGTCGGTGCCGGGTACGACTCGCACGGGCACGTGCACGAGACGCACCCGGACTCGGGTTTCCGCATCGCCGACTTCCAGCTGCCCTACATGGACGAGGTGCGCGCGTTCATCGACGAAGTCGCCCGCGTCGTGCCCCAGGTGCAGTACGTCGGTTGGGACGTCGTCGTCTCCCCGGACGGTCCCGTCCTCGTCGAGGGCAACTGGGGCGCCGGAGTCTACGAGAACAAGCCCAGCGTCACCGGTATCCGCACGGGCCACAAACCTCGGTACCGCGAAGTCATCGGTTTCTGAGACAGAGATGACGAAGGCCCCGGATGCCGAGCATCCGGGGCCTTCGTCATCGTTCTGAGCGGATCAGATGACAGAGGTCAGACTGCGCGGACGATGCCGAGCGGTGTGGACTCGAGCCCCTGTCCGAGCGGGTTGTCCCCGAGGATCTTGACCAGACGACGCTCGCCGTCCTTGTCGAGCGTCGACCCGAGGATGTTGCCGCCGAGGTCGTTGATATCGACCACTGCCACCTCTGCCTGGCCACCGATCAGTGCCTTCAGCCGCGCGGCCACGCCGTCGGGATCCTTCGGTCCGAGCACGACAGCCTCGTTGTACGGAGGGATGGTGTGCTTGGTGGGACCGTCGATGGCCCGCGCCTTGTCACCCGCGATGCGGTAGAAGTCACCACGACGACCGAACGCCTTGGTGACCGCTGCCACGGCCGACGCGAACAGGATCCGCGGAGTGCCGCACTCCCGCAGCGCCATCTCCATCGTCTCCGGCATGCCGAGCCCGATGCCGTACGGCGTGCGGGTGACGTACTTGGAGAGGAACAGGGCGAGCTTGCGCGGCTTGATCTCGTCGAGACGGTACGACCGCCCCTGGGTGATCGCCACGATCTTCTCCGTCACGAACAGCAGGTCGCCCGGCTGCACGGCGTCCTTGGCGTACTCCGTGATGATCGCATCGAGGTCGTCCTCGGGCATGACCACACGGGTACGCAGCGGGATACGCGCATAGCTCTTGCCGTCGACGCTCGCCTCGAGCGCCTTGCCGTCGTTCGCCTGGCTCATTCGAGGTAGTCCCGCAGGGACTGCGAACGGCTCGGGTGCCGGAGCTTCGCCATGGTCTTCGACTCGATCTGACGGATGCGCTCACGCGTCACGCCGAAGGTGTCGCCGATCTGGTCGAGAGTCTTCGGCTGACCGTCGCCCAGGCCGAAACGCATCCGGATCACGCCGGCTTCGCGCTCGGAGAGCGAGTCGAGCAGCTGCTCCAGCTGACGCTGCAGCATGGTGAAGCCCACCGCGTCGGCCGGAACCACGGCCTCGGTGTCCTCGATCAGGTCGCCGAACTCGCTGTCGCCGTCTTCACCCAGCGGCGTGTGCAACGAGATCGGCTCGCGGCCGTACTTCTGCACCTCGACGACCTTCTCGGGCGTCATGTCGAGCTCACGGCTGAGCTCTTCCGGCGTGGGTTCGCGGCCGAGATCCTGCAGCATCTGACGCTGCACTCGCGCGAGCTTGTTGATGACCTCGACCATGTGCACCGGGATGCGGATCGTGCGGGCCTGGTCGGCCATCGCACGGGTGATCGCCTGGCGGATCCACCACGTGGCGTACGTCGAGAACTTGAAGCCCTTGGTGTAGTCGAACTTCTCGACCGCGCGGATGAGGCCGAGGTTGCCCTCCTGGATCAGGTCCAGGAACTGCATGCCGCGGCCCGTGTAGCGCTTGGCGAGCGAGACGACGAGTCGGAGGTTCGCGCCGAGCAGGTGGCTCTTGGCACGCTGTCCGTCGCGGGCGACCCACTGCAGGTCGAGTCCGAGCTGGCTCGTCTTCTCGGCCGCGGTCATCGCCGACAACTTCTCCTCGGCGAACAGACCCGCCTCGATGCGCATCGCGAGCTCGACCTCTTCGGCCGCGTTCAGGAGCGCGACCTTTCCGATCTGCTTCAGGTAGTCCTTGACAGGGTCGGCAGTCGCACCGGTGATCTGCGTCGAGTAGACGGGAACGTCTTCATCGTCGTTCGACGAGATGACGATCGCGCCGGTCGGGAGCGGCTCGGTGAACTTCGGCTTCGCGTCCTCGTCCTCGTCGTCCTCGACCGCAGCAGCGGCGGGGGCCTCGTCTTCTTCGACGACGTCCTCGGACTTCTTCTTCTTGACGGGGGCGCGCTTCGCGGCAGCACGCTTCGCCGCGCTCAGGGGCGCGGGCTTCTCGGGCGCATCGGCCTCGACCGGAGCGTCGGTGGTCGTCTCTTCGGCAGCCTTCTTCGTCCGGGTGTTCTTCGTCGTGGCAGGAGTCACGTTTCGCCTTTCACGGAGCTGCTGTGTAGCCCCGGGACATTTCGGACACTAGTAAGACCCTTGTCAAGTCCAGCGCTCGAAAACACTGATTGACAACGGGTCAGAGTCCTAGTATCGCACACGTGTGGCGATGCGGATGCATTACGACGAAGTTCTCGCGGATCCGTGTCAGTTGCGACCGGGCTTGTCCTCGTCGCCCGACGGACGCGACGCCAGGTAGCGCTCCAGTTCCGCAGCGAGCTCGTCGGCGCTGGGAAGGTCCCGCTCACTGAACCCGCCCTCGTCGTACGAGTCGTCATCGGGATTGCGTCCCGCCATGTACGCGTCATATCGGCGCTCGAGGTTATGCACCATCTGCTGCAGCTCATCGTTCCCGGCGACCTGCTCGTCGACGCGCGCCAGGTAGTCCTCGCGGCGCTCCTGTACGGCGTCCAGCATCAGCACCAGACCGGTCGAGGCCATCAGCCTCTCTGCCGCGGCGATCACCGCTTCTGGATTCTCGGTCTCGGCGAGGTAGTGCGGCACGAGGAGCACGAATCCGACGGCGGGGTCGCCGCTCTCGACGAACCGGAACTCGAGGAGGTGACCGGCGGTCGCCGGCACCTGGGTGCGCGGACGCCAGACGGAGTGCGCGACCGTGAGCTCACGGCGGTTGCCGCTGACGGTCGTACCGATCGGACGTGTGTGCGGAACAGGCATGGCGATCGAATGCACCCAGTGCAGTCCCGACACCTCGAACTCCGCCGCCAGGGCGAGGACGGTGCTCGCGAAGCGGTTCCACGCGAAGTCGGGCTCGTACCCGGCGAGGAGCAGGAAGGGACGACCGAGCGCGTCCGTCGCAAGCGACAGCTCGAGACGCGGCGGCCGGAATTCGGTGAGGTGGTCCTGGTCGAAGGCGATCACCGGTCGACGGGCGCGATAGTCCAGCAGGGCATCGTTGTCGAACACCACGACGGTTTCCGGCGACGCGGTCTCCCTCAGGTGGTCGATCAGGCCGGACACCGCGCTGCCCGCGTCGGTGAAACCGGTGAGAAGGAGCACCAGGGGCAGGCCGTGCGGCACTGTCGGCGCATTCGCGACGCGTTCGTGGATCTCACCGGAGAAGGGCATGTGTCCATGCTACGAGCAGGGCTGGGGGCCGGGGCGCGGAGCATCATGCTGAGAGCGAACACGCGCCACGAGGGCGCGCGACCATGCTGCGACAGAGATCCTAGGATGGAGGCATGACGCTTCCCGTGCTCTCGCACACCACCGCTCAGTTCCCCGGAAGCGCTGCAGATGCCGCAGTGCTCGTCGTCGCCGCTCTCCCTGATTCGGCGGATTCACTGGCCGGTTATCCCGGCCTCGCCGATGCGTTGGCCGGTATCGGCTTCACCGGCTCCGCAGGATCGTTCGCGCGCGTGTACGCCCCGGAGGTGACGTCGTTGCCGCTGGCCGTCGTCGGCGTCGGCAACGCGCCTGACCCCGCTGCGGTGCGCAATGCGACCGGGACAGCGCTGCGCACCCTCGCCGGTTTCGAGCACGTCGCCATCGCCCTCGCCGACGGCCTGGAGTCCTTCGCCGCGCCGGCAGCAGAAGGCGCGGTGCTCGGCGGACACAAATTCGACGGGTACCGGACGGAGAAGGGCAAGGCTCGCGCCACCACGATCACCCTGCACGCCGCCCTCGACGACGAGGACGCCGAGCATGCTCAGGTCCTCGGCGACGCCGTCGCCCTCGTCAAGGACCTCGTGAACGTTCCCGCCGAGTGGCAGAGCCCTGCCCAGCTCGCCCAGAGCGCCGCCGACAGCGTCGCCGACCTCGACGTCACGGTCGAGATCCTCGACGAGAAAGACCTCGCCGAGCAGGGCTTCGGCGGCATCCTCGGCGTGGGGCAGGGCTCCGACCGCCCCCCGCGCCTGGTCCGCCTCGACTACTCCCCCGCCGACGCATCGCGACACATCGCGCTGGTCGGCAAGGGCATCACCTTCGACACCGGCGGGCTGTCGCTGAAGCCCGCCGCATCGATGGTCGGCATGAAGTTCGACATGGCCGGAGCAGCGACATCTCTCGCCGCGATCCGCGCGATCGCGACTCTCGGGCTCCCTGTCCACGTGACGGCCTGGCTCTGCATCACCGACAACATGCCCTCGGGCCGCGCTCTGCGCCCCGGCGACGTCATCCGCATCCTCGACGGCACCACGGTGGAGGTGCAGAACACCGACGCTGAGGGCCGCCTCGTCCTGGCGGACGGTCTGGTCGCCGCGAGCCGAGAGAATCCCGACGTCATCATCGACGTGGCGACCCTCACGGGTGCCATCGTCGCCGCGCTCGGCCACCGGCACACGGGTGTCTTCGGCGACGTCGAGACGGTCTCCGCGTTCATCTCCGCGACCGCACAGGTCGACGAACCGGCCTGGCACATGCCGCTGCCGGAGTACATGGAGGAGTCGCTCGAGTCCCCCATCGCCGATCTCCAGAACGCCAACATGGGCGACCGGATGGGCGGTGCCTCCTATGCCGGCCTGTTCCTGCGCCGGTTCGTCGGGCGCAGGTCGGAGGCCGAGGACGCCCCGCGCATCCCCTGGGTGCACCTCGACATCGCCGGCTCCGGCGAACACGCCGGCGCCCCGTACGGCTTCACCGAGAAGGGCCCCACAGGGGCGATGGTCCGATCGATCGTCGCCTTCGCCGAAGCATCCCACACGGAGGCATGACATATGACAACCCACACCTTCGACATCGTCGTCCTGGGCGGCGGAAGCGGCGGCTATGCCGCTGCATTGCGCGCGAGTGAGCTCGGCAAGTCCGTCGCATTGATCGAGAAGGACAAGGTCGGCGGCACCTGCCTGCACCGCGGCTGCATCCCGACCAAGGCACTCCTGCATGCGGCCGAGGTCGCCGAGCATGTGCGCGATGCCGCGTCGGTCGGTGTGACGGCGTCCCTGGAAGGCATCGACCCCGTCGGCGTCCGCACGTATCGCGAGGGCATCGTCGCCAAGAAGTTCAAGGGTCTCGAAGGTCTCGTCAAAGCTCGCGGCATCACCACCGTCACCGGGCTCGGTCGACTGAATCCAGACCGCAGCATCAGCGTCGGCGATGACATCTACGTCGGTGCGGACGTCGTGCTCGCGACCGGTTCGTACAGCCGATCGCTCCCCGGCCTCGAGATCGGCGGACGGATCCTCACCAGCGAGCAGGCGCTTGCTCTGGATGTCGTCCCCGACCGCGTCCTGATCCTCGGCGGTGGTGTCATCGGCGTCGAGTTCGCGAGCGTCTGGCGCTCCTTCGGCTCCGAGGTCACCATCATCGAAGCGCTGCCGCACCTCGTCCCGAACGAGGACATCGCGCTCAGCAAGGGCCTGGAGAGGGCATTCCGCCGCCGTGGCATCCAGTACTCCCTCGGGACCCGCTTCCAGACGGCCACGCAGGACGACTCGTCCGTCACGGTCACGCTCGAGGACGGCAAGGAGTTCACGGCCGACTACCTGCTCGTCGCCGTCGGACGCGGGCCGGCGACGGCCGACCTCGGCTTCGCAGAGGCCGGTGTCACTCTGGACCGCGGCTTCGTGATCGTCGACGACGACCTGCGCACCGGGGTCCCGGGGCTCTGGGCCGTCGGCGACATCGTCCCCGGCCTCCAGCTCGCGCACCGCGGATTCCAGCAGGGCATCGCCGTCGCCGAACGGATCGCCGGCCTCTCCCCCGTCAACGTTCCCGATCTGCAGATCCCCAAGGTCACCTATTCCAGCCCCGAGGTCGCGTCGGTCGGAGTGACCGAGGAAGCCGCCGCTGCTGAACACGGCGCGGACGCGATCGTCGCCTACGAGTACAACCTCGCCGGGAACGGCAAGAGCGAGATCATCGGAACGGGTGGTCTCGTGAAGGTCGTCCGCCTCAAAGACGGCCCCGTCATCGGTGTGCACCTGCTCGGCGACCGCGTCGGCGAGCTCATCACCGAGGGGCAGCTCGCCGTCGCCTGGGAGGCGCACCCGGAGGACATCGCTCCTCTGATCCACGCACACCCGACCCAGAGCGAGGCACTCGGCGAGGCCTTCCTCGCCCTGGCCGGCAAGCCCCTGCACGCCCTCTGAGCACCAACCGGTGCCCGAGTCACTAAGCTAGACAAGCGTCATACAACTTCCTGAAGGAGACTCAGTCATGAGCACATCCGTCGTCCTCCCCGCTCTCGGCGAGAGCGTCACAGAGGGTACGGTCACCCGCTGGCTCAAGCAGGTGGGAGACACCGTGCAGGCGGACGAGGGCCTGCTCGAGATCTCGACCGACAAGGTCGACACCGAGATCCCCTCCCCCGTCAGCGGCGTGATCGAGGAGATCCTCGTGGCCGAGGACGAGACCGTCGAGGTCGGCGCGCTCCTCGCGCGCATCGGCGATGGCAGCGCCGCGGCTCCGGCCGCAGATGCTCCCGCCGCCGCCGCACCCGCTGCGGAAGAAGCGCCAGCCGAGGCATCTCCCGCTGCCGAAGAGACCCCGGCTGCAGAGGCTCCGACCCCCGCCGCAGAAGCACCGGCGCCCGCCGCTGAGTCCGCACCTGCCGCACCCGCCGGCGATGCGACAGACATCGTGCTTCCCGAACTGGGCGAGAGCGTCACCGAGGGAACCGTCACCCGCTGGCTGAAGCAGGTCGGCGACACCGTCGCCGTCGACGAGGCCCTTCTGGAGATCTCCACCGACAAGGTCGACACCGAGATCCCGTCGCCGGTCGCCGGCGTACTGCAGGAGATCGTGGCCGGCGAGGACGAGACCGTCGCCGTCGGCGCTGTGCTCGCACGTGTCGGTTCCGGCGCAGCGCCCGCTTCCGAGGCACCTGCTGCTCCTGCACCCGCTGCTGCTCCGGCACCCGCTGCTGCTCCGGCACCCGCTGCTGCTC